>JBEKDR010000011.1:0-72070 GCA_050014255.1 Bacteroidales bacterium | reverse complement strand
GTAGAAAAAAAGGAAGACCTCGGAAATGCCATTGCCTTAAACTCATCAATGGTCAATGGCGCCAGATTACTTGGACCGTCTATCGCAGGTGTACTAATTGCGCTTACAGGTGAAGGAATCTGTTTTCTGCTTAATGGATTAAGCTATCTTTTTGTCATTGCATCTCTGCTGCTTATGAAAGTAAAGCCAAGAAAAATTAAAAGAAAAGATACTAATGTTTTAAAAGAGCTGAAGGATGGATTTTCTTATGCTTTTGGTTTTGCTCCAATAAAATATATAATATTTTTGCTCAGCATAGTCAGTCTGATGGGAATGCAATATGCGGTTCTAATGCCTGTTTTTGCCAAAGAAATACTGCATGGAGGTTCGCATACTTTCGGATTTCTTATGGGAGCTACAGGTATGGGTGCCCTGACAGGAGCTCTTTATCTTGCATCAAGAAAAAATGCCAAAGGACTTATCAAAGTTATTCCTCTGGCTGCCGGTATTTTTGGTCTGGGGCTTATCACATTTTCTTTTTCACGGATCTTTTTGCTTTCATTAGCGTTATTGGTAATAACAGGGCTTGGGATGATGTTACAGATGGCATCAAGCAATACCATTTTACAGACAATTGTTGATGATGATAAACGCGGCCGTGTCATGAGCTTTTACACAATGGCATTTATGGGCACAGCTCCATTTGGAAGTTTGCTGGCAGGAGGGCTGGCAAAAATAATAGGTGTGTCACATACAATATTAATAGGTGGAATATCCTGTATTATCGGAGCTCTCCTCTTTGCATATAAACTTCCCGAATTAAATAAAATGGTTCATTCAGCCTATGTAAAGCTGAGATCTGTACAGCCCGAAATTGTTGAAGAAATCAGTACAGCAACAAACTAGTTCTTCTATTCAGATATTCTTCAAAATGTTTTAATAAAATGTTACATTAATTCGTTTATATTTGCATCTCAATCTTAAAAATTTAAATTGAGTTTAAATCAGAAAGTATTCAGAAGTGAAATATTTCTTTCATAAAATGGTTATAGAATATCCCATATTTAAGAAAAAACGGTGTGGCCTGATAAGTGTATTATTTCTTGTTATTTCAAGTTTTTTGACAGGACAAACAGCTCATGATACCCTTCCTTCTAAGGTTACATTATCACAATGCATAACTTATGCACTGGCTAACCAGTCATTGATTAAACAGTCATTACTGGATGAGGATATCAACAGAAGAAATATAAGAATAGCTTTGTCAGGCTGGTATCCGCAACTGGAAGTTGATGCAAATGTGCAACATTTTCTTCAGGTCCCGACAGCCTATTATCCAAACCTGAACAATCCTCCTGCATACACTCCTTATATAGCTTTGCCCTCCACACCGACAAATGTATCATCAGGGGTATTTTCAGCGAACCAGACTTTATATAGCAACAGTTTATTCTTTGCTGCCAGAACTTCAAGAGAACTTCGCAATCAGGCATCTGAAAACACAGAAAATTCAAAAATTAATACGTATGTTGATGTAACCAAAGCTTTTTTCGATGTACTGCTGACAGAGGAACAGCTTAATGTTCTGAATGAAGATATACTTCGCCTTCAGAAAAATTATAAAGATGCTTACAGTTTTTATAAGAATGGACTGACAGATAAAATCGACTATCAGCGCACTGAAATATCACTCAGCAATGCTCAGGCACAAAGAAGATCAACGGAAGAAGCAATGAAAGCTAAATATTCCGTTTTGAAACATCTCATGGGAGTGGTTCCTGAAAAACAATTAACTGTGTTATATGATTCTTCCAGATTTGAAAGCGAAATATTAATTGATACAACAAAGAATCTGGATTACGGCAATCGAATTGAATATAAGCTGTTGCAGACTTCCCTGAAACTACAGAATCTGGGGATCAGCTATTACAGGTGGTCATTTCTTCCTACTTTGTCTGCTTTTTATAACTACGATCCAACATTCAGTGGTGACCAGTTATCCGGTTTATATTCTAATAACAATCCGACCTCCCTCCTGGGATTGAAATTAACGCTTCCGCTGTTTCAGGGAATGAGCAGGCAGGAGAATTTTAGCAAGGCAAAGCTTCAGTATCAGAGACTTCAACTCGGAATGGATTATCTGAAAAGTGCAATAAACAGTGAATACAGTCAGGCTCTTGCAGGGTATAAAAGTAACCTGAACGAGCTGAGAGTAGCAAAAAAAAATATCGCAATAGCGAAAGATATATTTAATACTGTGAAGTTTCAGTATGATAAAGGAATTAAGGCATATCTGGAAGTTATAATTTCTGAAACAGATTTACGGACAGCTGAACTTAATTATTTAAATATTCTTTTTCAGGTACTTTCCAGTAAGATGGATCTGGAAAAGGCTTCAGGAGACATAAAAATAAATTGATAATTTACGACAACCATTTTTTATTGAGAGCTTACAGCCGACTTAAAATTTGTAATACTATGTATAAAATATCTCATATAATAATATATTTTGCACTGACTGCAGGTTTGATTTCCTGCGGTGGCGATGCTGCAAATAAAAAGACGGGAGTGCCAGCCGTACCAGTGACTGTTACAAATGCCAGCCTGACAAAAGCTATATTCTATAATTCCTATCCTGCAAATATTGTGGCTTTAAAAGAAGTAGAGCTGCGGGGACAGGTGGGTGGATATATAACAGGAATATATTTTACTGAGGGGAAAGAGATTCATTCAGGAGAGAAATTATATGAGATAGACCGTCGCAAATACCAGGCTGCTTATCAGGAAGCCCAGTCAAATGTCAGGATTGCTGAAGCCAATCTTGAGAAAGTTCAGCGCGATGCCGACCGTTACACCGATCTTGCCGGCAAGGATGCTGTAGCAAAACAGCTTTTTGACAATGCAATGACAGATCTTAAAAATGCCAAACAGCAGTTGGATGCTGCGAATTCAGAGCTGATAAAAGCTAAAACTGATTATGAATATTCTTTAATAAATGCGCCATTTGACGGAACAATAGGGTTTTCCAGTGTCAGGCTGGGAGCTCTCATAACTCCGGGACAAACCCTGTTAAATACTATTTCATCAAATGACCCAATGGGTGTTGATTTTGAAATAAGCGAAACTGAGCTTAGCCGTTTCCGGCAACTGGAGAAGGAACTAATTTCCGGGAATGATACGACTTTCAAAATCTCCATGCCGGATAATTCAATATATCCTAATATAGGAAAAATCAGCGTAATTGACAGAGCAGTTGACCCTCAGACAGGTACAATCAGGGTCAGAATAACCGTTCCTAACAACGAAAGAATATTAAAAGCAGGCATGAGCTGCAAGGTTCTTGTGCTGAATGCAAATTCAGGTACGCAGGTGCTCATTCCATATAAGGCAGTTCTGGAACAACTGGGTGAATACTTTGTCTATATAGTTAAAGATAAGAATGTTCAACAAGTGAAAGTTTCATTGGGCCCCAGAGTTAATGAAAAAGTTATTGTTCTGAAAGGGCTCAGCGGTGATGAAACAATCGCAGTTGACGGTATACAGAAACTGCACGATGGTTCAGAAATAAGTATTGCTTCACCACGAAAACAATAATTTGAATATTAAGGATAGGAAACAATTTAAAAGCTTGAAACATATTTCATGATAGCCGATACCTTCATAAAACGTCCGATCACGGCAATTGTAATTTCCATGGTGCTGGTGATTGTAGGAACATTGGCCATACTTAACCTGCCCATCAGCCAGTATCCCGATATTACTCCGCCTGTAGTACAGGTATCAAGTCAGTATACTGGTGCTGACGCCACAACTGTTGAACAAACTGTCACTACTCCGGTAGAAATACAGGTCAATGGAGTTCCCGGCATGAATTTTATCCAGAGTAACAGCACTAATGATGGACGTTCGACTTTGAATGTTTATTTTGATATAGGCACTAATGTTGATATAGCCACTACTGAAGTTCAGAACAGGGTAAATATTGCAACTCCCATTCTGCCTGATGAAGTTAAAAGACTGGGAATTACAGTCCGAAGGCGTAATCCTAGCGGCCTTTTAAATGTTGCTATCTACTCTCCAAAAGGCACCCATAACATTCAGTTTCTTGATAATTATACCAATATATTTGTCAGGGATGCTCTTTTGAGAGTAAAAGGTGTAGGGGATATTTTTGCAAGGACTGATGATTTCAGTATGCGCATCTGGCTCAATCCCGATAAAATGGCCAGCCTCGGGTTAACAGCTGCTGATGTTTTAAATGCTGTTCAGGAGCAGAACGTACAGGTGGCTGCCGGCTCAATTGGCACTCCGCCTCAGCCTACGGGTCAGCCCTTTGAATACACGGCAAGGGTAAATGGAAGACTAAGCAGCGTGGATGATTTTAAAAACATTATCGTCAGGACAAATCCTGCTGCCGGTTCTATTGTTTATTTAAAGGACATTGCTCGTGTTGAGTTAGGTAAATTCAACTATTCAGGTGTGTCGTATGTTGATAAGCACCGTGCTGCATACATGATGATATACCAGACTCCTGGCAGTAATGCACTTGATGTTGCTAATGGAATCTACAAAGCTCTGGATCAGCTGAGTAAATCTTTTCCTAGTGATGTTGCTTATATGGTGCCATTCGAATCAGTTACAGTCGTAAAGGAATCTATAAAAGAAGTTGTCAAAACACTTCTTGAGGCGTTAGCGCTTGTCGTACTGGTTGTGTATATCTTCCTTCAGGACTGGCGTTCTACTATTATTCCTGTTATTGCAATCCCTGTGTCAATAATAGGGACGTTCATTTTCTTCATACCTCTTGGTTTCACTATTAACAAGCTTACACTCTTCGGCTTTGTTCTTGCTATAGGTATAGTTGTGGATGATGCTATAATAGTGGTCGAAGCAGTGCAACGTTATATGGAAGAGCAGCACCTTCCTCCTAAAGAAGCCGCACACAGAGCTATGGCAGATATATCGGGGCCTGTTGTTGCCATAGCGCTTGTGCTCGCTGCGGTATTTGTGCCGGCCGGGTTTTTGCCGGGTATTGTCGGAAGGTTGTATCAACAGTTTGCAATAACAATAGCTATTTCAGTTCTCATATCAGCATTTGTTGCATTGTCTCTTACTCCGGCTTTATGTTCCCTTTTTCTTAAACCCCACCATATTACAGAATCTTCAAGAGGACTTTACAACTTGTTTTTTCATTTTAATAAATGGTTCAGTAAGAGAACAGAGGGATACACGAATAATGTCCGGACTGCAATAAAGCATTCAAGGTATATTGTCATTCTTCTGGTTTTGGTTGTCTTTGGTGCTTATATGATGATTATTAAAAAACCGACGGGTTTTATTCCATTGGAGGATGAAGGACGTTTAATGATAACATTTGAGTTGCCTGAAGCTTCTTCCACCTCGCGCACTATTGATGTATTAAAGAAAATAATGGATATTTTAAGCGAAATTAAGGGTGTAAATCATTATTCTGCTATATCAGGTTTTAATGTGGTGTCAGGTGCCACCAAAACCAACAGCGGCACTCTGTTCTGCCAGTTAATGCCATGGGATGATCGTAAGAGCAAATCTGAGCAAATAACTGCTTTGATGGCCCAGATGCAGGCAAAATTTGCAGCTATCAGTGAGGCAAATATTATTGTCATTGCTCCTCCTGCTATTCCGGGGCTGGGCGCTACGGGCGGATTCACTTTTGAGCTTCAGCAACGCGAAAGCAATGATGATATAAAAACTTTTGAACAAAATGTCAATACATTCATGGCAGCTGCCAGCAAACGTCCTGAAATTGCACGAGCTATTACTTTTTTCAATGCGCGTACTCCCAACTATCAGCTCACTGTCGACCGTGAAAAATGCAAAAAGATGGGTGTAAGCCTCGACGAAGTCTTTAGTACAATCCAGACATTTCTGGGCAGCAGCTATATAAATGACTTCACCATATATAACAGGAATTTCCATGTAATTGCCCAGGCAGATACTCTCTTCAGGAATGACATTGTTGATATGGATAAGTATTATGTCCGGAATCAGCAGGGCAATATGTTGCCTTTAAGCTCTGTGATGAGTTCCAAAGTTACTGAGAGCGCTTCTATGCTTTCTCATTATAATCTTTACCGGATGGCTGAATTTGTCGGTGATGCAAAAGCCGGCTACAGCACAGGGCAGGCTCTGAAGGCGTTGCAGGAAACCGCACTGCAAGTATTGCCAAAAGGATATGGGTATGAATTCTCAGGATTGAGCCGCGAAGAATTGAAAGCGGGTAATACCTCTACTTATATTTTTATTCTTTCATTACTATTCGTCTTCCTTTTCCTTTCTGCCTTGTATGAAAGCTGGACAGTGCCTTTCACCATTCTTCTGGGAGTTCCTCTCGCTGCCTTTGGAGCTATATTGGCGCTGACATGTTCTAAATCTCTGACAAATAATGTTTATGCACAGATTGGTCTGATAACCCTGATAGGTCTTGCGGCTAAAAACTCTATTCTTATTGTAGAATTTGCCAAAGAGCGTGTCGATCGGGGCATTGAAATTGTCGCAGCCACTATTGAAGCTGTTCGGTTGCGTTTGCGTCCTATTCTGATGACATCATTCGCTTTCATCTTTGGAGTTTCTCCTCTGGTATTTGCCACAGGCGCCGGCGCCATTGCCCGTCAGACAATCGGATTGTCAGTATTGGGGGGTATGCTTGCTGCCACTGCAATGGGCATTTTCATAATACCGGTATTGTTTATTTTAATAATCCGTCTTACTTACGGAAAGAAAAAGCTCGCTGAGCTTCAGGCGAAACACAATTTGTCTGCAGACACGCCTGATCATAAAGAATAACAGGAGGTCATTTGACTCTTTAATCTTTTTAACCTCCATCGGGGGATCAAAAGCGAAGAAAACAAACAACCAGGATGATTCTTTTTAAAATAAATCTGAATTATTATAGAAATTGAGAAAAATATTGCGATTTACATTCATCCTTTATATCAATCACTTTGGTTGAATAAATCTATATTTTCGAATAAAATGATAAAAGATTTTCAACTTTACTTTGATTCTTAAAATTTGTTAAAAAATATTTACTATTTTTGGTCGAGAAATTCTTTGCCAAAACAACAATTTGCAAATGAACTGCATTATAGTTGACGATGATATTCTGACCTGCAAAATTCTGGAAGGTTACGTGAGTAAATCCACTTCTCTTAACCTGATTGGTACGTTCAGTGATTCAGTCGCAGCAAGGGATATTTTAACAAAAAGGCAGGATATAGACCTTGTTCTTCTTGATATCCAGATGCCCGAATTGAACGGTTTTGATTTTATCCGCAGCCTGGACTTTCCTCCTAATATAATAATTGTATCATCAGCTGAGGAATTTGCATTGAAAGCATTTGACTTCAATGTTGTCGATTACCTGCTAAAACCGGTGACTTACGGACGTTTCTGTAAAGCTATAGATAAGACGATAAGGTACTTTGCACGCAAAGAGGTTACAAGCAGCGGCGATGAGGAAATATTCATCAAGAAGGGATCATCGCTTGTAAAACTGAAACTTAGAGAGATTATATTTATTGAAGCTCTTGAAAATTATGTCACACTGAACACTAACGATGACAGATTCACTATTCATTTTACCATGAAAGCAATCGAAAATCAATTGCCTTCAGGTGTTTTTATCAGGGTTCACAGGTCATTCATAATTAACAAGACCATGATCCAGACCATTAAAGAAAATACTCTCGACCTTATCGTAGGCGGTGTTGTGAAAAGCATTCCTGTCGGGAAATCATTCAGGGATTCTCTGCTGAATGATATTAATGTGATGGCCAGATAATCACAAAAACTTCTCATGCTTACCAATCGTCAGCTGTTCCTGTTGCACCTGGGACAAACTTCGGTGGCACCAATGATGCTGGAAATTGTAAGGGCCGAAGGCATTTACATGTATGGGCCAAATGGGGAAAAATACATTGATCTTATATCAGGCGTCTCGGTAAGCAATACGGGCCATCGTCATCCAAAAGTAGTTGAAGCGGTTAAAAATCAGGTCGATCAGTATATGCACCTGATGGTTTATGGTGAGTTTATTCAAAGCCCACAGGTAAAATATGCTGAACGTCTTACTGAATTGCTTCCTCCGGCTCTGAATTCCTGCTATTTTGTGAATTCAGGCAGCGAAGCAGTCGAGGGCGCCCTGAAACTTGCCAAAAGGTACACCGGAAAAAGCCGTATAATATCGTTTAAAAATTCCTATCATGGAAGCACTCATGGTGCATTAAGCATTCAGGGAAGTGAATTGTACAGAAATGCATTCAGACCGTTATTGCCGGACACGTTCCAGATTGATTTTAACAATGAAGTATCCCTTGATGCCATCGATAAGAGCACTGCATGCGTTATTGTTGAACCGGTACAGGGTGAGGCCGGTATTATTTACCCCGAAAATGATTTTCTTGGAAAAATCAGGAAGCGCTGTAACTCAACAGGGGCTTTATTGATCTTTGATGAAATACAGACAGGTTTTGGCAGGTTAGGTCGTATGTTTGCCATCGACAGATTCGGAGTTGTTCCGGATATTCTTCTTCTTGCAAAAGCCCTTGGAGGTGGAATGCCACTTGGAGCATTCATCTCTTCAGGAGAGATTATGTCGGTACTTGTAACAAATCCTTCGCTTGGTCATATTACCACTTTCGGGGGACATCCCGTTAGTTGTGCAGCCGGCCTGGCATCGCTGAATGTAATAATTGACGAAAAACTCGCTGAGAGTTGCAATTCAAAGTCAGCCCTTTTTAAAAAGGGACTTGCACACCCGCTGATCTCCAGGGTGAGAGGAGAGGGTCTGTTACTGGCAGTACAGCTGGTTGATCCCGCATATATTAAATATGTTATTTCCCATGCACCTGAATATGGACTTGTTCTTGATTATTTTCTTTTCTGCGACAACGCCTTCAGGATAGCGCCTCCATTAATCATAAGTGAAGAGGAGATACTCCTGGCAATTGACCTGCTGAATAAACTTCTTAATGATGCTGTAAATAACACAAGTAATAAATGAGACCATATATCTTATCATTTTTATTATCCGTGCTTCTTTCAACAGGAGTAGCCAGGAGCCAGCAGGTTTCGGTAAAAGATGTACCTATGGTTCTCGAAGAACTTTTTGACAGACTTGTCGGAAACTATAACGATTCTGCCAGGATCCGGATCAATGATTCGATCAGGGTGATTCTCGACGGTTACGTCAAGTCCGATTCAATATTTGCTCACAGGTTCACCAACCTCAGGTACCTTGGTCAGATTATGTCTCCCGATTCTCTTTTGAAAATTCTTACATGGAACCTTGTTTTAGAGAATGAACCAGGCAGGTATTATTGTTATTTCATCAGGAAACAGGAACCTGAAAAGGGAAACAAGATATATAGATTGTCTGTCAGTTATAACGAAAATACGGTTAAGACTGATACTACATACACCGGATCGAACTGGTATGGAGCACTATACTATGATTTAAAACCTTACATAATTGACAAACAGCTGCGCTGGGTATTGCTGGGAATTGACTATGGCAACTCCTTTATCAGCAGGAAAATAATTGAAGTGCTGAGCTTTTCGCCAGAAGATTCAATTATATTTGGCAGGAAATGGTTTTCTTCAGGAAATGAAATAAAATTCAGGGATGTCTTCGAATATGCTTCAAACGCGATGATGTCTCTGCGATTCAGATCTGACAAATCAATCGTTTTTGATCATCTGGTTCCATTTTCACCTTCGCATAAGGATGACCACCAGTACTATGGTCCTGATTATTCATTCGATGCATATAATTATGAGAATGGATTGTGGAAACTGACAATAAATGTAGATGCAAGAAATCAGTAAAGAAGTGCCTAAAGTGAGCTGGAGTTTGGAGTACTTAAAGTTGAAAGGTTGAAATGTCAGCATTTTAATAGTAACTTTAGGCACTCTAGGCACTTTAAGTACTTATACCTGTTATGGCAAAGAATATAAAAACTCACCTTTACTGTTACGATGATCACAGAGGATTCTCTGAGGATGTCAGAAAACGGTTTACTGATCAGTCAAGGTACACCGTATTGTCTTTCCAGACCCGGGAGGAATTCATCGGTCATCTGGCAGCAGAGAAGGATAATAATTTCTGCAAGGTTGCAATTCTTGGCCTTCACGATACAAAGGAACAGTTCGAAATGATCGATCAGCTAACGATGGAGATTAAAAAGATCGATCCGGGAACAGGCCTCATTCTCCTTGGCCCTCCTGATAAAATGGAGGTTATAAAGAAAACTCTGAAGTTTAATATTGATGCTTATGTTCCAAAAAATGCCAATTCAATCCTTCGGATCCACAACACCGTTAAAAAGCTCATAAGTGAACATAGCATTGGCATTTTCAAAAAGAAGAGAAATATTTCAGTTTATGTTCTCATGGGATTTCTTTTGCTGGCAGTGATTTTAATCCTGGTTGCCCGGTTCAGGTTTCCACAGTATTTTTAATTACAAAGATAAAGTATTGTAAATTAGTAGTTTCCCCTCCTTTTTTTAAGGATAGGCGGCCCCTGACGTTTACGGTCAGGGGAATTGGAAATTGCAGATTTGAATAAAAAAAATTGACAACGTGACTATTTGTCAGTAGAAAACTAACGGCACACCTTTTGAAAGTGATCGGCAGATTATTCATGTTTAACTATAAAAATATATGATATGGAAACCGGAAAGATTGGAGTAACAACTGAGAACATTTTCCCGATAATAAAAAAATTCCTTTATTCTGATCATGAGATTTTCCTCCGTGAGCTTATATCAAATGCCGTTGATGCTACACAGAAGCTCAGGACATTAGCTACAGTCGGTGATTATAAGGGAGAGATTGCGGAGACAACAATCCGGGTATCGGTCGACAAGAAGAAAAAAACAATTAAAGTTTCTGACAGCGGACTCGGTATGACCAAGGAAGAGATTGATAAATATCTAAATCAGATCGCCTTTTCAAGTGCCAATGATTTCCTTGATAAATATAAGGACCAGTCAGGTGCAATTATCGGCCATTTTGGTCTGGGGTTTTACTCATCATTCATGGTATCCGATAAAGTTGAAGTAATTTCAAAATCATATCAGGATGGTGCCCAGGCAGTTAAATGGAGCTGCGATGGAAGTCCTGAGTTTTCAATTGATAATGTTGAAAAGGAAAATATCGGAACGGATGTTATATTATATATTGATAAGGAGTCAAAAGATTTTCTTGAGGAAAGCAAAGTTGAACAGTTACTCAAAAAATATTGTAAGTTTCTTCCGGTTGAAATAGCATTTGGAAAAGAAACAGAATGGAAAGACGGTAAATATGTCGAAACAGGAAAAGATAAAATTATCAATAACACCAAGCCTGCCTGGACATTAAAACCTGCTGATCTGAAAGAAGAAGATTATAATAAATTTTACAGGGAGCTTTATCCTTCAGGTGATGATCCGTTGTTCAATATTCATCTTAATGTTGACTACCCCTTCAAGCTGACGGGTATTCTTTATTTCCCAAAGATCAAAAGCAACATTGAGATACAGAAGAATAAGATACAATTATACTGCAACCAGGTATTTGTAACTGATTCCGTTGAAGGAATAGTTCCGGAGTTTCTTACACTTTTGCATGGAGTGCTCGATTCGCCGGATATACCGCTTAATGTATCAAGAAGCTATCTTCAGAGCGATTCGAATGTGAAAAAGATATCGAGTCATATTACCAAAAAAGTTGCCGACCGGCTGAATGAGATATTTAAAAATAACAGGGAAGAATTTGAAAAAAAATGGGACAATCTTAAACTGTTCATCGAATATGGAATGATAACCGAAGAGAAGTTCTATGAAAAAGCTTCAAAATTCTCTCTCCTGAAGAACACAGAAGATAAATATTTTACATTTGATGAGTATGAGAAGCTAATTAAGGAAAACCAGACCGACAAAAACAAAACCCTCATATATCTGTATTCAACAAATAAAACAGATCAGTTCACCTACATCGACAAAGCCAAAATCAAGGGTTATGATGTACTGCTTCTCGATGGTCAGCTGGATGTTCATCTTATAAATCATCTTGAAACCAAATTGAAGGATTCGAGATTTGTAAGGGTCGATTCGGATGTCGTGGACAAACTTATTCAGAAAGAAGAAACCCGTAAATCAAAATTATCTGATGATCAAAAAGATGATCTTAAGAGTGTCTTCAATGTAAAGGTTAAGACGAAAGAAATATATAATGTTGTTTTTGAGACACTTGACGAGAACGAAGCACCGGTAATAATTACTCAGTCGGAATTCATGCGCAGGATGAAGGATATGTCGCAGATAGGAGGTGGAATGAATTTTTATGGTGAATTGCCCGATAGTTATAACCTTGTTGTCAATCCCAACCATCAAATTATCAATAAAATATCAGAAGATCTGCAGGCTCAGGAAGGATCCGGACTGGCTGAGAACGATAAAGAGAGGAAGAGGATTAAGGAGGAAATAGCTTTCATGGAACAGGAGCATAAGAAGAAAAAAGCCGATGAAATAAGCCAGTTGGAAAAAGATGATCTTGAAAATTTACGCAAAGAGCTCACAGGTGTTGAAAATGTCAGGAAAGATATTCTGGAATCATACGGCGCGGCCAATAAGGTAGTTAAGCAGCTCATCGATCTGGCTTTACTGGCAAATAATATGCTCAGGGGTGAAGAGTTGAGCACATTTGTTAAGAGGAGCGTGGAGCTACTGTAGGTAACTGTACCGGGAGAGAAACCCCTCTGCCGTCCGCCAGCTGGCGGACGGCATCTCCCCTAAAGGGGCGACAATATTCTGATATTTATGTAAATTATACTAAAACTGTAAGGTTTTTTCCCCCCTCGGGGGGAATTAAAAGGGGGTTTTCGATGTTCTCAGATCATCCTGGAAATCTCCCCCTTTATATAATCAATCGCCGCCCTGGTCGGCTCTTTTTCGAGTTCCATTATTTTTTCGAGAAGTTTTTTGCTGAGCGACAATCCGGTTGAATCAGCCGGTAACTTCTCAACTTCACTATTGATTATTTTAATCATATTTGAGCGTGCATTCCTTACTACTTCCCATGCTTGCTGGCTCATATATATCTGTTGCGAGAGATTATGCTCAAATTCACTCCTGATAGCATTAAGCATTGCTGAATGGAGCTGAGGGGCCGTCATCTCCGGTGAGCTGACTCTTACCAGCAATGATTCAAGGGAGATCCTTTCCAGGAAGAGAACAATTCTTTCATAAGCCTGAAGCTTAATGGGCATAACCGTCCTGCTGTTTTGAAGTATCAGTTCCTGTCTTCTTTTATCCTGGTCATTCTTTATCATATTCCTGAGAAGGACCCAGGCAGTGAAGAACACGATCAATGCCGGAATTGTGATTTTTAGTATGTCAGTAAAAGCTTCCATTTGTATAATTTTATGCAAACCTAACTATATTTATTGATTCAATATAATTCATTTTCCACAGAATCTTTTCTTAAATACAAAGTTCGTAAAGAAAAAGTCAAAAGTCAAGATGCAAGTGCAGAACAATTACACCAAGATCCTTCGTGTAACTTTGTGATCCCGATAGCTATGTAACACTTCAGAATTATGGTAACAAATAATCAATTCTTTTATGTTAAAACCCCCTTTCCTGTTTCCCCCAAGGGGGAAAAGGTCTACTTCAACTCCTTCCCCCGCCAGCTGGCGGGGAAGGTTGGGAAGGGGGTAAGAATTAAAAACATATCATTAAAAGGTCAAAATAGGAATAATTTAAACTGTTACATGAATTGTGAAGAAATACATAGCTATCGGGACCTTAGTGGTATTTAACCACAAACCTGCCTGCCGCCTGCCTGCCGGTAGGCTGGGTAGGCTGGGGTTCACAAAGGATAACGCAAAGCAACATCAAGTGAAAAATGAACTATGACAATCATCGGTTATTCAATTTTACTTCATACTTTTATTGGGTTCGTTTATGTGATTAAAATATATCTTAAAATATGGAATATTTATCCGACAGAGTTAAGTCTTTATCAGTTTCCCAGACTCTTGCAATGGCTCAGAAGAGCAGGGAATTAAAGGCAAAAGGAATTGATATCATCAGCCTTAGCCTCGGGGAACCTGACTTCAATACTCCTGATTATGTCAAAGAGGCAGCCAAGAAGGCAATTGATGAAAATTATTCCAAATACCCTCCTGTACCGGGATATGCAGATCTGAGGGATGCAATTTCGAAGAAGTTTAAAGATGAGAATGGTATCAACTATTCTCCCGAACAGATAATTGTATCCGCGGGAGGAAAGCACTCGCTCATTAACGTTATTTTATCTATTGTTAATCCGGGCGATGAAGTAATTATCCTCGCCCCGTACTGGGTAAGTTATTACGATCAGATAATCTTAGCGGAAGGTAAGCCGGTTATTATAGAAGCCAGGCTGGAGAACGATTTCAAAATAAAACCGGAACAGCTTGAGGCTGCAATTACAGGTAAAACAAGGTTAGTTATTTTCAATTCTCCCTCAAATCCGACAGGAATGGTTTACGACCGGGAAGAAATGGAGAAAATTGCCAGGGTAGTTGAAAAGCATGAGGGAGTATTTATAATTTCTGATGAGATCTATGAACATATTATTTTCACGGGCGAACATGTAAGCATGGCTTCTTTTGATTTCATTTACGACAAGGTCATTACAGTAAATGGAGTTTCAAAAGGATATGCTATGACAGGCTGGAGGATAGGATATATTGGTGCCCCGTTGTGGATAGCTAAGGCATGCAATAAATTGCAGGGTCAGTTCACATCAGGTGTCTGTTCAATCGCCCAGCGCGCCGCACTGGCTGCCATACAGGGCAAAGGAGATTCCCGCCAGGTTATGAAAGCAGCATTTCTACGACGTCGCGATCTGATATGCGGATTGTTAGAAGATGTGAAAGGGATAAAAGTTAGAATTCCACAGGGAGCCTTTTATGTGATGCCGGATGTAAGCTTCTATTTTGGTAAATCAGATGGTGAAACCAAAATCACAAATTCAGACGATCTTGTGCTCTACTTACTCGATAAGGCTCAGGTTGCGACAGTAGGCGGAGATGCTTTTGGTGCGCCCGAATGTCTGAGAATTTCATATGCCACATCAGATGATCTTCTGGTGGAAGCTGTTAAGAGAATAAAGACGGCTTTAGAAAAGTTGAGGTAGTCCTCAAACCCCTCTGTCGCTTCGCGACATCTCCCCTAAAGGGGAGCTAAAAACTAATATTTATTATACGACACAGTCTCCGCTGCAGGCTTCCGCCTTTTTTCCCTCTGTTCGCTTAATGAGTACCCCAGTGTGATAATCAGCTCAACACGTTTTGATTTTGGGATAGCCAGCAGTTTTTTTAACATTCTTTCATCAAACCAGCCAATTATGCACGATCCTAGTCCTTCTGCTTTTGCCTGAAGACATATATTTTCAGTCGCGATGCCAATATCGATAAGGGAATAATCCTTATTCTTAATAGTAGCTCCGACTTTAGATGACATATTTGGTTTTTCTCTCACAATGACAAGAATAACCGGTGCCTGGGCAACAAAGCTATTCATGCCGATCAGCTTTGCAGAGGCTGCATCTGCAATCCTCAAAACAAGCTCCGGATTAGTTACAACAATGAATTTCCAGGGTTGTGCATTGCAGGCAGAAGGGGCCATCCTTCCGGCCTCAACAATCCGCTCAAGCTTTTCCTTTTCAACCGGTTTATCGCTGTATTTTCTGTCGCTCTGTCGACTGGTTATAAGATCCAGAGTATCTTTCGCGCAAATCATAGCTAATATCTCTAAGATAATTATCGTAAATATAACTATCTTTATTTTCAAATATATTCTTTTAAATGTTGGATTAACAAATAATTTAAAACAATACGAAGATGATAATTGTACTATTTTTTCTGGCGATCATTTTTCTTCTGGTTCTGATAGCTGTTTCATTATATAACAGGCTTGTCAGACTGAGAAATAACAGGGAGCAGGCTTTTGCTGATGTTGATGTGCAACTTAAACTAAGACACGATCTTATACCTCAGCTTGTTGACTCGGTGAAAGGCTATATGGGACATGAAAGAGGAGTGCTTACAGATATTACAGAGGCGCGCTCCAATGCTATGAAAGCCACTACTATTAATGAAAAGATTGCTGCTGAAAACAAGTTATCAGCTGCATTGGAAGGATTGAAGGTGTCAGTAGAAGCATATCCTGATCTTAAGGCCAGCCAGAATTTTATGGAACTGCAGAATGAGATAGCAGATATTGAAAATAAGATAGCTGCTGCACGCCGGTTCTTTAATTCTGCCACCAAGGAGCTTAATGTTGCAACTGAATTGTTCCCTTCTAATCTGATCGCCACACTCTTTAATTTCAAGCGCGAACCGATGTTTGAACTTGGTACTCAGAGGGCCGAGGCAGAACAGCCTCCTAAAATTCAGTTCTGACAATATGAAGTATTTTGGTTTGCAGAGCCAGATATGGAGGAATAATACTAATTCTGTACTGATATTGGTAATGTTTCCTATTGTCTTTTTTGTACTGACTTGGCTCTTCTTTTTCTTCTTGTCCTTTAATTCAGAAGAACACAGGACAATCAGCCAGATAAACCAGAGCTTTCTTATTACTGCTCCATTTATTATAATAGGTGTAGTTGTCTGGTTTACAATAGCATGGTTTTCTCATTCAGCAATGATCAATGCCGCTACCGATTCTAAACCTCTCTCAAGAAATGAAAACAAAAGGATCTATAATCTGGTTGAGAACCTGTGCATTGCCACAGGAATGACAACACCTAAAATAAATATTATTGAGGATGATTCTTTAAATGCATTTGCCAGTGGAATTAACCCGGGAACATTTTCAATATCCCTTTCAAAAGGCATTATTGAAAAACTTAATGATGAAGAACTTGAAGCAGTTATAGCACACGAACTTACTCATATCAGGAACCGGGATGTCAGATTGCTTATAATCTCAATTATTTTTGTCGGGATTTTTGCATTTATTTCGCAGGCAATATTCAGATCAATGCAATTTGGAAGGATTGGAAGGGGCAGGAAGGATGGAGGAGCTGCGATAATCATAGCTCTTTTACTTGCTCTTGTAGGCTTATTGATTTCAACTCTTTTCAGGTTTGCCTTATCGAGGAAGCGTGAATACCTGGCAGATGCGGGCTCGGCTGAAATTACTCACAGACCCCTGGCCCTGGCATCCGCACTCAGAAAGATATCTGTCGATCCTACAATTGAAGCAGTTAAAAGAAAAGATATTGCCCAGATGTTCATTGAGAATCCTCAGGTTAAGGAGGGAAAATCCTCATTCGGCATTAATTCGCTTTTCGCAACACATCCCCCGATTGAGAAAAGGATCCAGCTACTGGAACAGTTCTAAAGGCTCAATGGTTCAACGGCTCAACGGCATAGCGGTAAAACAGACTACGAGATTGGATGCCTACGTGCCATTGCGCCTTTGTGCCTATGTGCCTTTGCGCCATTAAGCCTTATGATGATCAGCCTGTGGTTTGGTTTTTTTGCCATATTTAATAAGTTTCGCTTCTTCTCCTCTTATCAGTCTTCCTATATTTTTCCTGTGTGTTATCAGCAATGCAATTGCGACAACTATTGAAAATATTTTAAATATTACAGAGGGAGTCCCAAAAAGCAAGAAAAGAAAAACAGGAAAAGCAATTCCTGCGATCATTGACGATACTGATACAATACCCGTAAGAAATAACACTGCAAGAAAAACGCCAATACAGCATATAGTAACCAATGGTTGCAGAGCCAGAAATACTCCAAAGACCGTTGCAACTCCTTTTCCACCCCTGAACCCGGCGAATAGAGGAAATATATGGCCGATAATAGCAACAATGCCGACCCCTATCTGCAGATTTATCAGGAGTGCACTTCCATGGTCAGCCAGATGAAGAAAGACCGGTAACATAGTTGCCAGCCAGCCTTTTGCTATATCAATAAGCAGAACAGGAATGCCGGTTGTCCATCCCAATACCCTTATAGTGTTTGTCGTTCCGGCATTTCCGCTCCCGTGTTCTCTTACGTCGATGTTGTGGAATTGTTTTCCGATCCACACAGCTGACGGGATTGACCCAAGCAGGTAAGCCAGTAAAACTGCAATAACGGCGTTAAGAATATTCATATTTTAGTTATTTTTAGAAGGCAAACAGAATGATTAAAACAAACCCCTTCTCTTTTATATTACAGGGCCAGAAGCAACCAGCCTGGCAGCCTCTTTGTTTACTGTGAATTTGCTGAAATTATTAATGAATTTCATCGCCAGGTCAGTTGCTGCGATCCGCCATTTTGTGGGTGATTCCCAGGCTTTCGCAGGATCAAGAATACTTTCATCGACTCCCTCTATTTGTAATGGGATATTTAAATTAAAAACAGGAAGCGTGACAAATTCGCAATCTATAACAGAGTCATTAAGGATTGCATTAACAATCAGTCGTGTGGAAGCCAGTTCAATACGGGTTCCTGTGCCATAAGGGCCTCCCATCCACCCTGTATTTACTAACCAGGCTTCGGCTTTATGCAATTTCATTTTCCTGGTAAGTTCGTTTGCATATATGATAGGATCGAGCATGAGGAAAGTAGCACCAAAACAGGCAGAGAAAGAGGGAAGAGGTTCAATGATTCCTCTCTCCGTTCCGGCAACCTTGGCTGTATACCCGCTGAGGAAATAATATCTTGTCTGCTCCTCACTAAGACGGCTTACAGGAGGCAGGACGCCAAACGCATCTGCCGTGAGAAAGATAACTTTTTTAGCATGCCCTGCTTTTGAGACAGGTTTCACAATGTTATGAATATGGTAAATAGGGTATGAAACCCTTGTATTTTCTGTTTTTGATTTGTTGTTAAAATCAATAGTACCATCAGGTAAAATTACCAGGTTCTCAAGGAGAGCATCACGTTTAATTGCATTATAAATATCTGGTTCATTATTCTTGTCCAACTTGATACATTTTGCATAACAGCCACCTTCAAAATTAAAAACACCATCGTCGTCCCAACCATGTTCATCATCGCCGATGAGAGCTCTCTCGGGATCAACCGAAAGAGTCGTTTTACCTGTTCCGGAGAGTCCGAAGAATATAGCTGTGTCACCATTTTTACCGACATTCGCAGAGCAGTGCATCGAGGCTATTCCCTTGAGTGGCAGGCAATAATTCATAACAGAAAACATTCCTTTTTTCATCTCGCCACCATACCAGGTCCCACCGATAACCAACATGCCTTCAGTCAGGTTAAAAAAGACAAAATTCTCGGAATTCAGCCCTTGTTGCTGCCAGTCAGGATTTTTAGCCCTGGAAGCATTAAGTACAATAAAATCAGGTTTAAAATTATCCAGTTCTTCCGGCTCAGGCCTGATAAACATATTTTTTACAAAATGGGCCTGCCACGCAACCTCAAGAATAAATCTCACACTTAACCGCGAATTTTTATTTGCTCCGCAAAAACAATCGACTACAAAAAGTCTCTTTCCTGATAACTGCCTGGCAGAAATATTTTTACAGTGGTTCCAGATTTCAATGGAAATTGGTTTGTTATCTGAAATTTTTGCAATCTCTGATTTCCACCACACGGTATCCCTGGTTTTATCATCGAGCACAACATATTTATCTTTTGGAGAGCGCCCTGTGAAGACACCGGTATCAATAGCAACAGCGCCGTTCTTCGTAATTATACCCTTCTCAAAACCATCTAGTCCGGGCTTTGTCTCCTCAGCAAATAATATATTATAAGATGGATTATAGACAATTTCTTTAATGTCTTGAATGCCATAACTTAATAAATCCAGCGGATCAATCATTTTAAGATATTGGTTATAATATATATATTGTTAGATAACAAATTAGCAGATTAAAAGATCACGAAAGATAGCTCATTTTTTAATTATTATCCTGACAACGAACAGGGTAAAATTGGTGTTCAGGGGTCATAGGTATGTTAGAAGGATTTACAGGTTTACTATCAGGTTAGATCAGTCAGTCATGAAAAGAAAAAGGGCATCTTTGTGATGCCCTTAACTTATTTATATCGGCAATCGGGTTATTTACCAAATTTGATTGACGCCTGGGCTGCTGCCAGTCTTGCAATCGGAACCCTGAACGGAGAACAGCTTACATAAGTCAAACCTGTCCTGAAACAGAATTCAACAGAAGCCGGATCACCACCCTGTTCGCCACAAATTCCTACTTTAAGATCGGGTCTGGTAGAACGGCCTTTCTCAACCGACATTTTAATAAGTTGACCAACACCATCCTGATCAATAGTCTGGAACGGGTCAGCTGCCAAAATCTTTTTGTCGAGATAATCGTGCAGGAATCCACCTGTATCATCGCGGCTGAAGCCGAATGTCATCTGTGTGAGGTCGTTGGTTCCGAAAGAAAAGAATTCGGCACTTTTTGCCATACGGTCGGAGAGGAGACATGCACGAGGTATCTCTATCATTGTACCGTATTTATACTCAATAGTTTTCACTCCAAATTTTTTGCAAACTTCTTCATACACCCTGTCAACAACCTTCCTGGTGAAGTCTAATTCATTGACCTCTGCTGTTACAGGGACCATTATCTCGGGGTGAGGTTTCTTTCCTTCTTTAATCAGTTCAAGAGAAGACTCAAAAATTGCGCGAACCTGCATCTCTGATATTTCAGGGAATGTGATTCCAAGACGAACTCCGCGATGGCCCATCATAGGGTTTGATTCATGAAGTGCTTCACCACGTTTGGCAACATCCTCTTTTTTAATGCCAAGAGATTTTGCAAGTTCTTCCTGTCTTTCTGCGCCCTGTGGAACAAACTCATGGAGTGGAGGATCGAGAAGCCTGAATGTTACAGGTAATCCGTCCATGGCAGCCATAGTTTCCTTCATGTCTTTTTTAACATGTGCAAAAAGTTCGTCAAGTGCTTTACGGCGTTCTGTTTCATTTGCACTGAGGATCATTTTCCTGAGAAGGAATAACGGAGTCTCAGATCCTTTACCGTAAAACATATGTTCGGTACGGAACAGACCAATACCTTCAGCACCATAATTACGTGCAACTATGGCATCTTCAGGAGTCTCAGCATTAGTACGTACACCCATTTTGCGATACTTGTCAACTATCGTCATGAATTCCTTAAAACGCGGGTTTTCTGTTGCATCCATCAGGGTAATTGATCCGGTGTAAACATTTCCTTTAGTCCCGTTCAGGGTAAGAATATCACCCTCTTTAATAATTATATCTGAACCTGTGATTTTAGCAATTTTTTTTGCAGAGTCAACATGAAGGGCTCCTGCACCAACAATACAGCATTTACCCCATCCGCGTGCAACGAGCGCTGCATGAGATGTCATACCTCCGCGAGCGGTGAGGATACCCTCTGCAGCACGCATACCTTCAACATCTTCCGGATTAGTCTCTTCTCTTACAAGAATAACCTTTTCACCTTTACGGAACCATGCAACAGCATCTTCGGCATTGAAAACTACTTTTCCAACTGCTGCTCCGGGTCCGGCAGGTAACCCTCTTACAACTGCTTTAACTTTCTTTTCAGCATTAGGATCGCAGATTGGATGCAGAAGCTCATCGAGCTGTGCAGGATCGACACGCATAACAACTGTTTTTTCATCGATCAGTTTCTCGTGAAGCATATCCATTGCCATGTTAAGTGCTGCAGTTCCTGTTCTTTTACCTGTGCGGCATTGCAACATATAAAGAGTGCCTTCCTGAATTGTGAACTCTATATCAAGCATATCGCGGAACGACTTCTCAAGAATATTACGGATATCACAAAGCTCCTTGTACGTCCCTGGCATAGCCTCCTGCATACTGTGCAGATGCTGATTCTGATCATTCTTTGTATCATCATTCAGAGGACTGGGAGTACGTATGCCTGCCACAACATCTTCTCCCTGGGCATTTACCAGCCACTCACCATAGAAAAGGTTTTCGCCTGTTGCCGGGTTACGCGTAAATGCAACACCTGTTGCTGATGTGTCACCCATATTGCCAAATACCATTGATTGTACACTAACCGCTGTTCCCCAATCATCAGGTATACCTTCTATACGGCGGTATGAAACAGCTTTCTTACCATTCCAGCTTTTGAAAACGGCTTTAATACCACCTTCAAGTTGTTCTTTTGCATCATCAGGGAAAGGTTTTCCGAGAGTATTTTTCACAATTTTCTTAAATTCTTCAGAAAGATCTTTAAGCTCATCAGCTTTGATTTCAGTATCAGATTTATAGCCCTTCTGTTTTTTAAATTCATCAAGTTTTTCATCGAGCTGCTTACGTATTCCTTTGCCTTCCCCAGGTTCAATACCCTCGGCTTTTTCCATAACAACGTCGGCATACATCATAATAAGACGACGATAGGAATCCCATACAAAACGCGGGTTGCTGGTCTTTTTAAGGAAACCAGGGATTGTTGCTGAACAGAGACCGATATTGAGGACAGTATCCATCATTCCCGGCATCGAACTTCTGGCTCCGGAACGGCATGAGACCAGTAATGCGTTCTGAGCATCGCCGAACTTCATATTCATTGTTTCTTCAGTCTTTTTCATAGCAGCCCAAACTTCAGGCATCAATTCTGGCGGAAGAGTGCAATTGTTTTTATAATATTCATTGCATGCTTCAGTTGTAATTGTGAAACCTGCTGGAACCGGTAGCCCTAACAGACACATCTCGGCAAGGTTAGCACCTTTGCCTCCAAGAAGGTTTTTCATGTCGGTTTTACCCTCTGCAGTTTTCTTTCCGAAGGAGTAGACTCTTTTAATGTTTGGCATAGTTTTATTAATTTGAGATAAGTAATAATTATTGATCTTGCAAAATAAGCTGCAAATCTAATATTAAAAATTGAATTTCGAAAAGTGAAACATTTTATGCCCTGGGATGGAACATAATAAGAGTATCACGTAAGAAACTCCTGTCAATATGAGTATAGATTTCGGTAGTGAGTATTGATTCATGCCCCAGCATTTCCTGAACTGCCCGCAGATCAGCACCTGCTTCTATCATATGAGTTGCGAATGAGTGCCTGAATGTGTGAGGGCTGATATTTTTTCTTATTCCTGCTCTGGCTGCAAGGTCTTTAATTATTGTGAATATCATTGCCCTTGTAAGACGGCTTCCGCGCCGGTTAAGAAAAAGGATATTCTGATCCCTTATCACAGGAAGCCTGTTTCTGTCCTGTTTATAAATATCTATTTCTTTCAGAGCTTTATTGCTGACCGGAACAAGCCTCTGTTTATTGCCTTTTCCGGTGACAACAACAAATTCCTCGCTATAATGTATATCTGTCAGACGTAGATTCACCAGTTCCGAAACCCTTAGTCCGCAGCCATAAAGTGTTTCAATTATGGCTTTATTCCTGTGGCCTTCGGGTTTGCTGAGATCTATTTCACTGATGATCCTGTCAATCTCAACAACAGACAGTACTTCAGGAAGCTTAAGCCCGATTTTTGGTGATTCTATCAGTGAGGCAGGATTCTCTTCGATTTCTCCTTCAATAAGAAGAAACCTGAAGAAGGCTCTGACACCTGAAAGTACTCTTGATTGTGTTCGTGTATTCACATTGTTGCTGCCGTACCATGCGAGAAAGGCTTTTAGATCTGAATATGTAACATTTACCGGTGATACATCATCTCCGCTTTCAGCAAAATATTTTTCAAGTTTAAAAACATCATTCAAATAGGCTTCGATACTGTTTTCCGACAATGATTTCTCGAGCCTGAGGTAAGTTTCAAAATTTCTGTATGACTGTTTCCAGGTAAGACTCATATTTTATTCTCAAATTATTGACCATAAAGTATTTTACAAAGTAACACAAAGTAAGGCAACCTGTATAAATTCATCTCTTTAAATTATTTTTCCTATTTTTACCATTATTATATATGGCTATTTGTAATTTTTAACTATATCTAGAGTTGTAGATGAAAAATGCAATTAAAGTGTTTATATTCAATTGCTTTCGTTGCTTTTCGTTTTACCCCCTTTCTTATTTCCCCCAGGGGGGAAATGGTCACCTTCCCCCGCCAGCTGGCGGGGAAGGATGGGAAGGGGGTATAAAAAAAGGGAACCTATGTTATTAATTAGAAACTATACTTATAATAGGTGAAACCCGAAAATATTGATGAATTAAATTCTCACTGTAAACATATAATCAGATGCATGTCGAAATTATTAATGGTCCAAATCTGAATCTTCTTGGAAGGAGAGAACCTGAAAAGTACGGACATTCTTCTTTTGAAGATTATCTCATTGTTCTTAAATCCCGTTATCCCGATATTGAATTCAAATATTATCAATCGAATATAGAAGGTGAAATAATTGATGAAATTCAGAAATCAGGTTTTGAATCTGATGGAATAATCATTAATGCCGGTGGTTACACTCATACTTCCGTTTCAATTGGCGATGCAATAGCTGCGATAAGAACGCCTGTCGTGGAAGTTCATATTACAAATATTTCAGCCCGGGAGGAGTTCCGCCATACAAGTCTCATAGGGAGAAACTGTGCCGGCAGTATATCAGGATTTGGCCTTGATAGTTACAGGCTGGCCTTGGAGGCGCTGATCGAAGTAATCAAATCAAAGAAGAAATAATTCATGGAATCTAAAAGGACTAAGATTGTCGCAACAATTTCTGATAAGCACTGTGAAACGGATTTTATAAGGGAACTCTATGAGGCCGGAATGGACGTTATCAGGATAAACTCAGCTCATCTCGATATTGACGGAGCCCTCAGGATAATTAAGAATACACGTGAAGTATCTGATAAAATTGCAATTCTTCTCGATACCAAAGGTCCTGAAATACGGACCACAATATGTGACATTCCTATTAATCTTAAAAAAGGGACAACGATCAATATTATAGGAGATCCCGGGAAAAAGAGCTCCCCGGAAGCTATATATGTCACTTATGAGTCTTTTTCTTCTGATATTCCGCTCGGATCACTTATTCTGATGGATGACGGGGAATTAGAGCTCAGGGTTCTGAGAAAACATGGAGAAGCACTGGAATGCACGATTGAAAACGACGGTATCCTGACGTCAAGAAAGAGTGTTAACGTTCCCAGCGTGAAGATTCAGCTCCCATCTCTTACGGATAAGGATAGAACCTTTATTGAAATGGCCGTAAAAAATAATGTTGATTTCATTGCACATTCATTTGTGAGGTCAAAACAGGATGTACTTGATGTTCAGGCTGTCCTGAATTCTTATAAAAGTGGCATCAAGATTATTGCCAAGATCGAAAATCAGGAAGGTGTTGAAAATCTCAATGATATCCTTGAAAACGTGTATGGCATTATGGTTGCCAGGGGGGACCTTGGAATTGAGATCCCGTATGAACAGATTCCAGGCATACAGAAAATGATAATCACAAAATGCATTATCACCAGGAAGCCTGTAATTGTAGCAACACAGATGCTCCATTCGATGATAACCAATCCGCGGCCGACCAGGGCAGAAGTTAGCGATATAGCCAGTGCAATTTATTCCCAGACCGATGCAATAATGCTCAGCGGGGAAACGGCTAATGGAAAATATCCTGTGGAAGCTGTTAAGACAATGACAAAGGTGGCTCTGGAGGTTGAGAAGAATAAGGAGAAATTTATGAATATCCCTTACCTGAATGTAACAGGAGAAGTATCTGCATACCTTGCAAAAGTTGCGGTCAAAACTGCCTTCCGGATTGGAGCCAGAGGCATAATTGCTGACACTACCGGTGGAAGGACAATCAGGGATATGGCTTCTTACAGAGGCATCAAGCTGATTCTTGCCCAATGTTACTCGGAAAGCACAATGAGAGAACTGGCGCTCTCATACGGTGTTTATGCAAGCTTCCAGGAAAAAAGAAAATCGGTTGATGAGTTTATTCATATTGCATTGAAAAACCTTACCAAAACACATAATCTTCAAAGTGATGATATTGTTGTCGTTCTGGCGGGTAATTTTTCCGGAGGGTCAGGTTTTTCGTTTATTGAAGTAGGATCGGTACAATATCTGAAAGACCGTGTAAGTATTAAAGAAGATTAATCAATATTTGGTCTGATTTTTGATGTTTAAATCAGAGCCGAAACTGATGAGTAATGGTTAAAATCCTGTTTTATACAATATGGCTTATTATTAAGATTAACGATTATGAAGAGGAAGTCAAATTAACTTCAGATTTGACCGGGCAATTATTTAAAATAAAATAATCTCAGAAGTGAAAAAGCAAATTGTAAAGAAGTTCTTTTTACTAGTACTGGTATCATTTTGTTTTGCCAGTCTGAATGCTACCCATAATAGGGCAGGGGAAATTACCTACAGACAATTGTCAGATCTCACGTATGAGATCACTATAACCACATTTACTTATACTCTGAGTTTTGCAGACCGGCCAACACTCAATGTTGAGTGGGGCGATAATACAACTTCCGTTGCACCAAGGATACCCCCAAATTTAATTCTGCCGAACTATTACAGGAGGAATATCTATATAATAGATCATACTTATCCCGGCCCTGGAATATATAAGATTGTGGTACAGGACCCGAACAGGAATGCCGGCGTTAAAAATATTCCTAATTCAGTGAATGTGATCTTTTCAATTTCAACGATCCTTACGGTAAATCCGGCAATGGGTCACGACAATTCCCCCATACTACTGAATCCTCCGTATGATAAAGCAGCTTATCATCATTTATTTATTCATAATCCTTCTGCTTTTGATCCTGACGGGGACAGTCTCTCATATAACCTTACCACCTGTACACGTGAGGATGCAAAACCAATTATTGGTTACACCTTGCCTCCTGCAACCAGATCAATCAGAGTAGATTCGATCAGCGGCGACCTGATCTGGGATACCCCGGCTGACACGGGGAAATTTAATGTAGCCATGGATATAAATGAATGGCGCAACGGGAAAAAAATAGGAGTGATCGAACGCGACATGCAGATTGAGGTTTACAATACAAATAACCATCCTCCTGTAAACGGACCGCTTAAAGATTATTGTGTTGAGGCCGGTGATACCATTGATTTCCTGTTTACGGCAACTGATCCTGATAATGATTTTATAACTCTCAGTTCCACGTCAGGTGTTTTTAGTTTTGACTCCTGTAAAGCCAGTTTTAAAAAAGTAGATTCTATTGCAGGATTTGCCTCCACCCGATTCAGATGGAAAACCTGTTATGAGGCGGTCAGGAAACAACCATATAATGTAGTTTTTAAATCGGATGACTCCAATGCTGATGTCAGGCTCTCAGATATCAACAATATAAATATAAGAGTGCTTGGTCCGGCGCCTCATGTCATCAATGCAGTGCCGGAAGGTAAATCGATCAGGATAACCTGGTCTCCATATGTGACCAGGTTCGTAGCCGGATTCAGTATCTACAGAAGGGAAGGAGCCTCTACATTCAAACCAGATTCATGCACTGCTGGTATCCCTTCATCCACAGGATTTATAAAAGTCGGGTATATTGGAGGAAGTTCTACAATATCATTTGTTGATACTGATAATGGACAAGGGTTGCAATTCGGTAAGGAATATACTTACAGGATAGTTTCTGTTTATCCTAATGGAACTGAAAGCAAAGCTTCAAATGAGATTACATCGACTCTTGTATCAGGAGTACCGGTAATTAAAAATGTCAGCATAAGAAATACAGATGCAGCAAATGGATCAATTTTCCTTTCATGGAAAAAACCCCAGAAACTCGACACTATTCCTGCAGTTGGTCCATTTGAATACCTGATTTCAAGAGCGAGTGGAGTTAGTGGGACTGACTTTCAGCAGATTACGTCTATTCAGACAACCGATCTGAACGACACTGTCTATATTGACACTTTAATAAACACTTCAACAACAGGTTATATTTACAGGATTGATTTATATAATAATAGTCCTGGTAACAGGTTTCTCATTGGTGACCCGGGGTATGCATCCTCAGTTTTTCTTGCAATCGCTCCAGGCGATAAAAAAGCACGTTTTACAATTAATCGTAATGTTCCATGGATTAATACCGAGTATGACTTCTTCAGGTTAAACGATGCGACAAACGTTTATGATTCAGTTGGAACAACAAATCAGCTGACATGGATTGACAATGGTCTGGTAAACGGAAAACAATATTGTTACTACGTCAAATCGGTCGGTGGTTACCTGGCTAATAATATGCCGAAAAATCTGATTAATCTTTCAGAGATCACATGTACAAGCCCTGTGGATAATGAACCTCCCTGTACTCCTGTGCTGAATGTTACCAGCAAATGCGATAGTCTGTACAATTCCCTTACATGGAATATATCAGATCCTGTTTGTTTTGAAGATGTTGCAGGCTATAAGATCTATTCTAAGATGAAATCAGAAGAAAATCTTACTCTGCTTTTAACAATCAACAATAAGAACACCTTTTCCTACAAGCACTTTCCGGGGGGTGGTACAATTTCAGGATGTTATGCAATTTCTGCTTTTGATTCAATTGGCAATGAGAGCCCTAAATCAGTAATGATTTGTATCGATTCGTGCAACTTCTATGAGATCCCGAATGTTTTTACTCCGAATGGTGATAACATTAATGATAAACTGGTAGCAAAAACAACAGGACTTGTTGAAAAAATTGATTTCAGACTTTTTAACAGGGATGGAATGATGTTATTCAGGACCGAAGATCCTAAAATTAACTGGGATGGTACCTATAAGGGACAAATTGTATCTCCCGGAGTATATTTTTATCAATGTGATGTTTATGAGACCCGCATTTCAGGAATTGAACTATTCCATCTCACGGGTTTTGTTCATGTTATTACCGAATTAAATTCAAAGGTCAATAACGAGGCTACTAAATGATTTGAATGACTTTTATTATGAAGAAGAATATAATTCTGATTTGCATTTTGCTGACAGCCGGTGCAGTTTATGCACAACAGGCTGTTGATTATGTTCTTAAAGCAAGAGCTCTGACGGAAGCCGGACATCCTGAACAGGCAATCAATCTTCTTAGCCGGGCAATAAATGAAACGAAAGAGAGCAGACTATTTACTGAAAGAGCTGAAGCAAATATTCTGAAAGGTGACTATTCCGCGGCTATCAGCGATTTTAACGAAGCTGACAAATTAACACCGTTCTCAGGAGAATATGGACTCTCAAGAATTTATGCCCTTAAAGGAGATGCCCGTACTGCACTGTATCATCTTGAAATAACCATGAATTCTCCGTATAAAAAAGGTGAAAAGGAGATTTTACTCGACCCGGCCTTCAGTGCTATTGAGAACAGGCAGGAATGGCGTCAGTTTTGGAAGAAAGAATGGTACAGTACAACTGAAAAGAGTATTTCGGAAATTGAATATTATATTTCAGCCGGGAAGATAGATGAATCAAAAGATGTTCTTTCAGAACTTAAGAAAAGTTCTGAGGGCAGTGCTGACATACTTTATGCCGAGGCAATGGTGGACCTTGCTTCCGGCAAATATGCTGAGACAATGAAGGCAATCGCCGGTCTCAATACTTCAAATCCGGGGAATGAGAAGTATTTAAGGGTTCTGGCAAAGGCTCAGACCGGAGCATCTGATCCGGCAGGTGCCTCAACAACTTATTCTCAGCTGTTGAATTCCGGAGTTGCCGATGCCGGGTTGCTGATGATGAGAGCTGATTGTTACAGAAAAACCGGGGAAACTGAGAAGGCTTTGACTGATATCAATAAGTATCTTGAGATCTATCCTGAAAACAGCGCTGCTTTGAGCCTGGCAGGAAAGGTGGAGGCTAAATCGGGTGATAACCTGAAAGCCCTTGAATACTTTTCAAAAAACCTGAAGCTTCATCCTAACGATCCGGAATGCTATATTGACCGGGCAGATTCGTATTTTGTTTCGAAGTCCTGGGATTTGGCTATTAATGACTATAGTATGTCGCTGGATCTCAAACCGGCCAATTCTGACGTTTGGCTTAATAAAGGTATAGCCCTGCTTAATTTAGGTAAGGTGGACGATGCTTGTCATGATTTCAGAAGATCATTCAGTCTGGGAAATAAACGTGTAACAGAGTACATCAGCAGAAACTGCATTAAATGAACTGATCTCAATCTCTGTATATTTTTGCCCCTGAGTATTAGCCCCCCTTTAGTGGGGATGGGGGCCAATTACCTTATATGTTTCAGTATCCTTTCGAATAGATCATGGGGTTTGAAAGGTTTAAGGACGTAATCATTTATTTTGAGGTCCTCAATTTTATCGTGGCTTTCTGACATAATCGCTGCTGTAAGGGCAACTATAGGGATGTCCTTAAGACGTGGATTATCTGAATTCCTTATTATCCGTGTTGCTTCGATGCCATCCATGACAGGCATATGCAAATCCATAAGTACGAGATCAAAATCTTCTTTTTCAAGAATATCAAGTGCTATCTGACCGTTTTCAGCGTGTTTAACTGATATTCCCCAACCAATCAGGAATTTATTAGCAACAAAGAAATTTATTTTATTGTCTTCTGCAACCAGTATCTTCTTGCCTTCGAGTCCGGAAAAGCTCTCAGGTATTTCTACAATCTGAGACAGGGCACCTTTTTCAGAAATTCCAAATGAGATGTCAAACCGGAACGTGGATCCCTTTTCAGGTTCGCTATCGAGAGTTATTGTACCTCCCTGCAGTTCAATCAGTTTTTTGCAGATTGCCAGGCCCAGTCCTGTACCACCAAAATTTCTGGTTGTATCTGACGAAGCTTGTGTAAAGCTATCAAAGATCATGGCTTGCTTATCTTTAGGAATACCTATACCTGTATCGGTTACCGTGAATTCCAATTTCGACTGATTGTCTATCCGGCTTAATTCTTTTACTATTACCTTTACGCTTCCATGAGAAGTGAACTTCAGAGCATTTGACAGCAGATTGGAAAGAATCTGATTTAGCCTTATCGGATCACCTATAACCTCAGTTGGCAGGTCACTGGCTTTTTTAATATCAAAACTCAGATTCTTTGCTTTTGACCTGAATGAATATGATCTTAAAATCTCATCGAGAAAGTCACTGAGGTTAAATTGCGTCTGTTCGAATATTATTTTTCCCGATTCCATTTTATTGTAATCGAGGACATCGTTTACAAGTGTAAGGAGATGGTTTCCCGAAAATTTAAGGGCCTTGATGTAATCCATCTGATCTTCGCGCGGATTCCCCTGAAGAAGAAGATTTGTAATTCCGATTACTTCATTAAGGGGGGTTCTTATTTCATGGCTCATTGTTGACATGAACAATTGCTTTGATTGCGCTGCCTCTTCAGCTTTCTGGCGCGCCAGAATGATGCTATCGAGCATCATTCTTCGCTGAAGGGCTACTGCAATCTGATTAGCAATAAATTCCATAATATAAAGATCATCCTGAGAAAACTTGTCCTCATTGTAATAATCCTGCAGGCACATTACCCCTATTATGTCATTCTCCACTTTCAAAGGTACACCCATCCAGACTTTACATGGTGTTCCTACCAGGTCAATATCTCCTGATTCGTCGAGTAATTTCAAATCTTTTCCTTTCAGAAGAACTGACTTTTTGTTATTTATTACCCATCCTGTAATTGTCTTTTTGATAGGGATTTCATAAAAGTTGTCCTTTTCGTCCGCAAAAAATGGCAGGGAGAGAGTTTGCGTTGACTTATCATAAAGGGCTATAAAAAAATTGTTAGTATCCCATATTTTACTTAGCTCCTGGACAATGATGGGATAAATTTCCTTTATGTCGTATTGTTTAAGCGCACCATTTGATATATTATATAAAACTTCCTGTAAAAGCAGATTTTTCCTTTCGATTGTAATATCTCGGTAAATACCAAGATTAGCAACAATTTCATTATTTATGACTATAGCAGTTGCAACAAGGGAAACATGAATATTATTACCATATTTATCCTTTCTTATTGTTTGCCTTACCTCCTTCTGGTTAAGAGATGCAAGTTCATCGATTTTTATGGCTTCCTCCTTAAGATCATCCGGGACCACAAGATCATTAATGTTTTTGTTCACTGCTTCTTCCGGAGTATAGCTAAAAAGATTTGTGAACTCGCGGTTGATCATAGAGATTATTCCTGATGGGGTTGTAATTGCAATAGCAGCAGGAGTTGAATTATATAAATGTTCAAGAAATGCTTTCTCCCGTATTATCTGATTCTCATATTCTTTTTGCTTGCTTATATCTCTGATAACTCCTCTGTAGCCCACAATCTTGTCATCAAAAAACAGTGCAAAGGAATGTGTAACTATTGGAACTAAAGTACCATCCTCTTTTTTGGCAAAATACTCATTGCTTGAGATTTGTCCGGGAGAAGTCAACTCCTTCAGGTTTTCAATCATTTGTTTATAACTTTCAGGAAAGACTTCGGATATATTAACACCCGCTTCCAGATCTTCTTTTGAATATCCAAAAAAATTGAGCCCCTGTTTATTGGCATATAAGACCTTTCCAGTAAGATCTACCTCGTAAACCATCTCAGGAAGCAAATCTGCAAACTTCTCAAAGACAACTCCCTGTTTATTCTGATCATCCCTGCTTCTCTGCTGATACCCCGGTTCCCATGTTATTACGAAATTTCCCGATGTAAGCAGGAAACCCATATAAAATCCCTCGGAATCATCACCGGTCGGTGAGGCTGCTAATTTATGAGTATCACCGGTTAAATGCAGGTGATTGAGAAGTTCAATCAGCTTAACCCTCTTAACAAGTGGTGTCTCCTCTATATATTTGCCAATTACTTCACTTTTTTTAATGAATTCTACCTCTTCTACCTTTTTGTTCAGATCAATAATATAAAACCTGTTATCATCATCGACACTGAACAGGGCTAGATAACTGCTGACAGTTTCAAAAATTTCTTCCAGTAAGCTTCCGTTACTATCTTTTATCTCTCTGTCTTTTAATGTTTTAATTTCAGTAAAGATTGTAAGGAGATAAATCTCATTTTCGAGCTGTACAGTGTCAGCTGAAAAAAGATATGGTCGTTCTTCACCTGTTTTTGTCTTAAGGGTTACCGGATAGCCTTTTATGCTTTTTAGTTTGCAGATCAGTTTCATATATTTATTGCTATCCTCAAAATCTGCAAAAATCTGGATGTCATCAGAGGTATGATCTATAATTTCTTCTTTAGAGTAACCGAGTGTTTTATGAAATGTCTCATTAACATCAACATACTGGCCTGTATCTAACTTGCTGATTGCCATTAAGTAGTTTGCGGAGTGAAAAATCCGGAAAATCATTTCCCTGACCCTCTCTGATTTTTCCTGGCTTTTTGAACGGATTGACTCAAGTTCTTTCTCCAGTCTTTTGTTTGTTTCCAGCAACTCAATATAACTCTCTTTATAATCCATCAATCTGGTCTTTACAATTACAATTTAAAATTAGCAAATATTGAATTATTTCTATTTATTTCAATTTATTTCTATTTATTTCAATTTATTTCTATCTATTTCTATTTATTTCTACTTGTTTCTGTTTTTCCTGTAATAATTACAAAAATCAGTTAATCCGCATCTGCTGCAAAGAGGATTCCTGGCTTTGCAAACGTAGCGCCCGTGAAGTATCAGCCAGTGATGTGCTTCATGAATCAGTTCAGCAGGAATATGCCGGGTCAGCTGTAATTCGACTTTTATAGGTGTTTCAGCATTTTTAACCAGGCCTAATCTGTGTGAAACCCTGAAAACATGAGTATCAACAGCCATTACCGGTTTTCTGAAGATCACAGAAGCAACGACGTTTGCACTTTTTCTTCCAACCCCTGGCAGATGTTGTAAAAGCTCGGGTTCGGAAGGTACATATCCTCCAAATTCAGATATCAGCATTCGCGACATGCCCGAAAGATGCTTAGCCTTGTTATTTGGATAAGTGCATGACTTTATATATTCAAAAATCGCCTCCGGTTCAGCTTTGGCCATTGATTCAGCATCAGGATATTTTTTTAACAGAGCAGGTGTTATTAGATTGACTCTCTTGTCAGTACATTGAGCAGAAAGGATCACTGCAACAAGAAGTTCAAAAGGATTCACATATTCCAGTTCAGTCTTGGCAGCAGGGAAGTTTATCTGAAAATATTCTATGGTCCTGTCAAATCTTTCCCTGGTAGTCATAGGTCTGAAATTAATAGCGCAGGTAAGATAACACTTTTTATCTTTGCACAATATTGATTAATTATGATTAGTTACCTTCAGGCAGACAGTATTGCCAAACGAATAGGAGACAATCTTCTTTTCGAAAAAATAAGTTTTAATATAGACGAGGATGATAAGGTTGCTCTCATCGCTGTAAACGGGGCAGGCAAATCCTCACTACTCGATATACTTGCCGGCAGGGAATATCCGGATAATGGTTCTCTCAGTGTAAAGCGTGATTTACGAATAGCATATCTTCAGCAATCTCCTGTTCTGAATGATTCAAACAAAATAATTGATGAGCTTTTCTGCATCGAAAGTGAACTTGTAAAAGTCATAAGGGACTATGAAGAATGTCTCCTCTCAGGTTCTCCCGGAATGCTGCAGATCATGATTCAAAAGATGGATGATCATAAAGCATGGGATTATGAAGTGGCAGTAAAGCAGATCCTTTTCAAACTGAAACTTACGGATCTTAATGCGATAATCGGGACTCTGTCGGGCGGACAGAAGAAAAGAGTGGCCCTGGCAAAAATTCTTGTAGAAGATGCTGATTTTATTATACTTGATGAACCTACTAACCATCTTGATCTTGATATGATCGAGTGGCTGGAGGAATATCTTATTAAGTCGAAAAAGACTCTTCTGATGGTTACTCACGACAGGTACTTTCTCGACAGAGTCTGTAACGTGATATTGGAACTTTCCGATAACGAACTTTACAGGTATGAGGGAAATTATGAATATTTCCTTGAAAAAAAGCAAAGCCGGGAGTATTCAGCAAAGATGAATTCCGAGAAAGCCAGGAACCTTTTAAAAACAGAGCTCGACTGGATGAGACGGATGCCAAAAGCTCGACGGCATAAGGCCAAATCGAGGATTGAGTCATTTTATGATCTTAAGGAAAAAGCAGCTAAGAGGCCCGATGAAAAGAGCATCAATATAAATGTCAACATTTCAAGAATGGGGAGTAAGATCCTGGAAATGAAAAATGTGAGCAAATCGTATGGCGAAAAGGTAGTTCTAAAGGACTTTACTTATCTGTTCAACAGATTTGAAAAAGCAGGACTTATCGGCAGGAATGGTACAGGAAAAACAACTTTACTGAATATTATTACAGGGCTTACTGAACCTGATACAGGTTCGGTTGAACGCGGAGAAACAATAGTTTTTGGATATTACAGGCAGCAGGGTATTGAATTTAATAATGATATGACAGTTATTGACGCGGTGAAGAATATTGCAGAAAAAGTTGTCATCAGCAATGGTAATGTACTGTCAATAACTCAGTTCATGAACTATTTCCTGTTCCCGCCTGAAAAGCAATATACATTAATCAGAAAATTATCAGGGGGTGAAAAAAGACGTCTCTACCTGTTAACGGTGCTCATGAAGAACCCAAATTTTCTGATACTTGATGAACCGACCAATGATCTTGATATCCTTACACTTAATGTACTTGAGGAATATCTTGCAGGTTTTAGAGGCTGTGTGATAGTAGTATCCCACGACAGGTATTTTATGGATAAGGTTGTCGATCATATTTTTGAATATAAAGGAGAGGGAGTTATAAAGGACTTCCCGGGGAATTACACTCAGCTCAGAGAAAAACAGAAAGAGGATGAGAAGCAGATAGTAATTGTCAAGCCTTCAAAAACTTCAAATTCAGACGAATTAACAGAAATTTCTTCCAGGAAAGAAAAGAAACCGGGTCTGACATTTAAAGAAAAGAGGGAATTTGAGGAGCTGTCCAATGAAATCCAGCGGCTCGAATCGGAAAAAAAACTGATTGAAACTGAATTAAGTCGGGGTGTTCTGAATAATGAGGACTTATTATCTAAGTCCAAACGGCATGGTGAAATAATGAGGATACTGGATGAAAGGGAGTTAAGATGGCTTGAATTGAGTGAGAAATGATTTCAAATTCTCTATTTTATTAATATTAGCATTGAATTAGGTCAGATTTTTTAACTTTAACAATCAATAAGTTGCTCTATTGGAAAAAATTATAATTAATACACCGGGCTTCAGATCTGAAATACTGGTAGGTCAGAAATGGGAAACATCTTCAGAACTGCTTCCTGAAAAAGACGCGGTGATCATTACCGATGATAATGTAAACCAGTTATATGGCAGCAGATTTCCGAAACTTCCTGTTTTATCCCTCTCACCGGGAGAAGGGAGTAAAAAACTGGAAGTAATTGAATATCTGGCAGAACAGCTCCTTAAAGCAGGAATAGACCGCTCCGGTTTTATTCTTGCGATAGGAGGTGGGGTGGTTTGTGACGTCGCCGGTTTTCTTGCGGCAGTCTATATGAGGGGCATCAGGTGCGGATATATCTCTTCCACATTATTATCGCAGGTTGATGCGAGCACCGGTGGAAAAAATGGAGTTAACCTGGGCGGTAGTAAAAATATTCTCGGTACTATCAGGCAGCCTGAGTTCGTGATCTGTGATACTGAAATGTTACAAACTCTCCCTGAGCAGGAATATTTATCAGGGCTTGCCGAACTGATCAAAACAGCGGTTATTGGTGATAAGGAGTTATTTGAGCTTATTGAAAGCAGTTTTGATGAAATCATGGCGAGGAAATCAGACATGATGACTCAGCTTGTAGCTAAATCAGTGAGATTTAAAGGATTGGTTGTAACGGAAGATGAAAAAGAGAAAGGTTTAAGGAGGATACTTAATTTCGGTCATACTTTTGGTCATGCCGTTGAGTTGCAAAAAGCTGTGAAACATGGCGTTGCAGTAGCATCAGGAATAGAACTGGCAACTGAATTTTCTTTCGAAAAAAGATACATAAGCCTTGAAGAAAAAGAAAGGATAATTAATCTGTTAGATAGATTTAATCTGATTAACAGGCTTGATATAACAAATGATCAGATGGCGAAACTTGTCCTTCATGACAAAAAGAAAACAGGTACGGATATTCATTTTGTTTTTACACAAGGCATTGGAAAAGCCACATCCGAAAAAATACCTGTCAGTGACGTGCTCGGTTTTTATAAAAGATTCAGAGATAAAATATAGCATTATGAATTCATTTGGAATCGTTTTCAGAGTAACTATCTTCGGTGAATCACATGGTCCCGCAATCGGGGTGATTATAGACGGATGTCCTCCTGGTATTGCTGTTAAAACCGATGATTTTATTCCGGATCTTAAAAGACGGCAAAGCGGGAGCAGGGGAACCACCAGGCGTCAGGAGCCAGATCTGCCTGAAATACTAAGTGGTATTTTCGACGGAGTAACGACTGGTGCTCCTGTTGCTTTGATAACGAGGAACATTGATAAAATCTCTTCAGATTACGACGAATTTAAAAATGTCCCGCGGCCCGGTCATGCAGATTTTGTCTCGAATGTAAAGCATTCCGGTTTTTCAGATATGCGCGGAAGCGGTCATTTTTCAGGCAGGATTACATGGGGACTTGTGGCAGCCGGTGTTATTGCAAAAAAAATAACCGGATCAGCTGATGTAAATGCGAAGCTTATTTCTGCAGGAGGTTATGATGATATTGAGAAGGCAATCAATGAAGCTATAGCATCAAATGATACTATCGGTGGAATTATTGAATGCAGGGTTAATAATCCTCCGGTGGCAATTGGTGAACCATTCTTTTACTCGTTTAAATCAGCAGTGAGCCACATAATCTTTTCAATTCCTGCAATTAAAGGCATTGAATTTGGCAGTGGTTTCGCTGCTGCAATAATGAAAGGCTCAGAGCATAATGATCCGTTTATTTATAACAATGGTAAAACTGCGACTAATAATGCAGGTGGTATTAATGGCGGAATTACGAACGGGAATGAAATCATATTCAGAATTGTGGTTAAACCTACCTCCTCAACCGGAGTCGATCAAACGACACTTAATTTTAAAACCGGTGAAATGACAACCCTCAGGGTGAAAGGCAGACATGATACCTGTATCGCTTTAAGGATGCCGGTCATAGTTGAAGCAGCAACTGCAATAGCTATGGCTGATCTGATGCTAATCGACAGGGGTATTCATGGAGAAAGATGATTGCCCCCCAACCCCCCTAAAGGGGAGCTAATTTTCGGACATTAGAATAATTATTCTTAACTCCACAATTAAATCCCTCTTCAGGGGGATGGACGCGAAGCGGCCAGGGGGCTTTATGCACATAACAGAATTCATTCAGAGGGAAGGCCGCGAAGCGGCCAGGAGGCTATAAATGGCACTTATTTTACCGGCTTGATTATTAATGCTTTTCTTTTGGATTTAATAAGAAGTCCTTTTTTTGTTGATTTGGTTATTTTAAACCTGTCATCAATCCTGTCTCCGATTATCCATACAATTTTTCCATCTGATTCAAGGATAAAAATATTTTCCTTGTCAAATCTTGAATACTTTTTGTCGATAAAATAATCGCTTAGTTTTTTCTTTTGTTTCATTCCCAGCGGGTAAAAATGATCTCCGGCTTTCCATTTTCTGATTGTCATCGGGAAAATCACTTTTTGAGAATCGATACAGGCTATATGAGGATCGGATGGGATTTCAAATGTTTCGGTGATTCTGACATTTCTTACCGATGAAATACCAGGGAAATTACAAAACGACTCTTCGTTTTTAATGATATACCGGGTTTCATTTCTGATTTCCTCATCAGAAACTATAATTTCGTTCCTGTTTTTAATTATTCTGTGTGTATCGGTAATGATCTGTCCGCCTGTTTTACCTTCTATTACTTTCATCAGATCAATTAACAAAGCATTGGTTATCCCATATGGCTTAAACAATTCAAATAATACGGCTTTATTATGTAAAAATGTTTTTAACTGATTGATATTAAATGTGATGAATTCTTCTTTTTCCTCTGAAATACTTTCCTTTAACCGTGATATATAATCGGATACGATTTCATTTAATCCGGAGAATCTTTCGGCAGTTTCATTGAGTGTTATTTCAATGGAAGGATTGATCTCTTTCAGGACAGGAATTATCAGATGTCTTATTTTATTTCTTGTATATTTTGTATCTGCATTTGATTTGTCTTCACGAAAAATAATTTTGTGCTGGTTCCTGTAAGTCAAAATATCCTTTCTGGTAGCGAATAGCAACGGCCGGATGATCCTGTTGCTTAAAGGTTTCATTCCGGTCATTCCTGTCAGTCCTGTACCTCGTATGAGGTTAATTAAAAGAGTTTCAATATTATCGTTAAGGTTATGGGCAACGGCAATTGAATCGTATCCATTTTTCATTCTGACCTCTTCAAACCAGTTGTATCTCAGATCCCTCGCAGCCATCTGAACTGATAATCTGTTCTTTTTTGCAAAAGATTTTGTTTCGAAGCGGGTGGAATAGAATGGAATATGATGGTCAGATGCAAATTGACGCACCAAATCCTCATCTTTATCGGATTCACTTGCTCTCAGGGAGAAGTTGCAATGAGCAATACCTATTTTATAATCCTGTTGGCGAAACAGGTGAGCCATTACCATTGAATCAATGCCACCACTGACCGCAAGCAAAATTTTGTCGCCAGGTTTTATCAGGTTGTTTTCAGAAATGAACCTTTTAAACTCATCAATCATGTTATGTTGCATTGAGACGTAAAAATAGAAATTTATTCATTACCGGTATGGAATAACAGCTGGTGGCCCGGGCTCAAAATTAGGAGGATGTAATAGTTGCTCACCTGAAACAACAATGGGGGAGATTGTTGAATATGCAGGAGGGTTTGGAAAATAACCTATCCTTATCTGCAGGGTATTAAATACCATGTTGTCATTCCTTATCCTGATACCCACACCAATGCTTGAAAGCGTGTAACCTCTTCCTAATATTTCATTTGTACCGGAAAGAAAGGCCAAATCAGTAAAGCCGAAGAATGCAAACCTGAAACCATACAGGTTAATTGGGCTGAACAGTACAGACTCAAGGCTGACTGATAGTCTTTGGGTTCCGTTTATCGAATCATTTTTAAACCCGGAGAATCCGTTATCAGTAGTGAATTTCAGGTATTCATTTGTATATCTGTTAAAACCTCTTGTATATTGAAAATAAACAAAGTTCCGGATCTTGGAATTTCCAAGATTTATAAGGTTTGAAAAATAGTTCATTCCGAGAGATAAAATTCCTTGTTCGGTTTGATTTTTATTTAAATATGTTGATAATCCTGCATACGTATAAAAATAACCAAGGGCTTTAACAGACTTGGCAAATGATACTTCACCTCCAAGATATGTTCTCTGCTTGAATTCATTAAATTCTCTTCCTGTAGTGATCTTGAATAAAGCGCCGTATGGGATATCCTCGGTGCGGTCATAACTATAGATGAGATTGGTTTTGGTGTATTTTTGTATTGAAAAAGCGGCAGATGCCAGGTAGATCTTGTATCTCTGGAGGTTATAAAAAGACTCGGGCAGAATAAAGGGGTGATTGAATACATTATTATTGGTATAGCGTGCACCAATAATAATTCTTGAAACTGCTTCTTTGTTAATCAGGAATGACCTTGAGAGCCAGTAATCCTGTAAATTGTATTTCAGCGGCGCCGGAACCGGAAGTGTATCAAGATCTTCAGAAGTGTACATCTGCCTTATGGAAATCCCTCCGGCATATTTTGTTGTTGAGCTGACCAGCTTGCGACTTAAGTCGAATCCATAAGTTTTTTCTCCAAGTCCATTAAGATAATAGACATTCAGGTTTATAAAAGATTTTGCAATATTATCAGCAAGATAGTGCACTCCAAATCCGGGAGAATCCGGAGCAGTGTTATCATAAGGAATATCAATCCCAAATTCATGCCCCATTCCGAAGATGTTTTTATCAAAAATGGAAACAGAACCACTTTTTAGCCCTTTATAGGTATAAGTGCCGCCAATGGAATAAACATCCCTCGTGTAAACTACGATATCGGCTTCCTCATCAGATACCGGAACTACAATTATTCTGGCATCATCTATGAAAGGAAGCTGCCTTAGAATTCGCTCGTTATCGCTTAGTGTCAAAGGAGATATCTTATCTCCTTCTGAAAAAAGAAGGTTTTTTCTTATAATATTTTCATTTGTATTGATGTGGGTCTTATTTAAAATATTTTCAATCTTATTTGGATTATTTGAAGATGGATTATTAATATCGGCTCCGAAAACATTGAGCCTGTGTATAATAATTTTTCTGATCTTTTTACCTGAATATTCGATATAGCCGGCATCACTTGTACCTGTGAATTGTTTCTTATAAATTGTGTCGGGACGAATAATAATAAAACTGTACAGTCTTCTAGTGAGATTATTCTTTGATGCTCTCGCTTTCAATGTGTCGAAGAATACATTGTTTTTATCTGCGATCGGATTGGAGGCATGGATTATTGAAGAAGGAACGACTATCAATGTCCTTTCTGAAAAAAGAGATATATCGTCTCTGATTTTAGCAATAATATCAGGGGAAATTTTTTTTAACGTGTCGTTTTCTGAACGGTGTTGAGGATATGCAATGTTACAAGGTAAGAGAAGAGCCATAACAATCCATGGTCTCAGACAACTCCTGTATATTCTCAGAATTTTGCACATCAGGTTTCTTGAGGATCGCTAATCAACACATCATCAGAATTAAACTGAAATCCAAGCCGCTTTCCTGTAATAACCCTTGAGTGTTGAATTTTCGCTTCAGCCTGACCTACAGTGGCGATTTTAACTGTATCGTAGGGTGGCACCAGCAGATCAAATTCAAGTGCATATTGAATTGCTGTTGAAATAATCAGTTGTAATGATTCCTTGCTGATCTCTTCACTTCCATAATTTGTAAATAACATTCCCATCTGCCTTTTTCCTTCTACAAAATACTGTTTTTCATGATTAATGAAGATCCTGGCAATAAGGTATCCCAGATCATCTAACCTCGAATATTTGAATGAGTCGCTCAGAAAGTTGTAAATGTTAATAATACCTGAATATGCATTATACTTGTTTTTTTGTATGTAGGCAGTTTTCCAGGCCGGGTGTTCCCTGTCGAACTGAAAAATGTTTGAATGCATACTGAAAAGCAATATATCCCCGGCAACTTTAATCTGAGCATCAAAATTACTCCGGTCAGTATATTCGAGTCTTATCCTTGAATCCATACCGCTTAAACTGGTATTTACCTCTTTTGACAAATTTTTAAGAACCTCCTTGACTACACAAAACGATTCGAGTGTATTATCGAATACTTTTTGTTTCAGAAGTGATTTTTCTTTAAGTGTCCCTATTATTGCCACTTTCTTGTCATCCTGATCTGTCATAATAAACGTAAAGTTAGGTGAGATATTGGCATCTAAAGTAAGAATTTAATTAATAGGATATTGCAAACAGAACCCTTCTATTGGACGGCTTTCCAGAATAAATACATTTCCCCGGTTCTTCAGGACTGTCAAAAGGGATACACCTGATGGTGGCTTTAGTCTCCTCCTTGATTTTTTCTTCTGTTTCAGCTGTTCCATCCCAGTGAGCCATAATAAAACCACCCTGGTTTTCGAGAATTTTCAGAAAGTCGTTCCAATTATCAACATAAAAAGTATTTTCTTTTCTGAAATTAAGCGCCTTATTATAGATATTGGCCTGGATGTCATCAAGGAGTTTTGGGATATATTCATACACTTTATCAATCGGTATAGTCTCCTTAGTCAGGTTATCCCTCCTTGCTACTTCAATCGTACTGTTTTCGATATCGCGAGGTCCGATCGCAAGACGTACAGGAACTCCTTTGAGCTCATAATCAGCAAATTTCCATCCGGGTTTATTATTATCCCTGTCATCATATTTAACTGTGATGCCCAATGCCTCTAATCCTGCTTTGATTTTTATCGCAGCTTCGGATAAAGCACCAATTTGCTCAACGTTTTTATAGATAGGTATTATTACAACCTGTATTGGAGCAAGTTTCGGGGGTAATACCAGTCCATGATTATCTGAATGCCCCATAATTATTGCACCGATAAGTCTGGTAGTAACACCCCACGATGTGGCCCATACATAATCAAGTTTGCCTGTCTTGTCGGTAAACTGAACATCAAATGCTTTAGCGAAATTTTGTCCGAGAAAATGACTTGTCCCTGCCTGCAAAGCTTTTCCATCCTGCATCAGTGCTTCAATGGTATATGTATCGAGAGCTCCTGCAAAACGCTCATTTTCACTCTTATATCCTTTAATTACAGGTAGAGCCATTGAATTTTCTGCGAAGCTTGCGTAAACATTTATCATCTTTTCAGTCTCTTCTACTGCTTCTTCACGTGTTGCATGAGCCGTATGTCCTTCCTGCCAGAGAAATTCTGTAGTTCTGAGAAAGAGCCTTGTCCTCATTTCCCATCTCACAACATTGGCCCATTGATTTATCAGAATAGGCAGATCCCTGTATGAGTGTATCCAGTTTTTATACGAGTGCCAGATTATTGTTTCTGAAGTAGGGCGTATTATCAGTTCTTCTTCAAGCTTTGCCGTCGGATCAACTATAATTCCAGTGCCATTCTCATCGTTTTTGAGACGGTAATGAGTTACAACCGCGCACTCTTTAGCGAATCCTTTTACATGTGCTGCCTCTTTACTGAAGAAGGATTTTGGAATAAATAACGGAAAATATGCATTGACATGACCGGTGGCTTTAAAAAGTCTGTCGAGCTCAGCCTGTATCTTTTCCCATATTGCATAGCCGTAAGGTTTAATTACCATGCATCCACGAACAGCTGAATTTTCTGCCAGATCAGCCTTGATAACCAGATCGTTATACCATTGTGAATAATTTTCATCCCTGTTTGTTAAGAACTTCGCCATGTTTTGGTATGGTATTTGTTTCATTAATATTAAAAGAATAGATTGCGTAAAAATAAATAAAAAGATCAGTTATTACTCAAAAAAGAAAGTGAGGTTGATCATGAAAGCAAAATACTACATAGGAATTTTATCAATACTTCTGCTTGCATCTTCAATGGTAAATGCCCAGCGTAATGATTCGGGAGCCTACAGAAATGATGATGCAAGACTGATTGTAAATAATTATTATAATGATTACTCCTTTGCCTCAAGAATTAACAGGTTTCACAGACCTTATGCGGCATTAGATTATTACTCTCCCCTCTTTACAGGTTCTTATCGGTTTAATTATCACCCTTTTTCCTGGGGATTGGGCATTTACGGAGGTTTAGGTCTGGGGTTGGGTTTTTCCTATAATTATCCTGTTTATGATTATGGCTATGGCTACGACTACGGAGATTATTATGGATACGATCCTTATTTTGGAAGCAACTATTACTGGGGTTATGATCCTTTTTATTACAATTGCTGGTATTCACCTTTTATGTTCAGCTTAAATTTTAACTTCTGGAACAGATGGGGCTACGGCTATCGTGGTTGGAATAGACTGAGCCGTTACTACAGGTACAATGATTACAGACCGGTTAATTATGGATATAATAATTTTCATGGTTATAATTCAGATAGATATTCATCTTCCGGTTACACGTCACGCAGAAACCCTGGAAACAATTCTCAATCTTCCATTCGTACTAATAATGTTTCGAGGAGGGTAATCCCGTCGGGTAACAATTCAGGAAACACAAGAAATACAAGAAACATTTATGCCGGTTTGAACAGCTATAGAAGTACTCCCCAGGTACGTTCTTATTCGTCCAGACCGTTAAGCTCCGGTTCCGTAGTCAGAAGCAGTTCATCACATAGTTACTCAAGATCCTCCGGTTCAGTCGCAAGAAGTAGTTCATCACACAGCTACTCAAGATCCCTTGGGTCAGTCTTAAGAGGTAGTTCATCACATAGTTACTCAAGATCCTCCGGTACCAGATCAGGTTCCTCAAGGGGAAGATCATCGGGACGAAGATAAATGTGACAGGGACATGGCATGGCATGTCCCTGTTTTATAAGAAAAAACAATATATTTGTTGAATTGTAACAGTTAGTTAATTAAATTTGTTTCTTTGGTACAATATTTGCGTGTTACTTTGAAAACAATAGGGGGAATTTAAAATGAAAACATTGTCTCAAATATTAATCCTTGCACTTCTGACTCTTGGTTCCTGTACCTCAAGTCTTTATACCGGAGCAGAGTACGATGATCTTTATTATTTGCCTTCTGATCAGCCGGTAGCAAAGAACAATCCGTCTGTAAATGTACAGATTCCCGAAGGTACTTTAAAGAATAAAGACTATTATGATAATATTTATGCAGCCGATACTCTTGTTTCTGATCAGTACTCGGATGCAGTTGATTATGATCAGGTTAATAATAATGGCTATGATAATAACCAGGGATACGATTATTATAGCGACTACCCCTATTCAAACAGGTTAAGAATGTTTTACGGGAACTATTTTGATCCTTACTGGAGAGATCCTTTCTACTTTGACTACGGTTTGGGGGGTATGGGTTATGGTTATGGTATGGGAATGGGTTATGGTATGGGAATGGGTTATGGTTTTGGTTATGGAGGATTATACGGTGACTATTATGGAATGTACCCATGGTATTATGGTGGTTACTACGGTGGTTATTATGGTGGTTATTATGGTTATTATGGTGGTGGTTATTTGGGTGCTGGATATCCCTTGGTGTCAGTTCGCGAAGGTAAAGTCCCTTATGGCAGACCCGAAAGGCCAAGTAATCTTTCACCAAGGTGGAATAGTAATATAGGTGGCATTGGATCTGCAAGAAGAAATTCTAATTTTTCCACAATAACTACCGGAGTTGGAGGAAGAACCTCCGGAACACAAACTGTTGCCTCAAGAAGAACTGTTTCATCCATAGTAAATTCACAACAACAAACAGTTAATCAGGTAAACGGGAAGATTGTTCAGGATCAGACCAAAAGAGAATATTCCAATACCTCAGTACAGAGGACCCAGGCAAATGTAAAACCGGCATATAAAAGTGTTAACCGGACATATACTCCCAGTTATAATAATCCACGGATGAGTACGAGGCCGTCGTATAACAACAGCCGGGTTTCTGAAGGTGTAAATTCCAGTGTCAGCCGGAATACGAATAACAGCAGGACCTATTACTACAATTCAGGCTCTGTCAGACAGGGATCCCAGAATACTTATAATAATGTAAGAAGCAACTCTTCAGGGAATGGTGTACAGAGAAGAAGTGAGACCTCTTCAGGGTATTATGTTCCGGCAGGTCAATACAGATCAAATTCCATCAGAAGTTCAGAAAGCTATTCTCTTCCTTCAAGAAGCAGCTATTCATCAGGTTCTTATGGAGGTTCCTCCGGCAGTAGCCGGTCTTCCTCATCATACAGCAGCGGATCTTCAGGATCTGCATCAAGTGGTTCTTACTCTTCAGGATCATCTTCTTCAGGATCTTCATCAGGGTCTTCATCAGGTAGCAGATCCTCATCAGGTGGCGGTGGTTCTTCTTCAGGAAGGAGATAGTTTGAAACAATATAATAGCGTTAAAGAAGTTCATTCTAAATAAAGAGTGCAGGGATAGTCTTACAAAAAAAAGAATCTTATGAAAAGAATAAGTTTATTAATATTCGCAGTACTATCTGTATTCACCGGGTTAAGTGCCCAGAATATAGATGATGCATTGAGGTATTCCCAGGTATTTTATGGAGGTACAGCCAGGTTTATGTCAATGGGTGGCGCTTTCACTGCCCTGGGAGGAGATATATCTTCTTTGAGTCAAAATCCTGCAGGGCTGGGTGTCTTCAGATCATCTGAAATAACAATTACTCCGCAATTGTTCCAGGTTAAAACAACTGCAGGGTTCAACGGAGTATCTTCATCTGACAATCTTTCTAATTTTAATCTTGGTCAGATCGGAATTGTAAGCAATTTAATATCAAACAATAAGGAAACAGGTCTGATTACGCTTAGTCTGGGTTATTCGTTCAATAAAACAGATAACCTGAGTCAAAGCGTAGTAATCCAGGGAGTCAGTAATACAAGTTCAATGGCAGATTACTGGGCAGCACTTGGAAACAAAAATGGAGGAACATTTTATCAAAACCTTCAGGGCGCTGAAGGAATTGCCTTTGATGCATGGATAATGGATACGGTTACAGGATCAGGAGGTAAATCTTATGCAACAGCTCTTTCAAACTATGGAGACAATCCTCCATCGGTGTATGGTCAGACTGTACGGCGCCTTGTTACAAATGAAGGATATATTGGTGAGCATGCATTCTCTATAGGTGGTAATTACTCAAATAAAATATTTTTTGGAGCTACATTTGGGATCACTGTACTTAGATTTACAAGCGATTACGAACACCTCGAATCGACCGATATTGCAATGCCATCACTTTTCCAGAGCTTTACATACACTGATCATTTCGAAGATAAAGGCACAGGGTATACGCTTAAACTCGGAGCAATATATAAACCGGTTGATGCTGTCCGTATTGGACTGGCATTTCATTCCCCGACATGGTATAAGATCAATGAATATTATTATAACGACATAACCTCACGCTTCACCGACGGTAGTCACTATGAGTATTCAAATGATCCGGCAAGGTTTAACTATTCACTGGCCACACCTTTCAGGGTATTGGCCGGAGTAGGAGTACAGATAAGAAAGTTTGCGCTACTCAGCGCTGATTATGAATATGTTGACTATAGCACTGCACGATTTTCTGAAACAGGTTACGACGCAGAAAATTTGGAAATAAAGAATAGTCTGAAAGCTACGAGCAACATTCGTTTTGGAGGTGAGTTCCGGCTGAACAATCTTTATCTGCGAACAGGATATGGTTTTTATGGCAAACCATTTAAATCGGGCGAGGACAATGCTAATCTTGACTATAACACGATTTCTTTTGGAGCAGGCATAAGGGAACAGAATATTTCTATCGACTTTGCTTTTACCAACTTTAAATATTCCCAGAAATATTACTTATACCCAGTGGACGCTGGTGTTGATCCTGCAGTCGCTAATTTGAACACAGCAAAAAACATGTTCACTCTGACTTTTGGATACAGGTTTGGTATTTAATACTTTGATGACTTCCATTCAAAAGGCTGTTTCTCCGGAGACGGCCTTTTTTTGGAATAATTTTCGATTCTTACAAAACCACGCCATGACGTGGCCCTGCAAAGCTCATGGCTGATCTCTCACAGATAATCTGTAGATTCGGGTCCCATATTAAAAATCAGGTCAATAATGCTCATCCCCTGCACAAATCGATTACCGGTAGCAAATACCTGCATGTATTCCTTGCTAAAGAATTGAGATTTTCCTTTTGGTGATATTTTGTATCTGAAGTCAATGTCAGTTTTTCCAACGGGTTCAAAATTAGTTGTATATGTTAGTTTCGTATTCAATTTAAGCATTTTAAGAACTGCCTCTGTGAGTTCCATGTTAAGGTCAGTAAGGAAATCATTTTTCCTGGAGATTATCTTTTCAAAATTTTCAAAATAGAATTGAAAATAAGGTGATGAGTTATATGAGGCAGTTATAGCCCTTAAATGAACCTGTTGCCACCGTTTGGAGTAGTCAATCCTGATTTCTTTTAATGGTGTTTTGTGTTGACTGCCAAGATAAACCGGCACCGACAGAAGTTGTGGACCATGCTCAGAGAGTATATAACATCTGTTCCTGTAAGACTGTTTCAGGTAGTTTTCCTCCAGTTCAACTAATACTTCATCAGCTTTTGAAATCAGCGAGAAATATTCCACCGGTGGTAAGTAAGCTGTGGAAACCAGTATTTTTCCTGCCATTGTAAGAAGGCTCACTCTATCTTGTTAATCATGCTGGCAGCAAAACCGGCTCCGAATCCATTATCAATGTTCACAACCGTTACTCCAGTCGAACAACTGGTAAGCATAGCCAGCAGAGCAGAAATACCTCCGAAATTAGCACCATACCCAACACTCGTGGGAACAGCAATTACCGGTTTATCAACCAGTCCTCCAACCACGCTTGCAAGAGCCCCTTCCATACCCGCAATAACAATTATTACCCTGCAGTTCCTTATTTCCGGCAGTTTGTCAACAAGGCGGTGGATACCAGCTACACCTGCATCATAAATTCTTAAGATATTATTTCCCAGGAGTTCGGCTGTAGTTGCAGCCTCTTCTGCTACAGGCATATCAGATGTTCCGGCGGTGATAATTGCAATTCTGCTTTCCGGGACTTTCGGTTTTTCCTTTTGCAAGGAAATAATCCTGGCTATAGGGTAATAAACAGCATCAGGTGATATACTCCGTACTGCTTCATACATCTCATTATTTGCCCTTGTGCCAATGACATTATTTTCCTTTTCTGACATAACTCTGAAAATTTCCCTGACCTGTTCGATTGACTTCCCGGCGCAGTAAATAATTTCAGGGTATCCTGTCCGCATTTCGCGGTGATGATCTATTCTTGCAAAACCAAGGTCAGTATAGGGAAAGTTTTTAAGGACTTCCAGTGCCTTTTCGATGCTTGTCTCTCCTTTTTTAACACCAATAAGCAGTTTTTCAACTTCTTTTACATTCATTTTGCTCTTTTTTCAGGATTTGAACTTCCTGTCCTGTAACCTTCAAGGTCCAAAGATACATATCTGAATCCTATTTTTTTCAGGTTGGAGATAATATGTTCTTTGTCCGGATTATGAATGATCTTTTCGATGTATCCTGGCATGCACTCAATCCTGGCCAGATCACCGTGTAACCTGACTCTTGTTCCTGGATAACCTAGTTCGAACAGCATGTTTTCAGCTTCTTCAACCAGCCTGAGCATCCCATCACTCACCTCAGTATCGTAGGGAATTCTGGTCAGCAGGCAGGCCATCGCAGGCTTGTCCCAGCTCTCCAGATCTGCCTTCCTTGATAATTCGCGTATATTTTTCTTTGTAAGACCTGCTTCGAGAAGAGGGCTCCTGATACCCAGTTCTTTAAGTGCTGCGATACCGGGTCTGAAATCACCGGTATCATCGGCATTTGTACCGTCAATCACAAACTGATAGTCGTTTTCCTTTGCAAAGCTCAATAAATCTGTGAAGATTGCTTTCTTGCAAAGATAACATCTGTCAATCGGGTTACCTCTTATCATTTCCGGGAAAGCAATATCTATTACTTTATGTTTGATGTCAAAAGAATTCGTGAACTCAATGGCTTCATCTATTTCGCGGGAGGGAATATATGGCGTTCTTATTGTTACTGCGATTACTCCTGATTTTCTTATAATCTGTGCCCTGTGCAGGAGAAATGTACTGTCAACTCCTCCTGAGAAAGCAACCACCATTGAATTCAGATCTTTCAGTATGGAGTCGAGTTTCAATAATTTTTCATCTCTTATTTCCATTTTATTATTATGAATTACGAATTACGAATTACGAATTACGAATATTTAATTTTTAATTCTACTTTCTACTTGTTTTTCAGCAATAAAGCCATAATATTATTGTAAACCTCTTTTACCGGAATTTGCTTTTCGGCAGCAATACGTTTACAGTCTTCATATTCAGGTTTACAGGATACCTCTTTTCCCTTATGGTATGATCTTTTAACAGTCAGATCGCCATAAATAGTCTGAATAGTTTCGAAGTCTCTTGCCAGAGTATCCTTTCTGAATGTAAATGTCCTGATTCCCAATGAGGTCGATTCTGTAAAAATGATATTTTTTATGATATCGCTCAATTCTGTTTCACATATAACATTAAGTAAGATACCAGGACGGCCTTTCTTCATCATTATATTTGAAAAGAAAACATCAGAAGCTCCTGCTTTAAAGAGCCTGTCGGAGATATATTCAAAAAACTCAGGATTCATATCATCGATATTGCATTCAATCTGAACTGCATCATGCCCTGATGATGGATTTGAGATTGTTTCACACATGAAAACTCTGAGAAGATTGGGAACATCAGGATGCTCTTTCTGGCCTACTCCATAGGCTGTTTTTTCAATTTTAAAAGAGAGATCGGTGTCAAACCTGGTACCCAGGGCAGCAAGTATTGCAGCACCTGTCGGAGTTGTAGCTTCAAAGTCAACTCCACCTTTTTTTACGGGAATGTATTTAAGGAGTTCTGCCGTTGCAGGTGCGGGCACAGGAAGCTTGCCATGATCGCACAAAACAAACCCACCTCCAAGTTCCACCAATGAAACATGAACACCATCAATTTTCAAAGCATTAAAACATATTGCGGCGCCAACTACATCAATGATTGAATCGACTGCTCCGACTTCATGAAAATGTACATGATCAATTGAGATACCGTGAACTGCAGCTTCAGCCAGGGCAATCTTCATGAATATTTTCAAGCTTAATTCTTTGGTTTTATTGTCTAGTGCTGAGTCATTGATAATCTTCTCGATCTCTGAAAAATGCCTGTGTGCGTGCTCATGCCTGGTCTGTTTAACCGTCACTTTTGTTCCGGCAATGCCATGCCTCTGATCTTTTTGCACAAGTAGTTCCCAGCCCGGCAGGTTAAGTTTATTTAATTCATCGATGAGATATGTTTTGTCAACACCAAGATCGATCATGGCGCCCAGATTCATATCTCCACTGATGCCCGAGAAACAATCATAACTGATAATTTTCATATTTTTATAGTAGTATTATGTGCAACAATTGAAACGGAAGAATGTTAAAAAAATTCAACAGAATGCATTTGTCTTTATTTTGCCCTCTAATATACTATTTACAATCTATGCGGAATAATAAAAAAAAATTGTATTTTTCGGGGCTTATCCAAAATTAGTTTAAATAACCAGTTTATAAGATTATGAAAAGAAGGGATTTTCTTAAAACATCAATTGGAGGAGGTATGGCTGCCGGTGTAGCATTAAAAATGGGTGGATTTGGTAAACTCTGGTCATCAACTCCTCCTGTAGCAAAATATGACATGGTTGCTATTATGGGTGGTAACCCTGATGCGATGTTCGACCTTGGAATACAGGAATTGGGAGGAATGGGCACATTTGTTCAGAAAGGACAAAAAGTTCTGATAAAACCTAATATTGGCTGGGATGTAATTCCTGACCTTGGTGCAAATACCAATCCGCTGCTTGTAAAAAGGATAATTGAACACTGCTTCAAGGCAGGAGCAAAAGAGGTTTATGTATTTGATCATACATGCGATAACTGGGTTAATTGCTATAATAATTCGGGTATTGAGAAAGCTGCAAAATCTGCAGGCGCGAAAGTAGTTCCGGCCAACTCGGAAAGCTATTACCACCAGATTGAGATTCCGGGCGGAATAAAGCTTCAGAAAGCCAAGGTTCATCAGCTTTTGCTTGAGACAGATGTCTTCATAAATGTACCGGTTCTTAAAGATCATAATTCGACCCGAATGACCTGCTGTCTTAAAAACACCATGGGTATTGTTTGGGACAGAGGTTACTGGCATTCTAATGATCTGAATCAATGTATTGCAGATTATGCTCTCTATGAGAAAAAACCAGCACTTAATGTGATAGATTGTTATAATGTTATGGTAAAACACGGTCCTCAGGGAGTATCAAAAGAAGATGTCGTTTCCATGAAGTCACAGATACTTACATCTGACTGGGTAGCAGGTGATGCAGCCGCAGCTAAAATGCTGGGAATCGCAGTTGAAAAGATCGAGTATATTCCCATTGCGCATAAAATGGGACTTGGAAATATGAACCTGGACGCCCTCAATATTAAAAGAATTAAAATGTAATTCCTGATGAGTTCATCTCTGCTTAGAAGAATCCGGATCGTCTTTTCAACACTAGTTTTTATCTTTTTTGTTCTGGTTCTTGTTGATTTCAAATCATTAATTCCGGCAAACTATATTAATGCGTTAATGTTTCTACAGTTTGTCCCTTCTGTTTTAAAGTTTTATGATCTGAAAGTTTTGGCAGCAGGTGGTTTTCTTGTAATTCTTTTACTGACTTTATTAACTGGTCGCACTTACTGTTCTTTTCTGTGCCCTCTTGGTATTGGGCAGGACCTTAACAGCAGAATAGGAGGACGAATAAAGAAAAAATTCAGAAGGTATGGATTTAAACGACCCTTTACCATATTAAGGTATACACTTCTCGCAGTTACACTTATTGTCACTCTGGTGTGGGGTGTGTATATGATTACCCTTCTGGATCCTTATAGTATTTTTGCCAGGTTTATGACCTACTTTGCCAGGCCTGTTATTATTATGATAAATAATTTCGTAGCCGGAATACTCGGTAAATTTGATATCTACACATTAAGTAATGTCCCTGTCAAAGGATTTCCATTGATTGTATATTCTATACCAGCGGCTTTCTTTATTCTTATAGGCGCCCTCTCATTGACTAAGGGACGCCTTTACTGTAATATGATCTGCCCGGTAGGAACATTCCTTGGTCTGATTTCAAAAATTTCACTCTTCAGAATAAAATTTAATGAGACTGCCTGTACCAGGTGTGGAAGATGTGCAGTAAGGTGCAAATCTTCATGCATTGACTTTCTCAAGTTCGATGTTGATATTACGAGGTGTGTCAGTTGCTTCAATTGCATTCATACGTGTCAGGATAAAGCTATTTCTTTTGGAATTGTAAATGTTAAAAAGAAGGCTCATGTAACTGATGAGAAAAAACGCAAGCTAATAGTCGGGTCACTTCTTCTCCTCTTCGGATTAACACATGTTGCAAAAGGCCAGGAAAAGACTGTGCCAAAACCTAAAAAAGAATCAACAGTAAAAGAAAACAGGACATGTCCTGTCTGTCCTCCGGGTGGAGTAACTATTGAAGATTTTAACAAAGACTGTACAGCTTGTTCTCTTTGTATAAATACCTGTCCCAATGGTGTCCTGCAACCCGCCTATAAGCAATATGGGATTGCCGGTATCATGCAACCGGTTATGGATTATCATAAGAGCTTTTGTACATATAACTGTACAAAATGCACTGAGATTTGCCCTACCAGTGCATTACATCCTCTGCTTCTTGAGGCTAAGAAGCTTACACAGATAGGGAAAGCAAAATTTATAAAAGATAATTGTATTGTAAAGACTGAGAAAACGGCCTGCGGAGCGTGCTCGGAAGCCTGTCCGACCAAAGCCTGTCACATGATTCCTTATGAGGGAAACCTGGTTATTCCGGAAGTTACGGAAGATATCTGTATCGGATGCGGTCATTGTGAATTTGCCTGTCCTGCCTCCCCCTATAAATCAATTTTTGTTGATGGTAATCCTGTTCATGTTGCCGCAAAAAAACCTGAGAATGTGCAGTCCAAAATCAAGACGCCGGTAGAATTTCCATTCTAAATTTATTTTTTACTTATCAATATTTAAAATCGTTTATTCTAATACGAATGAAGCCATCACATATTGAACATATCGGGATCGCTGTCACCAACCTTGAGGATGCAATAAGTTTTTATGAAAAGGTATTAGGCCTGACATGCTATAATATTGAAGAGGTACCCGATCAGAAAGTCCGGACTGCATTCTTTATGGTCGGGCAAACAAAGTTAGAACTTCTCGAATCAACTGACCCGGAAGGTCCTATTGGAAAATTCATTCAAAAGAAAGGAGAAGGAATTCATCACATCGCCTTTTCTGTTGAAAAAATTGAAGAGCAATTGATGCATGCCGCTAAACTGGGTATCACACTTATTGATAGTAAACCCAGAAAAGGCGCAGAAGGCCTTGATATTGCCTTTTTACATCCAAAGGCAACCTCAGGTGTTCTGATCGAACTTTGTGAGAATAAAACTCACATAACAGGATGAAGCATTTCATGTTTGAAAAAATTATTAGGTTTGTATAACATTACCAACCGTATGGCAAAATGAAAAAATCCATTGCAGTTGCAGGTAACTCTGGTCCAAAAGTCAGATCTGATTGTGAAATTGTTATGGAGATCAGGCCTGAGGGGGGAATATCAATTGAGCTTCTTTCTAAAGTTAAAGTATTGTATGGTGAATCAATAAAGGATCTTATCAGAGAATTACTTGATTTTTTTGGAGTCAGGCACGCTATTGTTAAGATCAATGATTCAGGTGCTCTTCCCTTTGTAATTGCTGCACGTATGGAATCGGCTGTTAAACAATTGATTAGTTCCGAGCTTGAGTATCTGCCTGAGTTCCTTAAGGAAAACAGTTATTCAACTACCCGTGACAGATTTCGTTTTTCGAGGTTATATTTACCGGGCAACACACCCGGGCTGATGATCAATGCCGGGCTGCATTCTGCAGATGGAATAATTCTTGATCTTGAAGACTCGGTTGCTCCGGAAAAGAAAGATGAAGCAAGAATTCTTGTCAGGAACGCTTTGCGACAGATAAATTTCTACGGCGCAGAAAGGATGGTAAGAATAAACCAGGGTGTTAGAGGATTGGAAGATCTTCATTCTATCATTCCCCATAACGTTAATCTTGTTCTCCTTCCAAAGTGTGAAAGTGCAGACTATATTAAACAGGTCGAAGAAGAGATTGCAGGGATTAAGAAGAAATTCAATCTTAAAAATCAGGTATTTCTGATGCCGATTATTGAAAGCGCACTGGGGATAGAGAATTCTTTTAATATTGCAAAGGGGTCGGAAAATATTGTTGCAATTGCTATCGGTTTGGAAGATTATACTGCCGATCTGAATGTTTCCAGGACAGTTGAGGGCAATGAATCATTTTATGCAAGAACAAGGCTTGTGGTAGCCGCTAAGGCAGCGGGTATTCAACCAATTGATTCAGTGTTCTCTGATGTGGCAGATATGGAAGCTCTGAAGCAAACTGTGGAGATATCAAAATCGCTTGGATTCGAAGGGATGGGATGTATTCATCCAAGACAGATAGCGGTAATAAAGCAGGGATTTGCGCCTGATAGAACTGAATTAGAAAAGTCGAAAAAAATTGTTTTAGCGTTTGAAACGGCGAAATTCAAAGGGCTTGGCGTGGTTGCGCTGGGGTCAAAAATGCTAGATCCGCCAGTAGTTGCACGTGCTCAAAAAATCATCGACCTTGCTGTTCGTCTGAACCTCTTATCCTCTGATTGGATAAATGAAATTCCGACTGATGAGAAATAAGCACTAAAAGCGACAATATGCCAGCAGAAACTGTTATAAATGCAGCCGGCAGGAGGGTTCCTCTCGAAATCAATGGTCAGCCGGTGATACCTTTTAAGGGAGTTGGTAAACACAAACCTGAAGGTAGAAAGTATTCTCCGCCGATTCCATCATGTTTAGATTATCCCGATGATGGCAATAAGGTCGTCAGTTCACTGGAAGAAGCTCTCCGGAAATGTGGACTAAGTGATGGAATGACCATTTCAACACATCATCATCTGCGAGACGGTGATCTGGTAAGCAATAAAGTTTTTGAACTGGCTTCAGCAATGGGAGTGAAGGATCTTATATGGTTCCCTTCTGCCTCTTTTCCCTGTAATGACCCTGTTATTAAATATCTTGATGATGGCACAATAAACAGGATAGAGGGTAGTATGAACGGTCCACTGGGACGATATGTTTCTGAAGGCAGAATGAAGGGAACAGCTGTTCTTAGATCACATGGCGGCAGGGTTCAGGCAATCCAGGACGGTGAGGTAAGAATTGACATCGCCGTACTTGCAGCTCCAACTGCCGATTCTTTTGGAAATGCAAAGGGTACCTGTGGTACATCAGCTTGCGGTGTTCTGGGCTATGCAAAGGCTGATTTTATGTACGCCGGTAAGGTGATTGTTGTAACAGATAATCTTATTGATCTTCCATGCTTCCCAATGGAAATTGAAGGAAATTATGTCGATTATGTGGTGGTGGTTGATAAAATCGGAATACCAGAAAAAATTGTATCCGGTACTACTCAGATAACCAAAAGCCCCGACAGGCTTTTAATTGCGGAATTAACTGCCTCATTTCTGGAAAAGTCAGGTATTTTGAAAGACGGAGTAACTATACAGGCCGGTGCAGGTGGTACTTCGCTGGCAATTGCGGTATTTGTCCATCAGATCCTTAAGAAAAAAGGATGGAAATCAAAATTTGGATTTGGAGGGAGTACTAAATATATGGTTAAAATGCTCGAGGAGGGACAAATGGGATTTATTCTTGATGCACAGGTATTTGACCTGGATTCAGTAAAGTCAATTGAAAACAACCCCAACCATGTTCCTTATTCGGTGTTCAATGCATATAACTATCACTCAAAGGGAAACCTGACAAGTTTGATGGATATTATGATCCTTGGGGCAACTGAGGTTGACTTAAATTTCAATGGCAACGTTGTTACACATTCCGATGGTTACCTCCTGCATGGTATCGGAGGATGGCAAAACTGCCTTCATGCCCGCAATGTTATTCTTCCAATACCTTTGTTTCGCGACCGCATTCCGGTTATCGTGGATGAAGTCACAACTTTGTGCGGCCCCGGTGAACTTATTGATGTGATCATAACAGAAAGGGGCATTGCAATTAATCCTCTCCGTCAGGATCTTGTTGAAAGTATTAAAGGAAGCGGACTTCCGTTAAAAACTCTGAAAGAGCTGAAAGATGAAGCTGAAAGAATTTGCGGAATACCCCGAAAACCTCAATTTGAAGATGAGATAGTTGCTGCTGTTAAGTGGGTCGACGGAACGATTATTGATGTGGTCAGAAAAATAAAAATGAAGTAATTCGTACAATGGAAAAATTCAAATGCACCATATGCGGATATATCTACGATCCTGAAGAGGGAGAGCCTTTGGAGGGTATTGCCCATGGCATCTCATTCAAAGATCTGCCGGCTGATTATGTCTGCCCGGTATGCGGCGCAGGGAAAGATGAATTTGTTTTATACGAATAGCTGGGATATGTTGCCTCTTCCGATTAATGACTCATTTTATTTAAACGGTATGTTTTTTACAACATCAATAAGGAGGTCCCAAAACATTTGAGCTGTCCTGATTTCAATCATCTCCTCAGGAGTATGAGCTCCTTTGATTGTCGGACCAAAGGATATCATGTCAATCCCCTTTATCTTTTCATATATAAGCCCACACTCCAGACCAGCATGAATTGCCCTGATTGAAGGTTCTTTCATGAATAAATCAACATATGATTTACGGGTTATCTTAAGGATTTCTGAGGCAAGATTTGGCTTCCATCCCGGGTATCCGTCAGAATGAACTACTTCAGCCCCTGCAAGTCTGAGACAAGATTCAACCATTGCTCCTGCATTATCCTTAGCTGACTCTACTGAGCTTCTCTGTGTCGTAATTATTCTAATAGTGTGATTATCACTGAACTTGGCAGAGGCAAGATTCGTAGATGTTTCAACGAGATCATCCATCTCGGTCGACCATGCAATAACACCATGCGGACAACAGGTCAATGCGTTAAGAAACTTTTTCTGGCTGTCTTCATCCATTACAAAGGACGGAACATCAGTCTCTCTGACAGAAATCTTAAGATCTTTCTCAAGATCTCCAAATTCATCAATCTGGGTTGAATAGAAATCATTAACCCAGCTTTTTACCTGACCATTTAATGTTTTGTCGAATACAATAGTTGAAAATGCTTCTCTCGGTATTGCATTGCGGAGATTTCCTCCGTTAAAATCGGCTACTGAAATTTTAAATTGATTTGAGATATTCCAGAGCAGCCTGTTCATTATTTTAACGGCATTGCCAAATCCTTTGTGAATTTCATCACCGGAATGACCGCCATGCAGGCCGGTAACTGATATATCCAGAGCATTTGAACCTTTTGGTGCCTGAACAGCCTTATAATTCATTATTCCAACCGTATCCATACCTCCGGCACAACCTATGAAAAGTATCCCTTCATCTTCCGAATCAAGATTGAGAAGTGTTCTGCCGCTGAAAAAATCGGCTTTAAGATTGATAGCACCTGTCATCCCGGACTCTTCATCAACTGTGAAAAGGCATTCGATTTTACCGGCGTTCAGATTCTTATCAGAAAGGATTGCCAATTGCGATGCAATACCGATTCCATCATCAGCCCCCAGAGTAGTTCCTGTAGCCGTGACCCACCCGTCTTTAAGAGCAGGAATTATGGGATCGGTTGACCAATTATGCGGATAGTCAGCATTTTTTTCCCCTACCATATCCATATGGCTCTGAAGAACAACGGTTTTTCTGTTCTCCATTCCCCTGGTTGGTGGTTTGATGATCAAAATATTACCAACTTCATCCTCTTTTGATTCGAGGTTATTTTTCTTTGCGAACTCAAGAAGATATTGTCTGATTTTCCCCTCATTCTTCGACAGACGCGGAATACCACAAATCTCTTCAAAGTAGATCCAGATTGGTGCCGGATTTAGTTGACTTAAAATGCTCATGCCTGGTACAATAGTGCTAATAAGCCGCAAAAGTAATATTTTTTTTCATCTTTCCGATAGAAAGGTAAAATTATAGCCTGGTTTTAAGTATTGACAAATTTGATTATTTTTACGGATAGGTGGATGTTATTAACTAACAAACAAAAGTCATATGCCTAAACGTACGATAGTCACATTACCTGGTGATGGGATAGGGGTAGTGGTTCTTCAGCAGGCAATAAGAGTACTGAATGCAGCCGGATTTAATGCAGATTATGTACACGGCGATATTGGATGGGAATTCTGGTGCAAAGAAGGTAATCCTTTACCTCAAAGAACCATTGATCTCATTGGAAAGCATAAAATTGCCCTATTTGGAGCAATAACGTCAAAACCTATCGATGAGGCTAAAGCAGAGCTCTCACCGGAACTTCAGGGTAAGGGTTTTACTTACTCAAGTCCCATTGTTGGTTTAAGGCAGCTTTTCAATCTTGACATATGTGTACGTCCCTGCAAGTCATATAAAGGTAATCCGCTAAACTTTGTCCGAAGAGGAAAAGGGAATACTATTGACGAACCACTGGTAGATGTTGTAATTTTTCGTCAGAATACAGAATGTCTGTATTCTGGTGTAGAATGGACTAACCCTCCGGCTCAGGTTCATCAGGCTTTAATGACTCATCCTAAATTCGTCGAAAACTTTGGCAAAGTTCCGGTTAGTGAACTTTCAATTTCAACAAGGATTTTTACCAGAACAGCAACAAACCGGATCCTTATGGCCGCTTTTGAACATGCAAAAAAATATGGTTACAAATCAGTTACGGTTTGTGAGAAGCCTAATGTGATAAGAGAAACATCGGGATTAATGTGGAAACTGGCAAAAGAGATCCAGAAAAACTCTTTCCCCGAAATTAAACTTCTGAATACCAATATCGATGCACAAATGATGTGGCTTACAAAAAATCCGGAGGAATATGATGTAATAGTTGCAGGCAATATGTTTGGTGATATTGCATCCGACGCTTTTGCAGGTCTTATAGGTGGTTTAGGATTTGCTTGTAGCGCTCAGTTCTCATCCGATGGAATTGCAGTTTTTGAGCCGACCCATGGATCAGCTCCGAAATATGCCGGTTACGAAGTTTCAATCGTAAACCCTATCGCAATGATAGAATCGGCCTGCATGATGCTTGATTATCTTGATGAGAAGGAAATATCAGTTAAGATCCGCAAAGCAATTGCTGATGTTATCGAAGAAGGTAAAGTCAGAACCTATGATATGATGAAGATGGCAGGCCGACCTGATGTAGTTCAGAATGGTGCCGCTTCAACATCCCGGATGACAGATGCAATTATCGCAAAATTAAAATAACTTAGATAATTCCCAATGAATGAACAGATTAAAAAACTATGGCCGGAACTTGAATGGATTAAAGATCTATCGCTCAGGGAAAAAACCGGTAAGACATGGGAAAAAGCTCTTGAGCGGAGTGTCCTGACAGCTGAGGATCTGGAAAAAATACCATTTACACTTTTGTGCGGTCCTGACCTTAAGGTAAGTTTCATGGCTCACAAAAGATGTGTAGTTCATGTAGCCCGGGCAAGCGGTGAAAAGATGAACGAATTTTTTGCTTCAGATCTTCCTGTAAATATGGATGTGCTTATTTCGGGAGCTATTCTTGCCGATGTCGGTAAATTACTTGAATATGAGCTTGATAATGAAAAAAAAGCTGTCCAGGGGAAATATGGTCAGTATTTGCGACACCCTTTTTCAGGTGTCGCTCTTGCAGAAGAGTGCGGAATACCTCCTGAAGTTTGCCATATAATTGCGGCTCATGCACATGAAGGTGACCTGGTGAAAAGAACCACCGAAGCATATATTGTTCATCATGCAGACTTTATGACTTTTCTGCCATTTAAAAGCAGATTAATCGTCTAATTAAATAACCAGCTGGCTGGCACAATAGTTTTGTGTTGCCCGGGAGCCTCAACAAGGAACTCGAGACCTTCAGCACCTTCACACTGAAAGTATTCTATTCTTAATTTATGGAAACCTTTGGTCAGAGGATAACTCTTCCCTTCCTCTCTCATTCCATGAATCCCATCATTCAGAACAGGATCCGTTCCGTCAATAATCAATTTGCTCCCGTCATCTGAGTTAATGAAAAACCCATAAACACCATCAGCAGGTATATGAATGTATCCTTCAAAAACGACTCCGAAATACGAATCCCTGCCAGCTATAGTATGAAATACTCCAGATACAGTTTTTGTCATTAAAGGTTTAAGTTCTGAAAAATCGGGCAGGGCATTAAACTTCCCGTAATAAATAGCTGCTATCAGCCCTGGTTTTAATTTGTCGATTTCAACCGGAGCTATTGGATTTTTTTTCTCTATAAAATATGACGCGACACGACTCATGGCGTCATTCCATTTTGTAAATGTTTTAATAGTGGTGGTCTCTGATATCTTAAATGGTCCGGCATAAAGAGTCGACTTTTCGTCAGGATTACTGCCATCGGTCGTATAGAAAATTTTTCCGCCTTCTCTGGAATTTTTAAATTCAAAAGTAAAACTATCAGTAAATATTCTGTCCTGAGAGGCAATTGAAGCTGGAATAATGTTATTATTTGCCCTGAAAACATTTTCAACTCCCATTTTATTTATTTTTCTGTCGTAGGTCATGAGGCCATTAGTTTCTGTTTCAACATCAGTGGTCTGGGTGTAAATTGTTGCACTTAGACCATTTTCTTTCACAAACCTGTGCACCAGATCAAAATAAGATTCATATTTTGATAGTAGCTGAAGCGTATCTGCCATATTCCTGTATCCCCAGTTCTTTTGTTCCCAGGTATGACCCTGGAGAGGAAGTCCGAGTCCGCCAAACTCACCCAGCACTATTGCCCTTTTTTCCTCAGCCGGTTGAACTGCAGGATCGGGATAATGGTGTATATCATTGATATTACCCGTTCCCCTGTCAGTCCAGCCCGAAGAGCTGTTAACAAGTCGAGTGGGATCATAATCTGCTATCAGTTGCGTAATTCTCCCCGTTTCAAACTGCCCCCATCCTTCGTTGAAAGGAACCCACATGATAATTGAAGGATGATTATATTTTGTCTCGATCATCCTCTTCAATTCCAACTCATACTGTTCAGTTGCCTCTTTCGATTTATTGATATCGGGCATATTCCCCCATATTGACTCATCACCACTTGGCATATCCTGCCAGAGAAGAATTCCCAGCTTATCGCACCAGTAATAAAAAATCCTGTTTTCAACTTTCACATGTTTCCGCAGCATATTGAACCCCATTTTTTTCGTCATTTGAAGATCAAAAACCATAGCATCTTCAGTTGGAGGAGTATAGATTCCATCAGGCCAAAAACCCTGATCGAGAGGTCCATTCTGATATACAAATTCATTATTCAGAAGCATTCTGGTGAATCCGTCAGATGTTTTTCCGATAGATATCTTTCGTATACCTGTATAGGATTTTATCTTATCTAATGTCTTATTATTATTTATTAATTCTATGGTAATGTCATACAAAAAGGGTTTGTCGGGAGACCATAGAACAGGATCTTTAATTTGCACATTAGTTTCACTTCCGGCTTTGCCGGTTGCTGTGGCGATTGTTTTACCCTCTTTTTTAATTTTGAATAAAAGAGTCCCGGCCTCTGAATTTTTAATATCAGTTTTAAAAGTGATGGTACCATTATCAGCATTTGTAACAGTTCTGAATGAGGCTATATAGGATTCATTTACTGGTTCAATCCAGACGGTTTGCCAGATACCCGTTGTTGAGGTGTACCAGATACTTCCAGGGGATGAGACCTGTTTCCCTCGCGGTTGTGTCCCCTTATCTGTCGGGTCCCAGACGCAAACAAGCAATTCGTGCAGTTTCTTAGTACCAAGGAATTCAGTAATGTCGAATGTAAACGGATCATATCCGCCGCGGTGTGTTCCAACCTTTTTCCCGTCGACCCAAACTATTGTTTCCCAGTCGCATGCTTCAAAATTTAACAGTATATGTTTCTTATTCCACACATTGGGTATACTGAAGGTCCTTTTATACCAGAGGTTTTCATTTTCAGAGATTTTCTTTCTGACACCTGAAAGAGCAGATTCAACGGCGTATGGAACAAGGATTGAACCATCCCATTTCTCCGGATTTTCACCTTTCCGTGTAATTGCATAATCCCAGAGGCCGTTCAGATTTATCCATGCATTTCGGAGCATATCAGGACGGGGATACTGCGGCCATGGCTTTAGTGGGTCGACCTCTGATGCCCATTTTGTAAGAAGAGGGTTTTCCGCCAGTTTCCAGTTTATCTCTTTTTTGTGTGTACAGGATACACTCAAAAAAATCATCAGGATTGTGGTTACAATAAAAGATCTCATAAATTTTAATAATAGCTAAATGTCAAAAGTCAAAAATATCCTAAACCTTAAGCCCTGATCCCTGATCCCTGATCCCTGATCCCTGATCCCTGATCCCTGATCCCTTTTCTTCCTAACCAAGTTTCATTTTTTCCACCTCTTCTATATTTCTTTCGTTTGTAACTGCTTTAGCATCAGGTGTATATAAATAATCTATAAGTTCCTGATACTTATCCATTACTTTCCCTCTTACAATCTTCAGTGTAGAGTTCATAAGGCCGTTATCTTCAGTAAAACTTTCCTGCAGGATACCAATGGAAACCGGGAGCCACCTCTGTGGAAACATACTGCCGTATTTCCCATTTGTACGGTATTCATTGACCTCACTTTCGATCAATGTAATAACAGCACGTTTCCCTTCATCTGAGTCAGCAGTCAGATTTTTTTCCTCAAGATATATTTTGAGTGAATGCTGGTTCGGCACTACAAGTGCAACAGTATATGCCTTCTGGTTGTTGTAAAGCATACACTGATCAATGTATTTTGACTGTTCTGATATTGCTTCTTCAATACCTTCCGGACTGAATTTTTCACCATCATCTGCAATAAGCAGGCTTTTAAATCGTCCCAGCACATATAGGAATCCATCTTCGGACATGTATCCCATATCACCGGTGTATAGCCATCCGTCTTTTATTGTCTCTTTTGTGGCAGTATCATTTTTCCAATAGCCGTACATTACATTTCCGCCCCTTATTACAATTTCTCCTTTTTGTCCTGTAGGAACTTCTTTCCCTTCATCATCGCAAATTTTAAGGTCCATATTATTGACGAGCGCCCCGGATGATCCGAGTTTATGGCGACTCATGGAATTTGATGAGATAACAGGAGAGGCCTCAGTTAATCCATAACCCTGGAACATTGGGATGCCAAGAGCATAGAAGAATCTCTGAAGCTCTATCTCAAGAAGCGCTCCGCCACCGATGAAATAATCGAGCTCACCACCATAAGCTTCACGTATTTTGCTGAAAAGAAGCCTGTCATAGAATCTTAGCATCGGTTTCTTAAATCTCTGTAATCCTCTCCCTTTATTCCAGCCTTCTTTATTGTACGAGTAGGAGATATTAAGTGCGTGGTTAAACAGCATCTCAATTACGCTCCCTTTTTCTTTAATTCCTTTTTCAATATTCTTCCTGAAATTCTTTGCAATAGCCGGAACGCTCATGAGCATATTTGGTTTAATCTCTTTAAGGCATATCGGGAGGTTCCTCAAAGTCTCCATTGGCGTTTTCCCTGTTTTTACAGAGGCAATGCTTGCACCTTTTCCCATAAAAGCAAATATTCCTCCTGTGTGTCCAAAAGAATGGTCCCATGGCAATATAAGAAGCGTCTTATAGAAAGATGGAATGTCTATGAGACTGTAAGCCTGATAAACATTGGTAACATAATTTCCATGAGTCAGAACAATACCTTTCGGATCAGCAGTTGTACCTGAAGTATAACAGATATTAGCAAAATCATCAGGCGTGATACTTTTAAACAGTTTCTCGAAATCTGCAAAGTTTTCGGGTGATGCAAGCCATTCCCGTCCAATTTTTCTGACTTCATTAAAGTGGATCTCATTTTTTAAGTACTCTTCCTGAGTATCAAAATGGATTATTTTTTCTACTGAATGGCATTCTCCAAGAATATCTTTAAGCTTCTGAGCCTGAAGAGAGGAGACAAGAATCATTTTTGATTCTGAATGATTTATCCTGAATTTTATTTCATCCGGATTAAGCTTCACTGATAGCGGCACATTAATTGCACCGGTATATAAAATTCCCATCTCACCGATTACCCAACTGTTCCGGCCTTCAGAAATCAGGCTTAATCTGTCTCCTTTTTTTATGCCCAGTTTAATAAGTCCGGCTGCAAATTCATAAATCTGCTTTCTTGTTTCGCCATAAGTTGTGCCTTCATATTTATCATTTGGTTTTTCCCACAGATAAACATTGTCGCTGAACTTCTCAACGCTTTCTTCGAAGAATTGTATTAAAGATTTCATCAGGCAGGTTTTTATGTTTTTCCCAGTTTTTATAAGCCGAATATACAAAATCCACAATACTTTGGTATATGAGAGCATCAAATATATCTTTTGGATTGGTTTTCAATAATTTGTATCTTTGATTAGTACTCTCTGAGCTAATCAGAGCACGAAGTTCAGCATTCATATTAAATATTTTATTATGAGACAATTATCGATAATTTTATTCATAGGGCTCTTGATAATACTACCATCCTGTAAATATTTCAGGTCAAGCGGACTATTTGGTAAAAGAGCAAGGACCCTGGCTGTACTGAAAGCTCAGGAGGACAGTATCAGGGTTGCTGATTCTCTCCAAAAAATAACTGACCGGTTAAAGGCAATTGAGAACGCAAAACTTGATTCTGTCAGAAAAGCTGATGAAATATGGTTAAGCATGGAATCGAGGTACAAGTATAATATTATTGTTGGCAGTTTTATTACACCTGAATATGCAAAAGGGATGACGGAAAACTACCGGAAGAACGGTTATGATCCAAAAATAATAAAAATAGAGGGAAGCAAATTTGAACTTGTTTCGATTGAAGCTTTTAATAGTTTCACAAAAGCGGTATCACGACTTAAACGGTTTCAGGATACTATTCAGTTTGAAGCATGGATTTATATTAAGAAATAGCCTTGTTTATTTATTTCTGAAAATGGTCTCTTCCCTGTCAGGGCCGACTGAAACTATTGTAACTGGGATACCTGTCTGATTCTCAATAAATTTTATATATTTTTTAAGAGCGTCTGGCAACTCATTAAAATCTCTTTTCCCAGTTATATCTTCTTCCCATCCGTCAAATACGGTATAGACCGGTTCAATAATGGAATCGTTGCTGAAGGGCAACTCATTGCATGTTTTCCCGTCAATTTTATATGAAGTGCAAATCTTAATGGTTTTAAAACCTGATAGAACATCTGCTTTGGTCATGAAGAGTTCAGTAATACCGTTTACCATGATAGAATATTTCATCGCCGGCAGATCGAGCCATCCACACCGCCTTGGTCTTCCCGTTGTTGAACCGAACTCATGGCCGATATTTCTTATATCAGCACCAGTATCGTCATGTAATTCAGTAGGAAAAGGACCACATCCAACCCTGGTACAATAAGCTTTAAAAATGCCGAAAATATCTCCGATAAGTCTTGGCGAAATACCCAATCCAGTACATGCCCCGGCACTTATTGTATTTGATGATGTCACGAAAGGATATGAACCAAAATCCAAATCGAGCATTGTTCCCTGAGCTCCTTCGGCAAGTATCCTTTTTCCTGCTACGGAGAGTTCATTAACAAGGTATTCACTATTACATACAGAGAATTTTTTCAACATCTCAATTCCTTCAAACCAGCCCTCTTCGTACTCTTTCAGATCGAATTTAAAATTGTAGTTTTTCAGTATCGTCAGATGATTGTGAAGGTGATCATTATACTTCTGTCTGAAATCAGCTTTTAGAATGTCGCCCGCTCGAATTCCGTTCCTGCTTGTCTTATCGGTATATGCTGGACCAATACCTTTAAGTGTAGATCCGATTTTGGAATTGCCTTTACTGAATTCGTAAGCAGAATCCAGTATCCTGTGGCTTGGGAGAATAAGGTTTGCCTTGTTGGATATTATAAGTCGCTTGGTGAGCTTGCTGACCGGAATCCCTAACTCTTCTATCTCCTTTTTAAAAACAGAAGGATCTATTACCACACCGTTTCCTATAACATTCAGTTTATCAGCATGAAATATACCGGAAGGTATGAGATGAAGAATGTGTTTGATATTATTAAACTCGAGAGAATGCCCGGCATTAGGCCCACCCTGAAAACGGGCAATAACATCATAGACCGGACTTAAAGCATCAACAATTTTACCCTTTCCCTCATCACCCCACTGAAGACCTAATAGTATGTCAATGTTCATGTTACTAAACTATCTGATAGTCAAAAAATGCCCAACAAGATACAAAAAATAATCAGAAAATGTCCCTGGACACATTATTGTTTCGAAATAAAAAAGGCCCATAATCGGGCCTTTTAAACACATGGTTCATTTCTTTATATAACGTACATATAATTAATGGTTTAAAAATTAATTACAAAATCCAGCCATGGAATTCCGATTATTATTCCTTTGGCAATATCGCGATTATTTATGAATGCTAGGTCAATAGCTGTTTTTTCGCCTAAAAACCTTATACCATAAGAAAAGATGGCATAATAACTGCTGTTTGAATCTATTCCCGGTACGATCCAGTTTTCACTGACCAGTGCAATCCGCTTTGATACTCTGGTCATACCACTGATCGTAATCAAAGGTTTGGAACTAAATTCACCATCTGCCCAGCCCCAGCCCAATGCCCCGGTAATGTTATTATTTTTGTTACCATATGTGCCAAATGCATTAAAGGTGCCAAGTCCACCAAATTCCGAGACCGTTCTTATAGTATTTGCATATAAAAAAGATCCTCCGGCATAGAAGTTATTTGCAACTTCAAATGAAACCTTGGGATTAAGATAAAATGCATATGGCCCTTTACCACTTGCCAGAATAGAGAAAATTTCCATACCTCCTGAGAGACTAAGATTATTTGTAAAGGCATAACTGAAGGAATTAAAAAAGATCCAGGTATTTTGATAGTACCCGGTATTCTTTTCCATTGGTATGGCAGAGTTAGACAGAAGATACTTTGTTGGATTCGGATTAGTAAACCATATCCCGGATTTCTTCTGATCATATGATGAGACCGGAAGCATAGTTTTAATATTTTCTTTCTGCAACCGGACTTCACCTATTGTTGCGGACTGAATAATAACCTCTTTATCTGTGATAGATACTAATTTCCCTGAAACGATTGATCCATCATTAAGAGTGATCTGGTATGTTTTGGACACTTCACCGGTAATATTTTGCTGAGCGTTAACTTTTTCCGGCATTATAGACATTAAAATCAAGGTAATCATAAAATACCTTAAGATCCTTCTGTAATAAGTTATTTTACTTTTCATGACTTGTGTTTTAAAACAGGCTGAAATTAATATAGATTAAATAATTACTTATACGTTTTCCAGGTAATAATGTTTTATAGTTCATGAAGCAATATTATTAATGAGAATTTATAAAAAGAGTGATATAGTAATAATACAGATTCATTGTCCAAACCTTCTTCAGAACTAGTCAGTAAGTTCGGTTAATACATGATTTTAAAGATAAAAGATGTAAAGAATAGTTCAAAATCAATTATTTGATTTTTACAATTTATTTCTTATCCTCTTTAATTGAACCATAGATATAAAGGGAGTGATATTGAGGTGTGAAGTTATACAATTCACTTGCCGTATGAATGATCTCATGAATTCTGGGGTCGCAGAACTCTATAACTTTGCCTGTTTCAATGTCGATCAGATGATCGTGTTGTCCGCATTGATATGCTCTTTCAAACTGTGCAATATTTTTTCCGAACTGATGCTTTATAACGAGATTACAATCGAGAAGCAACTCAATTGTATTATATAATGTCGCTCTGCTTACCCGATAATTCTTATTTTTCATAAAAATATAAAGCGACTCAATATCGAAATGTCCTGCCCTTGAATAGATCTCATCAAGAATTGCATACCTCTCCGGTGTCTTCCTATGCCCCTTTTTTTCGAGATACTCAGTGAAGATCTTCTTTACTGTTAACTTGGTATCGTCACTAATCATATCTGGTCTAATTTAAAATAATAGTAAAAGTATACATTTTCCCTGGATATTGGGGATTGAATCTATAGAAAATTCAATTGGAGAAATCTTCTACTCTCCTGACATTTTCAATGCCATTTATATTGGAGATTTTGAGTATCAGGTTGTTCAGGTCTTTTGTATGATGAACATATAAATCAATTGTCCCTTCAAATATGCCATTATTTACTGTAATATTAATTCTGGTCATATTTACCTTAAGTTCAGCTGATATGATATTTGTTATGTCGTTTACGAGTCCGATCCTGTCTATACCAGTCATACTTATTCTTGCCAGGAAAGAGACCAGTTTATGAATAGCCCATTTGACTGCTATGATTCTGTTTCCTTCGTTCGACATGATCCTGATAGCGACCGGACATTTAGGTTTATGAATAATAATTATTCCTTCCGGTGAATGGTAGCCTGTAACTTCGTCTCCTGGTATAGGATTGCAGCATTTTGCTATTTCGTATGATTGTTCTGCATTATCGACATTTTCCCTTAGAAGGAATGGGACACTTTTATCAATGTTTTCCTGTTGTCCTTCAGTATCTTTTTTCTCTTTCTTTGATCCGATCAGTTTTAATTCCCAGTATTTAATTACATTTTTAGTCGGATTATTCCGGATGGCCTTCTTAAGATTGTTGAGATTGATCCTGCCGAGGCCGATTCCAGAATATAAATCTTCTTTACCTGATACTTCATAGAACAGAATAATAGATTTGAGGATATCGTTATTTAAAGTGACTCCAATTTCCTTAAGTTTGGTTTCAAGAATGTCCACCCCGATCCGGATACTATCTTTTGAATCATTCTTCAGTGCATTTTTAATTGCCTCCTTCGCTTTCGAGGTCCTGACAAATGAGAGCCATTCCGTTTCGGGTTTCGCAATATCAGAAGTAATGATTTCGACCTGGTCCCCGCTCATCAGAATTGCGTTTATTGGATTGAGTTTATAATTTATTTTTGCTCCGATAGCTTTATTCCCAATCTCAGTATGTATTTCATAAGCAAAATCCAGTGCAGAAGCTCCTTTGGGGAGGCTTACAAGGAACCCTTTTGGTGTAAAGACCATTATTTCAGATGAAAACAGGTTCATTTTAAATTCGTCGAGAAACTCAATAGGATCCTCGTGTGGATTCTCAAGCATTACACGGATCTTTTTTATCCACTTGTCGAGTTCGGTCTCCTGGGCTTCGTCTCCTTTGTATTTCCAATGTGCGGCGTAACCTCTTTCCGCTATCTCATCCATTCGCTTGCTTCGTATTTGCACCTCAATCCACTGACCTTCAGGACCCATTACAGTAACATGCAATGCTTCGTATCCATTCGGCTTTGGCCTGCTTACCCAATCACGGAGCCTGTCAGGTTTAGGCATATAAGAATCAGTGATAACGGAATATATATTCCAGCATTGGGTTTTTTCCGGAATGCCTTCAGCAGGTTCAAATACAATCCTTATAGCCAGGACATCGTAAATCTCTTCAAACGGAACATTTTTGGCCTGCATTTTCTTCCATATTGAGAAAATGGATTTTGGTCTGCCGCTGATATCAAACTGCAAACCGGCGGCTGTGAGTTTTTCAATTATCGGTAAGGAGAATTTATTGATGAGGGCAAGATTCTTTTTTTCACTGTGTTTCAGTTTCGACGAAATTTCCTCATAGATATGAGGTTGCCGGAATTTGAAGCTAAGGTCCTCCAGTTCACTCTTAATAGCATAAAGTCCAAGTCTGTGAGCAAGAGGAGCGTAAAGAAAAATAGTTTCTCCTGCCACTTTCATCTTTTTATGTTCAGGCATAGAGTCGAGTGTCCTCATATTATGCAGACGGTCAGCAATTTTTATGAGAATTACCCTGAGATCATCGGAAAGCGTAAGTAGCATCTTCCTGAAGTTCTCAGCTTGCAGGGAAGAAGAATTCTCTTTATTGTAAGTGCCTGATATTTTTGTCAGTCCGTCAATAAGAGAGGCTATTTTTGGATCGAAATCCCTTTTAACATCTTCCAGGGAATATTCAGTATCTTCTACAACATCATGAAGAAGAGCAACAGCTATTGACTTGGCCCCAAGTCCGATTTCATTGTTTACTATTTTTGCAACAGATATCGGGTGAATGACATAAGGTTCACCCGATTTACGGCGCATATTCCAGTGAGCTTCGTTTGCGATTTTGAATGCTTTGTCAATAAGCTCCCGGTCCCCTGGTTTATTACACCTGAGAAGATTATTTATCAGACTGTCATATTCAGCCTGAATACGGTTTCTGTCTTCTTCATCAAAAATATCTTTGTTTCCCATAAAACAACTACGCAGCAAGTTCCTATCAGAATACAAATATAGCTTTTCCGGTTCAAAATTGGTAGATAAATACCGAGTTAACTGATTAGATAAACAATAGTATATGAATTTATTACTTTTTTTCCCCTCTCCCTTAATCCATCCCCCAGGAGGGAGGGACTTAACTAAATGAATATCTTGTGCTTACTCCCCATCTCCCTTGCGAGAAGAATCCCGATTGCTATGTATTTCTTCACAATTCATGTAACAGTTTAAATTATTCCTATTTTGACCTTTTAATGATATGTTTTTAATTATTCTACCCCCTTCCCAGCCTTCCCCGCCAGCTGGCGGGGGAAGGA
>JBEKDR010000010.1:0-66620 GCA_050014255.1 Bacteroidales bacterium | reverse complement strand
GGGAATTTTTACTAAAGGCGAAATACGTGATATGAAGATTTTGAATATAAATGGAACCCGTATCATTGCAGTTGCAAGAAATAATGATAATTTTCAGTTTTATAAATATTGATGGGAAACTATGAAGACAAGAATTGAATGGCTATTTGTACTCCTTATTGCAGGAAGTATTATCTCAGGGTGTTCACCAAAAGCAAGATATGAACGCATGGTGAAGAAGGAACTGGCCAGCGGAGTGAGGTATGATTCTTTGTTCATGGGATTATATCTGGGGATGCCTGAAAAGGATTTCTATACACATTGCTGGCAGCTTAACCATAAAGGCTTAATAAGGCAGAATGAAAGCAACACGAAGGTCCGGTATGATTTGAAAGACGAATTGAAATATCCTGCCTACATGAATTTCTATCCAAAATTCGATAAGGGAAAAATATATGAAATGCCGGTGATGTTTGTTTATGATGGATGGGCGCCCTGGAACAAAAAATTATCTTCCGACAATCTCCAGATTGATGTACTAAAATGGTACGAAAAGACTTACGGGGGTGGATTCATTGAAGTGAAACATCCCGTCAGAGGGTCCGCGTATGTAAAGGTAAATGGGAACAGGCGCATCACTATATTTAAACAGGATGAGTACCGTGTGTGGGCTGTTTTTACCGACTTGCTGGTAAAAAAGAACTGGAATGATTCTCCTCCTGCCCCGGATATTAATCCGGCTGATACCACAAAATATCTGAAAAAATAGTATGCCTGGATTAATTCAATTTAATTTACTCCATAAATGGGGGGTTTGTTTGCTGATGCTATTCTTTTTTTATGGTTGTGGTAAACATGCAGGAAATCATTTGTTTACACTGATGCCTGCGTCTGTTACCCATGCTGATTTTGTCAATAAACTGGATTACGATTTGCAGCTTAAGAAGAAGTTCAACGTTTATACCTTCCGCAATTTTTACAATGGCGGTGGCGTTGCTTTAGGCGATGTGAATAATGACGGCCTTCTCGATATTTTTATGACTTCAAATATGGGCACTAATAAACTGTATTTGAATAAGGGAAATTTTGAGTTTGAGGATATATCTCAGAAAGCAGGTATTGAAGGCAAAGGATGGTCAACTGGCGTTAGCTTTGCAGACGTAAATGGAGACGGGTGGATTGACATATATGTTTGTAAATCGGGAAATGAAGAAGGTGCCGAAAACCATAATGAATTGTATATCAATAATGGAGATCTGACATTCACCGAAAAGGCAAAAGAATATGGTATTGATGAATCTTCCGGCAATTCTACCCAGGGAGTTTTTTTTGATTACGATAAAGACGGTGATCTGGACTTGTTTTTATTAAAGAATTTTCCAAAAGCGATTGGCAGTTTTAATTTGAAAGAAAATCAGCGTCTAGTCAGGGATTCCATCGGTGGTGATAAGCTTTTTCGAAATGATGGTAATAGATTTACCGATGTCAGCGCTGAAGCCGGAATATTTGGAAGCACAATTGGATTTGGGCTGGGTGTGGCGGTGGGAGATATTAACCAGGATGGCTGGATGGATATTTATGTATCAAATGATTTTTTTGAACGTGATTACATCTACCTCAATAACCACGACGGGACATTTACAGAATCATTGGTAAGTATGATGAGATCTATATCTGCTGCCTCCATGGGAGGAGATATGGCAGATATAAACAATGATCACTACCCTGAAGTATTTGCAACCGATATGCTTCCTGAACATAACGATCGCCTAAAAACAAAGACAACCTTTGATAATTGGGAAAATTACAAGTCGAGTGTTGAAAATGGTTATCATCATCAGTTTACGCGCAATATGTTGCAATTAAATAACGCCGATGGTACTTTCAGTGAAATCGGCAGGCTGGCTGGAGTATGTGCCACTGACTGGTCATGGGGAGCACTGATCGCTGACCTTGATAATGATGGTTTAAAGGATATTTTCGTTGCAAATGGGATTTATAAAGACCTTACCGATCAGGATTACATTCAATATTTTGCGAACCGCGACGTGGTTATGTCGATTGTTACAGGTAATAAGGTAGACTATAAAAAGCTGATTGATGCTATTCCTTCTGTCAAGATCCCGAGTTATGCTTTCAAAAACATGGGAAATTACACGTTTCAGAATATGGCGATACCATGGGGGCTTGGCAATCCAGGCTTTTCAAATGGCGCTGCCTATGGTGATCTTGATAACGATGGAGATCTCGACCTGGTAGTAAACAACGTAAATTTACCCATGTCGATATACCGTAATGAAACCAATCATCAATTGCCTGATAATCATTTTCTGAAAGTCATTTTAAAGGGAGAACCAAAGAACACAGAAGCTATAGGTGCCAAGGTGACTGTCAAAAATAAAGGCAAATTTGTCTATCTCGAACAAATGCCGATGCGAGGTTATCTTTCAACTGTTGATCCCCGACCTAATCTTGGCCTGGGCCCGTTGACAATGGTAGATTCGCTCATTGTTGAATGGCCTGATGACCGGGTCACAATTCTGACTGATGTAAAAACGGATCAGATTCTTACTTTATATCAGAAAGATGCCAGGAAAATGTCATTTCATGCGGTTGATCCTGTAAATTCAAAAAATATTTATTTTAAGGATATCAGCAAAGACAATAGGATAGATTTCGTTCATAAAGAGGATGATTTTAATGATTTTGAACGCGAACCCCTGCTTTTTCACATGTTATCGACCGAAGGTCCGCGAATGTGCAAAGGTGATGTAAACGGTGATGGGCTCGAAGATATCTATATATGTGGTGCAAAAGGACAACCCGGCGCCCTGTTGATACAACAGAAGGATGGCACATTTATCTCTGTCGAAAAATCTTTATTTGAGGAGGATAAGGCTTCTGAAGAGACGGATTGCGCAATGTTTGATGCAGACGGAGATGGCGATCTCGATCTGTATGTTGCATGCGGCGGAAATGAATTTCCGGAAAGCTCATCAGCTCTTGCAGATCGTTTTTATATTAACGATGGTAAAGGAAATTTTACCAAATCTGCCCAGATATTGCCAGCAGGTAAATATGAAAGTACTTCATGCGTCAGGCCTGCTGACTTCGATAAAGATGGTAAAATGGAATTATTTGTTGGTATCCGTCTCAAACCTTTTGAATACGGAGTTCCTTGCAATGGATATTTACTCAAGTACGACGGCAATGGAAATTTCAGGAATATAACTGCTCAGGTCGCCCCGGAATTGATGAATATCGGTATGATCCGCGATATGATCTGGGCTGATGTTGATGGTGACGGAGACCTGGATATGATTATTGCAGGAGACTGGATGCCTTTAAAAGTGTTCATAAATGAAAATGGCAGATTTAAAGAAAAAAAAGATGCATTCGGCTCTGATAAAACAGCTGGATGGTGGAACTGCCTGGCTGCCGGCGATTTTAATGGAGATGGGAAAATCGATTTTATAGCAGGTAATCATGGCTTGAACTCAAGATTCAAAGCCTCGCCGGAAAAACCTGTGAGCATGTACGTAAGCGATTTTGATCTGAATGGATCAGTAGAACAGATTATATGTACTTACGATGGGGACAAATCGTATCCGCTTGCTTTAAAGCATGATCTGACCAGACAGATTCCGGCGCTGTTAAAGAAGTACCCGAAATATGATATGTACAAAGACCAGCAGATCACAGATATTTTTACACCTGAACAGTTAAAGAATGCAATCAGATTAGATGTAAATCTCCTGGAAACCTCGTTATTTATTAATGATGGTAACGGGCATTTCACCAGAAAGCCTTTACCGGTTGAGGTGCAGTTTTCACCTGTATATGCTGCTGCAATTGGAGATTATAATCATGATGGTAATCCGGATATCCTGCTTGGCGGAAATCTGTTCAATGTAAAACCCGAGGTAGGTCGGTATGATGCCAGCTATGGAACATTATTATTGGGTGACGGGCATGGAAATTTCAGCTATGTACCGGCAAGAATATCCGGCTTTCATCTTGACGGAGAGATACGGGATATAAAGGAGGTGAACACCTCAAAAGATAAAATAATTGTCGTCGCCCGTAGCAATGATCCATTACAGGTTTTCAAAGTATTAAGCCCGTGAAGCTTTCTTATGAAAAAATCTGCTCTAATTATTCCCGTATTACTATTGGCGTTTGCCTGTAAACCTGAGAAGGGGAAAAAGGACCAGTTGTTTACTTTGCTTCCCCCCTTCTCCACTCACGTCGATTTTAAAAACCAGCTCACAGAAACAGACCAGTCTAACATCATTGAATACCTGTACTTCAATAACGGTGGAGGTGTTGCAGCCGGAGACATTAATAATGATGGCCTGATAGATTTATATTTTACCTCAAATCAGGGACCAAATAAATTATACCTTAACAAGGGAGGCCTTAAATTTGAGGATATCACCGATGCTGCGGGAGTAGCCGGAACCGGTGATTGGAAGACCGGTGTTACAATGGCAGATGTAAATGGTGACGGATTATTGGATATTTACGTTTGTGAGGTAGGAAAATACAAAAACTTTCATGGTAAAAACCAACTCTTTATTAATCAGGGTAACCTGACCTTCAAAGATGAAGCACATGATTATGGACTTGATTTTCAGGGTTTTTCCACACAGGCAGCTTTCTTTGATTATGATATGGACGGAGATCTTGATATGTACCTTCTCAACCATTCGGTACATACATCACGTAGTTATGGAAATGTATCTTTGCGATCAGATCGCGATTCTCTCGCCGGCGGCAGGTTATTCAGAAATGATGTCGTAAATGGTAGGCATGTGTTTCACGATGTTTCAAGGGAAGCGGGTATTTACAGCAGCCAGATTGGTTACGGTCTCGGGGTAAATATTTGCGACATTAACAATGATGGTCTTCCCGATATTTATGTATCAAATGATTTCCACGAGAATGACTATCTCTATATCAACAATGGCAATGGCACTTTTTCAGAGCGACTGACAGATTTTATTGCGCATACAAGCAGATCATCAATGGGCAATGATGTCGGAGATATTAATAACGATGGCCTTTTGGATGTGATGGTGCTCGATATGTTACCGGATGATGAAAAAATCCGGAAACAATCAGGAGGAGAAGATGACTATGAGCTCTCTGAATTGAAATTAAAATATGGTTATAATCATCAGTTTGTACGTAATACACTGCAGCTAAATCTGGGTGGAGATATGTTCAGTGAAATAGGACAGTTGTCAGGTGTTTCCTCAACTGACTGGAGCTGGTCGCCTCTGTTTTGCGACGTAGATAATGATGGATGGAAAGATCTTTTTGTTACCAGCGGAATATACAGGAGAGCAAATGATCTGGATTATGTTAAGTTTTTAACCGGCGGAAACAGAAGTTTTCCCTTAAAGGATAATAGTGGAGTTTCAGACAAGGATTTATATGAAAAGATGCCACTGTATCCAAATGTAAGTTATATCTATAGAAATAATGGGGATCTCACATTTACGAATATGGCAAGGGAATGGGGTTTTAACACCCGTTCCTATTCTAATGGAGCCACTTATGCGGATTTAGATAATGATGGTGACCTCGATCTGATCGTCAATAATATTAATGCTCCGGCATTTATATACAGGAACAATGCTGAAAAGCTGTCGGGCAATCATTTTCTGTCAGTTGCATTAAAAGGGAAAGGGATGAATACCCGTGGAATCGGAGCTCGTGTCACTATTTACAGTGGCGGGCAGGAACAGGTTGCCGAACAATTCCCTACGCGTGGATTTTTATCTGCCACTTCCGACATTGTGCATTTTGGATTGGGAAAGGCAAAAATGATCGATTCAATTATTGTGCGCTGGCCCGATCTTTCAATACAACTAATTAAAAATATTCCTGCCGATACGACTATCACTTTAGAAATAAAAAATGCAGTGAAACCTGTTGCAGGAAAAATGAAGGAAAATGAAAACACAAAATTGTTCTCCCCTGCCCTGATTCCAGGACTGAAGTTCACTCACAAAGAAGATGATTGGGTTGATTTTTATCGCGAGCGACTGATCCCGCACAGTCTGTCTGCAGAAGGACCAGCCATAGCCGTTGGAGATGTCAATGGAGACGGGTTACAGGATGTATTTGTGGGAGGGGCAAAAGGTCAGCCAGCCATGATTCTTATTCAGCAGAAGGATGGATCTTTCAGTCCTTTGGATGTACCTGTCCTTAAAACAGAGTGTTGGGCCGATGATGTGGATGCTGCCTTTTTTGATGCAGATGGAGATGGCGATCTGGATCTTTATATTGTAAGGGGGGGCAATGAGCTAGCAATTGGTAATCCACTGCTTACTGACTTATTGCTGATTAATGATGGAAAGGGATCTTTTACAAAAGGAGAATTACCTTTTATGTCTCATAATGGATCATGCGTCAGGCCTTGCGACTTTGACGGTGACGGTGACATCGATTTGTTTGTTGGCTCAAGATCTGTACCTGGTGCTTACGGGTTATCGCCAGATCAGTATCTGCTTGAAAACGATGGATACGGTCATTTTAAGATTGTATCCGATGACAGAATCAAGGCTTTTAAGAATATAGGTATGGTGACCGATGCAGCCTGGATGGATTGGGACAAAGACGGACACCCTGATCTGGTGTTGGTTGGCGAATGGATGAAGGTATGCATATTCAGGAATGATAAAGGATATTTTAAAGACGTAACCGATATTGCCGGTCTGGATGAAACATCGGGATGGTGGAACTGTATTCGTGTTGCTGATGTAGACGGTGATGGAAATATGGATCTGATTGGAGGAAATCTGGGACTAAATTCTATCCTGAAAGCTTCAATTAAAGAGCCGGTAGAAATGTACCTGAACGATTTCGATAATAACGGATCGCTTGATCAGGTTATCTGTTCTTATCAGAATGGCATTAGTTACCCGGTGGCATCTCTCGATGAGCTATCAAGCCAGATTGCTGGTTTAGATAAAAAGTATCCGAATTATTCTGATTTCGGGGGCAAAACGGTAAAGGATATTTTCGGTAAGAAGATGATTGACCAATCCACAGTAAAAAAAGCTGTAATGTTTGAAAGTTGTCTGTTCCTGAATAATGGAAACGGAACTTTTAAACCTTATAAGCTTCCCATTGAAGCACAATTCTCACCGGTTCGCAATATCCTGGTCAGGGATATTAACAAGGATGGAAAGCAGGACCTGGTTCTGGCAGGAAATGATTATGCCGTCAGACCATCTTATGGACGTTATGATGCCAGTTATGGCTGGTGTTTACTGGGTGAGGCAGATAATAGATTCAAAGCGCTCATGCCGTTAAAAAGCGGATTAAAAATTGTTGGCGATGCAAGGAAGTTAGTTCCGATCGACATAGCAGGAAAACATTACATAATAGCTGCAGTTAATAACGGAGAACTGCAGGTTTTCCAAATCCTGAAGTAATCAGAGAAAAATTCAACTTTATTTTCATTGGAACCAGGGCACAAACCTGCCTGAATAAATCAAGATAAATTCCGAATCCGCCGGCTGGCGGATGAGGAATCCCCGGGGTTCAGCAGAACGTCTTTCGCAAAAACAAGAAAGAACAGGAATCAATACTTATGCTCGATGATTCTTCGCGCCTTGGCGTCTTTGTGGCGAAGAAAGAAGTGGTAGCTTTCTATTGTTTTCTACTAATAATTAATGTATTTTTAGTAATTGAAGTTGCCAGAATCTTTTTGTTCTACTGTCTTGAAACGCCTAGCTAAAATGGTTGCCTGGAGAAATAATTGGAGAAGTTATCTATTAACATTTCTACTCATTTATATCGCAATAGGTTTAGCCATTGCTCAGGAAAAAACCATTGGTGCCAAAACAACTTCTGAATCTGAGAGATCTCTCAACATCGATAGCCTTTTAGTCAAAACCCCAGGTGAAGTTGTGAATATTGGATATGGCACATTGAAGCAAAGAGAAGTTACCGGTTCAATAACAAGGGTTATGTCTGACCAGTTCAACAAAGGGAATATAAACGATCCGATACAGCTGATCCAGGGCAGGGTGGCCGGATTATCCATAAATAAATATGGAGGTGACCTGAACGGATCTTATTATCTGCGTATGAGAGGGATGAATACTATAGCAGGGATTGACGGTCCCCTGATTGTCATTGATGGTGCAGCGGGAGCATCTCTTGATAATGTAGATCCCAACGATATTGCATCCTTCGTCGTGTTAAAAGATGCTTCTGCTTCAGCAATTTATGGAGTAAGAGGGTCAGGAGGTGTAATTCTGGTAACAACAAAAAAGGGGAAAGCTGGCAAAACTCAAATTGAATACAATGTTTATGCAACTGCAGAAATAGTTGCAAAAAATGAACCTGTAATGAATGCAACACAGTGGAGGTCATTGTCTGCAGAGATGGGTATGGGAACAGATTTCGGATCAAATACAAACTGGTTCAGGGAGATAGAACAGACAGCTCTCTCTCAGGCACATAATATATCGATGTCGGGTGGGAATGATAAAACAAGTTATTATGCTTCGGTTAACTATCGTACGGGAAACGGGGTTCTGATAAACACAGGATACAATCAGCTTAACGGGAGGATTAATATTAAGCAAAAGGCGATGAACGGTAAGTTTACTCTGGATATTGACCTGAGGGCTACCCAACGGGAATCGCAATATGGTTTTGCTGAAGCATTTCGCTATGCTTCTATCTACAATCCTACTTCTCCTGTAAAAAGCGATGATCCTGAATTTTCAAAATATGATGGTTATTTTCAGAAGCCTTACTTCGACTATTATAACCCGGTTCAGATTGCCAGGGAAGATAAAAATGAAGGGAAAAACAGAATTTTAAATATGTCATTGAAAGGCACTTATGAAATTCTCAAAGGGTTGAACGTTGATGCGTTCTATTCTGTTCAGAGTAATGGTTTATTAAGTGGTCAGTATTACAGCAGGTACGATCTATGGGGTGGCGGCAACAATTATTATTACAACCCTAACGGTTCAGCATCAAGGCAGCAGGATAATTCTTCAAGCCGGCTTTTTGAATCGACCGCTCAATTTAACAAAGAAATAAACTCCCCTCTTAACCTCAACCTCAACCTTATGGGTGGTTACTCTTACCAGGATTTTACCAATGAGGGTTTTTCGGCACAGGGAGGAGACTTCCTGACAGACGCTTTTTCTTTTAATAACCTTGCGGCTGCCCTTGATTTCAAGAATGGCACAGGCACTCTTAACAGTTATAAAAATTCAAACAGGCTTAGTGCATTTTTCGGAAGAATTAACCTGAATTTCAATAATCTTTGGTTTATTTCTGCAAGTGCCAGGTATGAAGGATCATCACGGCTAGGTTCGGCACATAAATGGGGTTTGTTTCCCGCTTTGGGAACTACATTAGATTTTTCTAAACTAATAAATGTCACTTCTTTAAACAACCTGAAATTGAGGGTTGATTATGGCATAACCGGAAATCAGCCATCAGAGAGCTATCTGTCAATGGAACATTACGATCAGATGGGCAATATCTATTACAATGGTCAATCTATTCCGTTATATGGAGTTGGCCTTGATGCAAATCCTGATCTTAAAAGCGAAAAGAACAGAGAATTTGATATTGGCCTGGATTTTTCACTCTTCAATTCAAGGTTAACCGGATCATTTGATCTATACACCCGGAAAGCATCTGATTTGATATTCATGTACTCCGTACCCGGGGATTACTTTTATCCCCAGGTATGGATTAATACAGGCATTATAAAAAGTCATGGTATGGAGTTTACTCTTGATTATAATATAATTAAGAAATCACATTTCTCTTATAATATATCCTTTAACTATTCACACTGCTCAGAAAATACTCTGGTATCTCTGTCAGGCAACTATAACGGCACAGATTTAAATTTTGGAAGGCAGGAAATTGCAGATATGGGATCACCTGGGATGGGTCAGCAGTCTTTGGTATTATTGCAGGAAGGTAAGCCGATCGGGCAGCTGCTGGGTTATGTTTTCAAGGAAATTGATGAAACTGGCAACCTGGTAGTTGTAGATGAAAACAATGATGGATATCAAGATTCCAGAGACAGGATTGTGACTGGAAATGGTTTGCCAAAATCTCTTTTCGGATTTGGAAATATGATAACTTACAGGAACTGGGATCTTAACCTTTTCTTTCGCGGTATAACAGGACATTCCCTAATCAATTCTTACCGCGCTTTTTATGAAACACCAAGTTTTATCAGTACGTACAACCTGCCATTGACAGCCATGGATATGAGAAACGCAACAACCGGTGTGCTAATGAATTCCTATGGTGGAACAGTCACTAATCTGGATGTAGAGAATGCTTCATTTGTTTGTCTCGACAACCTGAGTTTTGGATATACTTTCAGTTTACCTGAGGGTTCACGAATCAGCAAGCTAAAGTTATATCTTGCCGGTAACAATTTATTCTATATTACAAGATACAAAGGCCCTGATCCGAACCCCAGATATGTGGATAGCGAAAACTATTACTATGGAACTCTTAATGGTACACCTACCCTTGCTCCGGGTATCGACAGAAGGACAGAATGGCCCAGAACCAGATCCTTTACTGTTGGCGCGAATGTTGTTTTTTAATAAATTCTCTATCATGTTTAACTTCGTGAGTACTGAAATTCGAGATTGGAGAAGAGGGTCTTTAACGTTATTCCTTCTTTTCCTGGCTTTCAGCTTAGCATTCTCCCAGCAAAAGATAGTTACTGATACAATACCTTCAAAAAGTGCCGAAGATGAAATTGTGAATATTGGCTATGGCACACAGAAGAAAAGAGAAATTACAAGTTCCATAGCTTCTTTGAACAGAGATGAGTTTAATAAAGGAAATATCCAAAACCCGCTTCAACTGATCCAGGGCAAAGTGGCCGGATTATCTATCAATAAGCCGGGTGGTGACCCAAACGGAACTTTTGAAGTACGCCTGAGAGGCCTGAATACGATTTTTGGAAATCTCTCGCCTCTTATTATTGTAGATGGAGTGATTGATGCATCTCTCAATAATGTTGATCCGGAAGATATTGAATCCATTGACGTTCTAAAGGATGCTTCTGCTGCTGCTATCTATGGAACAAGAGGTTCCGGTGGTGTTATTCTGGTTTCAACAAGAAGAGGAAAGCCGGGAAAAACTGTCATAGAGTATAATGTCTATTCATCCGCAGAAATGGTTGCTAAAAATAATCCTTCAATGACTGCAAAAGAATGGAGGGCATTGTCCGCGAAAACAGGTATTGGAACAGATTATGGAACCAGTACTGACTGGTTTAAGGAAATAGAACAGACAGCATTGTCGCAGGTGCATAATATTTCAATGTCAGGCGGGACTGATAAGACAAGTTACCGTGCTTCAATCAATTACCGCAGCGGAAATGGCATTATGATCAATACGGGATATGATCAGTTTAACGGAAGAATTAATATCACACAAAAGGCATTAAATGATAAGTTCATTCTTGATCTGAACATGGGGACAACACAGAGAGAATCAAAATATGGTTTTGCCGATGCATTTACCTATGCTTCAATATACAATCCAACGGCTCCGGTCAGAAGCAGTGATCCGGAATTTGTAAAATACGATGGTTATTTTCAACAGATAATATGGGATTATTATAACCCGGTTTCAATTGCAGAGGAAAATAAATCTGAAGGAAAAAGCAGAATATTGAACCTCTCCCTGAAAGCCACTTATGAAATCCTAAAAGGATTAAATGTTGATGCATTTTATTCCGTTCAGACCAGTGGTGAATTAGGAGGACAGTATTTTGGTAAGAATGATTATTGGGGTGGCATGAACAGAAATGGTTTAGCTTCGAGGCAGGAAGATAATTCCTTGAGCCGTCTTTTTGAATCAACCGCTCAATTTAACAAAGAAATAAACTCCCCTCTTAACCTCAACCTTAACCTGAACCTCAACCTTATGGGTGGTTACTCTTACCAGGATTTTACCAATGAAGGTTTTTCTGCACAGGGCGGTGATTTCCTCACCGATGCCTTTTCTTTTAATAATCTTGGTGCAGCCCAGGAGTTTAAAAATGGAAAAGGAACAATCACAAGCTATAAAAACTCAAATAAACTGGCAGCATTTTTTGGAAGGGTAAACCTGAACTTCAACAACAGGTGGTTTGCAACTGCCAGTCTTAGAAATGAAGGTTCATCAAGGTTTGGAGCGAACAATAAATGGGGATTATTCCCGGCTTTTGGAACAGGCGTGAACATAGCTAAAAACATCAGTTTTATTGATAACCTCAAATTTCGTATGGATTATGGAATAACAGGAAATCAACCAAAAGACAGTTACCTGTCACTGCAAATCCTGGAGCATCCAATTAACTATCAATTGTATGACTATTACACCTTTTTATATCAAGGTTCACATATTCCTGAATATTTTCCTTCAAGAAATGCAAATCCAGACCTTAAATGGGAAAAGAAAAGTGAATTTGATGCCGGTATAGATTTTTCACTTTTCAAATCAAGGCTTACCGGTTCATTTGATGTATATGTTCAAACAGCTTCAGATATATTATATCAATGTTTTGTATCAGCCCCGCCAAACGTTACTAATGAGATCTGGCTTAATATTGGAAAAATAAGAAGCAGTGGCCTTGAATTAACTCTGAATTATAACGTGATCAGGAAATCAGATTTGTCATATAGTATAACCTTATCACCTTCATACAATTCAAAAAATATTCTGGTTTCCCTTTCAGAAAATTATAATGGAGAAGCTCTGGACTTTGGGACCCAGCAGATGGGATTCCTGCCGGGCCGCAATGATGAACTGATAAAAGTTGAGGAGGGTAAACCAATAGGACAAATACAGGCATTGGTTTTCAAGGGTATCGATGAATCAGGAAATCTGATCCTTGTAGATCAGAATAATGACGGATATATTGATCAGAGAGACTTGACGGTCGTTGGCAACGGTTTGCCGAAATTCCTCATTGGATTCGGCAATATGGTAACCTATAAAAACTGGGATTTAAATGTATTCTTCCGCGGAGTTTTCGGTCATGATCTGATCAATTCCTTCAGGGCTCTTTATGAATCGCCAAATCTGATCATTTCATATAACGTTCCAAAAACAGCTGCTAATATGATAACTACGACAAACCAGGTGTTTGCCGGTCAAATGTTTTCGAGCACAGATATTGAGAATGCATCATTTGTATCCCTTGATAACTTTAGTTTGGGCTATAGCTTCAGATTACCTGAAAACTCCCAAATCAGTAAAATCAGGGTGTATCTTGCCGGCAATAATTTGTTCTACATCACAAAATACAAAGGATCGGATCCAAATCCCAGATATGGAGATAGTGAATATTCTGCATATACTCCTCTGGTTCCGGGTATAGACAGAATGGACTCATGGCCCAGAACCAGATCCTTTACTGTTGGCGCGAATGTCGTTTTTTAATCTGGAAAAGAAAAAAAATATTAACTTAGTGAACTACTAAACTTTTCCTGATATAAAGTTGATCATTTGTTTTCGTTAGAATAGCCTGATAAATAAAACCTAATAAACCGGGATATGGGTTCACTTATGAATTCTGTCTATCTGATAAAGAGATACATCTTATCTTTTATTTTTATTTTCTCCCCTATTGTTTTAGTAATAGCTCAGCAAAAATCAGTTACAGCCAGGTTGACTTCTGAAGTGAATGAATCACTCCCGGGTGATCGCATATTAGTCAAAGTTACCCCGGATGAAATTGTGAATATTGGATATGGAATACAGAAGCAAAGAGAAGTTACCAGTTCAGTAACAAGGGTTATGTCTGACCAGTTCAACAAAGGGAATATAAACGATCCGTTACAGCTGATCCAGGGTAAAGTGGCAGGTTTATCAATAAGCAAAGCCGGAGGCGACCCGAACGGATCATATTATATGCGTTTAAGAGGTTTGAACACTATTAATGAAAATACTCAGCCTTTAGTGGTAATTGATGGTGCTGTTGGAGCCTCTCCTGATAACGTGGATCCTAATGATATAGAATCTATAACTGTTTTGAAGGATGGTTCTGCTGCGGCAATATATGGAGTAAGAGGTTCAGAAGGTGTAATTCTGATAACTACCAAAAAGGCCAAAAAAGGAACAGCTGTCATTGAATATAATATTTATGCAACGGCAGAGATGGTCGCCAAAAATGAACCTGCAATGACTGCAAAAGAATGGAGGGCATTGTCTGCAGAAACAGGTTATGGTACTGATTTTGGAACAAGTACCAACTGGTTCAATCAGATAGAACAGACAGCCGTTTCGCAGGTACACAATATTTCGTTGTCAGGTGGGACTGACAAGACGAGTTACCGGGCTTCAGTCAATTATCGTCAGGGTGAAGGTGTTGAGATTAATACCGGTTACACTCAGCTCAATGGAAGGATAAATCTGACTCAAAAGGCATTAAATGACAGGTTTACCCTGGATATGAACCTTGGGGCCACTGAAAGGGAATCTCAATTAGGTTTTCCTGCTGCATTTAAATATGCCGCAATATACAATCCTACGGCTCCTGTAAAGAGCAGTGATCCGGCATATTCAAATTATGATGGCTATTTTCAACTGCCTTTATTCGATTATTATAACCCCGTTTCTATCATTGAATTAAATAAGAATGAAGGAAAAAGCAGGATAATGAGCCTGTCGGTAAAGGGTACATATGAAATCCTGCATGGATTGACCCTCGATGCTTTATACTCCACTGAGAATAACGGTATCCTGGACGGACAATATTATGATAGCCACGATTATTGGGGAGGAATTTGGAGAAATGGATTAGCTTCAAGGCAGGAAGATAATTCAGTCAGCCGTCTTTTTGAATCAACTGCTCAGTTTAACAAAGAAATAGACTCCCCTCTCAACCTCAACCTTAACCTAAACATCAACCTTATGGGTGGCTATTCGTACCAGGATTTTACCAATGAAGGTTTCTATGCACAGGGAGGCAATTTTCTTACAGACGCATTTTCTTTCAACAATCTGAGCGCTGCCCTGGACTTTTCTAACGGAAAAGGCACAGTGACAAGTTATAAAAACTCAAATAAGCTTATTGCTTTTTTCGGACGTGCAAATCTTGAGTTCAACAAAAAATGGTTCCTAAGTGTAAGTTTAAGAAAAGAAGGTTCTTCAAGGTTTAGTACAAACAATAAGTGGACATTGTTCCCGGCATTTAGCGGTGGCTTAAATATCGCTAAAAATGTCAGTTTTATTGATAACCTGAAAATACGTGCAGGCTATGGGGTAACCGGAAATCAGCCCATGGAAAGTTATCTCTCGCTGGAACGCCTTGATAATTTGGGAACTTTTAACGGTTTTAACAGTTACAGCTCGTACAATTACAACGGGAAAATTATTCCGCAATTTGGAGTTGTAAATAATGCTAATCCCGATCTTAAGCGGGAAAAGACAGGTGAATTTGATGCGGGTTTTGATTTTTCACTTTTAAAATCCAGGCTATCCGGTTCATTTGATTTCTATGCAAGCACAACAACCGATTTATTGTATCAATATCCTGTCCCTGTCCCTCCGAATCTTTATAATACTGCATGGATGAATATTGGCAAAATAAGAAGCAGCGGCCTGGAGTTCACAATTAACTATAATGTAATTAAGAAATCAGATCTTTCTTATAACATAACACTTTCACCTTCGGTCAACTTAAAGAATATACTGGTCTCTCTTTCAGGCACTTATAACGGGACGGACCTCAAATTTGGAATACAGGATCTTGGCAGTATAGGTTCTCCCGGTTGGAACGGGATGCCGTTGATAAGAGTAGAGGAAGGCAAACCGATAGGTCAGATACTGGCATACGTATTCAAGGAAATTGATCAAAGCGGAAGAATGATATTGACAGATAAAAATGGTGACGGTTATATTGATAACAGGGATATGCAGGTAGTTGGCAATGGACTGCCGAAGTTTCTTTTTGGATTTGGCAATACGGTTATCTTCAAAAATTGGGATTTGAATGTTTTCTTCCGTGGCGTGTTCGGACACAGCCTTATAAACTCCTATCGAGCCATTTATGAAGCGCCGAATATGATCTATTCTTATAACGTTCCAAATACTGTAATGGAAATGAGAAATGCTGCGACGGGTGCGCTGATGACCTCCTCATCAGGGACTATGACCAATTTAGATGTCGAGAATGCTTCTTTTGTTTCTCTCGATAATATGAGTTTAGGATATAACTTTAGTTTACCTGAGGGTTCAGTGTTCAGTAATCTCAGGGTGTATTTTGCAGGAAATAATTTATTTTATATTACAAAATATAAAGGCTCAGATCCAAATCCAAGGTACGTTGATAGTGCAACAGATATGGGAACTTATAATAATCCTCTCGTACCTGGCGTCGACAGGTTGAGTTCATGGCCCAGAACAAGGTCGTTTACTTTTGGTGTGAATGTTGTTTTCTAAAGAGAAGAAATAAATAAAAATATGTGGAAATAAGTAGAAATTTTATTTCAATGTATTTCAACTTATTTCAATGTATTTCTAACTATTCTTGCCTATTTCAATTCCTGTTCAAGAAATTTTTTAAGTTGTTCTGCATCCGGACTGATACCTGTTTCTACATAGGATCCGGAAACCGCATTTGCCAGTAATAAGGATTGAAAGAGATTCAAATCTTTAAGTAGCGAGTAACAGAATCCTGCATTGAAATTATCCCCTCCCCCGGTTAGTATCCTGGGTTCTTTACAGAAAAATGTATCACATTTCTCATAAGCCGAGCCATCATATCCAAGGGCATCTTTTGTACGATGTATAATCAATAAATCGGTATTACACAATTTGAACATCTCTTTAACAAATTCTTCATCAGACCTTTGTTCCGGCATATTCAGCGCTTTAGAAATCAGATCAGCTTCATTCTGGTTCAGGCTTAATATGACTTTAAAATAGTTTCTGAACCTGCCTAAGAGATTTATTGCATATTGAATATCCTTTTTCGATCTGCGGGTGCAATCTGAAAAATCAGTGAAAAAAAATGGTTTTTGACCGGTCTTCACAACTGAAGGAATTACCTCTTCCAGAATTCCATCCCATATCCGGGAAGAATGCTCTATCTCACTCCAGTTTAGAAATGCAATCAATTGTTTCTCCGAAATCAAGGATTTAATGTTTTCAAGGCCCAAAATACTTTTAATCCCTTCCCAGGTAAGATTATTATAAGGCCCCGGATCAAACATTATAACCTTTGAAGTATTAAATTCAAGAGCTGTCGCTGAAATAGTATCTGCTATAGTATGAAGTGAACAGTTCGCAGACATTTTTCTGAAGACCGGAAGAATATCCGGCAGGCCAAAGGTTCCTACGCATTCCACATTAATACCAAGATTACCCAGGGCATTCGCCGTGATAACCATATTTCCGCCTATCTTGGATAGCTTGGTCTGCAGCTCAACTCCACAACTTTTATTATTGAGGCCGATCAGAAACTCTCCAAACTGGCTGCTTTTGGTAAAATAACCACTTATCTCATTGTCTTTTTTCTCTCTGACAATACGGATAATATAGTCAATACAAGCGTCAAACCCCAGAAAAGCTTTGATATCTGTGCTCGTGTTCCGACCAATATGAGATACTATTTCAGGGATTGCATCAGTGGTTTTTTTATTCACCTTCTAAGGATTAAAGAAATTTAGCCGCTTCCTTATCAAGCAGCAAGAAGGAATTTTTGTGTAATTTTATGGCTGATGCAGGAAAAGCAGGAGAAGCTTCACTATCTATCAATCGCTTGACGACCTCGGCTTTTCTGTGGCCATTCAACTGCAAAATCACAGTTTTAGCTTCCATCATATATTTTAATCCCAGGGTGACGCCTTTGAAAAGATTTACTTTACCTGAAAAATATTTTTGGCCTACAATTTTAGTAGTCTCATCAAGATTCACTATATGGGAATAAAGATCAAATGAGGTTCCCGGTTCATTTAATCCGAGATGCCCGTTCATTCCGGCTCCGAGTAAAATCATATCGATTGGGCCATATCTCTTTATAAAATTATCAGTCCTGATGCACTCCTTCTTAAGATCTGCAGACTCGCCGTCGAAAAAGCATAGATTCTCTTCTGAAAAGTCAATATGATCAAAGAAATGTTTTTTCAGGAATGAAAAACAGTTTTCGCTTTTCATTGATCCTATGTTTGCCCATTCGTCGAGGCCGACTATTCTGGATTTCTTAAAACTGATTTTTCCTTTCTCATTGAGTTCAATCAGATGCTTAAATGTGCCTACTGATGTTTCACCGGCAGGAAAACATAGCAAAGCCGCGGGCTTTTTCGATATTATAGCTGCAATCTGCTCTGCAGTTTTGACTGATAATTCTGTATAGTCGTTATAAATTATTTGTTTCATTTAAAACTGATTTAAAAGTAAATTCCTTTTAACCGCAAAGTACACAAAGCAGGCGCAAAGGTCGCAAAGAATCAATTGGATTTTTTACATTTTTTCGCGCAAAGCCGCAAAGCCGCAAAGCCTTCAAGGTATTCTTTGCGTCTCTGCGACTTAGCGAGAAATTCTTCTGAGTTTTATTTCCCCCCAGCCTTTCCGGTATTCTCTTTTTACGAACTGGTTGGCCTTTTCAAAATTTGTTATTCGCATATTTTCGCCATCCCATTTGTAATTGATATATCTGCCGGGAAATGTGTACCCTTCCATTTCGCCATAAACCGGGTCTTTTCTGCTTATTTTTTCACGGATATTGAAACTTCTCAGGAGTAAATTCCCCATAAGAACAGTTTCTGTCAAAGGACCGGCATATCCTACGAAAGGCGAATCAACTTCTGCATTTCCATAGCCGGCAATGCATGCATCAATCCATTGCCACCAGTGACCATCCATATCACCTGCAATACGAGCATATTTTTGCGGAACAGAAATTTCTTTATTTCTCGATAGTGGCAAAAGTACTGGATTACGTCCGCCCCAGCCGCATGCTGCCTTACCCTTTGTTCCGATGAACAATGTTCCTCCTTCATAATCATTCAGCCCCAGCGGATAATCACAGAGTATTTCATTCATATTAACATCAGGATCAATCTCATTTGGGCGTTCCGGAGTTATGCCTCCGTCCATCCAGTAAAGGTCCAGATCTTTACCATTTTTCAGTTTATATCTGAAACGGATTGAACTAGATACAGGCCCGCTGTCGGGATAAAGTCCTTCCCTAAAAATACCGTTATAAACAGTGCTTGCGCTGCACGATACCTCTGTAGGATATCCAAGATTAAGTAATTTAAATGGTGGTCCGATAATATGGCAACCCATATCGCCAAGGGCTCCCGTACCAAACCGCCACCAGCCTCGCCAGTTAAACGGAACCAGATTATCAATAAAATTGGTTTCTTCAGCAGTACCCAGCCACAGGTCCCAGTTAAGTTCCTTTGGCACAGCAGGACGTACAGTCGGCCATGGAATTCCCTGTGGCCATACCGGCCGGTCTGTCCAGCAAAAGACTTTTTCGATCTGACCAAGCACATCTGCTTCAATCCACTCCCTCAGAGTTCGCATACCGTCGCACGATGCACCCTGATCACCCATTTGAGTAACAACTTTATACTTCTCCGAGGCCTGCGTCAGAATTCTTGCTTCATAGATATCGTGAGTAAGAGGTTTTTGAAGATATAGGTGTTTCTTAAGCTGCATCGCACTAAGTCCTACAATTGCATGATTGTGGTCAGGAATAGCTACTGTAACCGCATCAAAATTTTTGCTCTCTTTATCGAACATTTCGCGCCAGTCGTGATAGAAAGAGGCTTTCGGAAATTGTTTGATCCGGGGCGCTGCCTGTCTGTCATCAACATCGCAGAGAAAAGCAATTTCAGCATTTTTTTTAGGGGCGATTGCATAATGACGGATGTCATCGGCTGCCTCCCCGCCACATCCTACTGCTGCAATAAGCAGTTTGTCGCTGGGATTGACATGTCCCAGTCCGCTTATTGTGAAATTTGGAAGAATAGTTAAAGCGGCTGCCCCGGAGGCAGCCGTTTTTACAAAATTCCGTCTGGAAATCTCATTGGATATCCTGGTCTTATGTTTCATTGTTTTTATTTTAGTCGGTTAAATTTTTAGTTAACCCCTCACAGTAAACTATTTTGTTGCCTTTTTCAGAGGTCTTACAGCAACTTCCTTGAAAAATACAACATCTTTATCGCTGTGATTCTGAAGACCCATATAGCCTGATTCAGGACGAGGTCCACGTTCAGGTTCGAAGGGGAACTTCTTCGCTGGTACAGGATCCCCCTCTTTAAAATCAGTTACTTTCACACCGTTCAGATAAACAATTGTCCTTGGTCCGTCCAAAGTAATTTCCATAGTATTCCATTGAGGTCCAGGTTTCCCTGTTTTTGCTAAAGGCTTTGTAAGTGAATATAACATTCCTGTGTAGTGATAATCATCTTCACCTGAAAGTTCAGGTTTATTGTCAATCTGAACCTCGTAACCAGTATTCACTGGCATCATATTATCTTCAGTTGGCACTGAGGGGATCCGGATAAAAACGCCGGAGTTACTGTTTTCATCACGCATTCTGAAGACAACGCGGATAACACAATTTCCAAATTTCTCGCCTGTCCAATATAGTAATCCCATCCCTCCTTTTGACTTAATAAATCCATCTTCTACATAGTGAGAACCAGGCCCTGCCTGTTTCCAGCCAGTCAGATCTTTCCCATTGAACAATTGTCTCCATTGAGTTGTATCAGCAGCACCTGCTGAAAGGCTTTTTGTCATAAGAAATAACAAACACACAATCATGCTAAACATTAAAAAGAATTTAGCAGAGACGGTTACGAAAGGCCTTTTTTGCCTGTCAACTAGTTTTTTTTCCATAGTTTTTAATTTTTAAATTAATTAGTGATTTTTTTTCTTATTGTAGCGTTCTGAACAATTGGTTTTGCCCAGAAGCTTAAACTCAGAATATATGCCAAAGGTATATACAAAATCATCATTCCTGTCTGCAATCCTATCATATCTTTCAACTTGCCGATAAGCAATGAGAATATTGCACCTCCGGCGATTGCGGTACATAATATTCCGGCAAAGGAACCATGAAAACGGGTAACACTGTTAAGAGCAAGTGAAAAAATGATCCCGTACATTACCGAAAGGCAAAAACCCAGGGCCGGGAAGCCAAACAAAGCAATTTTTGCATTTCCAAAAAGGGTAAATGTCAGCACGACAAGCGCGGCAGATGTAAAAATACGCAGGACAATCTTACTGTCAATAATTTTTAACAGCACTAATCCGAGAACGCAACCGACAGTCATCATGCCCCAGAACAGGCCAACTGTCGCAGCTCCTTCTGTTTCGGGTTTAAAACCATGATATGTACGTAAGAACTCGGAGATCCAGTTTGCAATTCCTTGTTCTGTTCCGACATAAGCAAAGATCCCAAGGAAAAATAATAATATAGTCTTTTGTCCGAATAGCTCAACGTGTGTTTCCCATGCTCCTACAATTTCATCTTCTATTCTTATAACCTTTGGAAAACGCACCAGGAAAATAATTGCTATCATCAGGAAACTTATAAAAGCAAAAATCCAGTAGATTGAAACCCACGGCAAGTGATGTGGCGTGAGCCATGCCATGAAATTTATAAAGAATCCCTGACCAATACGCTGATTATTAAGATTTGATACCAGATAGGAATATACAAAAGGGCTGAGGAAAGAGGCGCCTCCGAAAACCAGCTGAACAATAAGGTTGTTAAATGCAAAGTGCTCCTCTCCTCCTGTCACTCTCAATAAAGGGAATAAAGCCACCTGTAAAAGGGCCATCCCGCATCCGATCAGAAAAAGTGAACATAAGAACACAGGAAAAACCGGAAAGAATGAAAACAAAAGAGCACCGCAAAAGGCAAGAACCCAGGCAAAAACCAGGCTTTTCTTTTCATCATATTTCTGAACTATCATTCCCGAAGGAATTGACATTAAAGCATAAGCAATAAAAAATGAGAACGGAAGCAACCCGGTCATTGTTCCATTCAAGGAAAAACTGTCGCTTACGTTTGGATTAATTGAACCCAAAATATTAGTCAGAAAAGATATGGCAAAGAATATGAAGAAAATAAGAATGACGAGGTAGTAATTTCGTTTCATGAAAAACTTATAAGGTGTTTTACAATCTTATTCATAAAAAGAACAACGGCCTATAAAAATAGAAATATTTTGCAATGTGGCCATTTAAATAACGATTATGTATTCAACAATTTCTATTTTGAATTCCTTTGAGTTACTTTGCGATAACTTTGTGGTCTTTTGAGTTAAAATTAAAAATCAGATCAGATGGAAACAAAATATTTTTCGCTGGGTTCAGTTGAGAATAACAGGATTGTAAAAATAATCCAGATAGTGTTCGGAATAGTCTGCCTGGCTGTTGCAATCTTCTGGCTGATTTTTAATATAAGGTCATTAAAAGCCGATCGAACACTCTGGATTACAATTATATTCCTTTCAGGATTTGGTTTTTACATGATCTGGGCCGGATTGGGCAAAGCAACCAGATTCATTGAGATAAGCTCTGACAAAATACGGCTTAAAAAGACTATTCTGATTTCAGCTCTTGAAATGCAGGTCAGCGAAATTCAAAAGATCGAAATATTCCCTTTTAATCTTATCTTCTTCTTAAAAACAAAAAAAAGAATACTTCTCAGGTTCAGTACTACTTATTATGAAACTAATGAAAAGATTAAGGATGAAATTCTGAGTTTCGCTGAATTAAACGCAATAAATGCTGAAATAGTTGAGGAAAAGCTATAATTTACTCTTAACCACGGAGTTCATTTTATTCTCTCCCCGTAAAACTCAATATTTTACCCCAGACCTGCCTGTTTACAGGTATCCCGTTTTCAAGGTTTTCTTTTCTGGTCTGAAGTACATTCTCTCCGGGATACCGGATTTTAGCAAAGGAATTCTCCGGATTTGATTTATGCAGATCTTCTATTATCTGATTTATTGAATTTCCGATAGCAGGAAAATTATACAGCGCTTTTATATTAATTGCTATAAAGACCTGTGATACATCATGCTCTGAACTGCAACTTTTGATCTGATGAGTAGATATTCCCCCTGAAAGAATTGTTGCAAGAATATCCAGCAACAATGACAACCCTGCTCCCTTCCAGTATCCAGCCGGCAAAACTCTCCATGATTCAAGTATCTCCCCCGGATCAGTAGTTATCTGGCCATTTTTATTGAATCCTCCAGAGTATGGAAGTTTTTTACCCTCATTCTTTAGTGCTTCCATCTTCCCGTAAGAATATTGCGACATAGCAAAATCAAGAACAATTGCTTCATCCTTATAAGGTACAGCAATTACGAAAGGATTGTTCCCGATACGCGGATCTGTAGCTCCCCAGGCAGGCATATTCGGACAGGTATTAGTCCAGCAGATAAAAACAAATCCCTTTTTTGCGGCCTGCCAGCCATAGGTTCCTCCACGCATCCAGTGGTTAGTGTTAGCCAGAGCTACCATGCCAATACCGTTTTCCAGTGCAAGTTCCATTGCCCTGTCAGTTGCAAAAGTTGCATTCAATGGTCCGGGACCAAGATTGCCGTTCCATTGTTCCAGGGAACCAGTGCGGTGCAAGAGCGTGGGAACAACCTCCGGTTTAACAAAGCCCTGCAGAGTAGTCTTGACAAATCGTGGGAACCTGTTTATTCCATGAGAGTTGACTCCATCCACACTATTCATCGTGAATATTTCAGCACATTTTTCTGCCTTCGGTTCTGAGAAACCAATTTTTAAAAGAATCCTGATAAATTCAGATTTCATTTTATCGCACGGAATTCGTATTGTTTGTTCATTGGTCACCATAAGCGAAACATCAAATTAATTAATAAATAATTATCTCAGAACCTTGTCTGCGAAATCCATAAACCAGTTCCAGTCTCTCAAAAGCAGGTTATGTTCGCCATCCCTTATATGAAAACCAACTCTCCCACTGATTACCTGTTTATTAAGAGCCGGCATAGATTCCGGAATATCTGAATTCCAGCCTAACAGGTTAAATACAGGAACCGCATTGTAAAGTGAAATGTATGTTCCTCGCGGATCACCCCAAAGATCCTCGTCAGCACAATCGATGTAAAGAGGTCTGGGCGCAATCAGAGCCAGTATCATGTGCATATCAACAGGAAGTGAATCTTCCCTATTACTGTACTTTTTATAATTTGAACAAAACCAGTGAGGAAAAGCTGTATTTATTCTATCTATTGTTTCTCCATAGCGACGTCTTGCTAAAGCTGCTCCGCCACATCCCGATTCATTGGATACAACCATAGCAAAACGAGTGTCTTCAGCTCCCGCCCATAAAGCAGTCTTTCCTCCGCGTGAATGACCAACAATCGCTACTTTATCGCGTGCAACATCGCTATCTGTTTCAAGATAATCCATACAACGGCTAGCTCCCCAGGCCCATGCAGCAAGTGTTCCCCACGCATCATCCGGACGAGGATTTTTATCAAGAACACCATGAATTCCGTTCTTAAAATTATCGAAATTATCAGGATCTACATCGGAATTACTGAATACTGCCATTCCATATCCCCTCTCAATAGCCTCTTCGACAGGCCAGAATTCACTCTTTACCTTTCTTAAAGGATCAGTATTCGCAGGTCCCCTGTTGTCAATCAGAAGGAATGTTGGAACAGATTTCTGTGATTTGTTAGGTGTAAAAAGAGTCAGGTGTATTACCAGCGACTTGCCGTTAGCTATAATTGTGATATCAACCTGTTTAAGTGTGGCGGTTCCATCTATTGCATGCCTATCGAGGTTTATGACATTGAAACTCATTTCATAAGGTGTTTCGGGTACTCTTCCGAATACATTTTTACGAAACAACTCAATAATTTCAGGTCGCCGCAACTTATTCCACAAGTCTGCTGAAGTGATATTTATACCATCATTTGAAGTAAATATATCAGGTAAAGTATATGAAGGAACTTTATCCTCATAATAATTTGACGATGGTCTCTCTTTTGATAGTTTTTCGATCGTCATGGGATTGGCATGCCATCCATTATCTCCCTGAGCTAAAACAGTTGTAATCTGATAGAATATTAATATTGGCAATGCAATACTTGCTCTTTTAAGAAAATCTCTTCCACGCATCATTCTATATTATTTTTATAATCAGTTAAAAAAAAGAACTATTCACAAATTTATCAATATTTGGGAACCAGAAATTTCTTACTAAATTATTTTGGATGGAGGTCAATGCTATTGATAATATGTACTCCCAATTTTGTTAATTCGCCTTTCATATCATCAAATTTATCCGGGAACAATGGTCTGGAAGCATCTTCAATGAGCGTAGCAGAGAATCCTTCCTGTATTGAATCAAGTATTGTGTAATAAACACAGATGTCAGAAGCCAGTCCGCAAAAATGAATTTCGGAAGATCCCTTTTCCTTAAGATACCCGGACAGACCCGTTCTCAACCAATGATTATTGTCGTAAAATCCGCTGTAACTGTCAATTTCAGGATCCATACCCTTACGGAAAATGGCCGCAATTCTTTTCATTTCAATATCCTCATGTAACTCAGCCCCCAATGAGCCCTGTATACAATGATCCGGCCACAGGGTTTGTTGTACTCCATTAAGTACAATATTGTCAAATGGCTTTTTGTTTGAATGATTCGAAGCAAAACTCTTATGGTTTTTTGGATGCCAGTCCTGCGTAGCTACTACAAGATCAAAGTATTCCTGAACCTTATTAATTACAGGTACAATCTTATTACCCTGAGGCACTTCAAGAGGACCTCCAGGCATAAAATCATTCTGGACATCGACAAGGATAAGCGTTTTCATTAAAAACTATTTTTTAAACTCATCAATGAGCCTGTCACGTTCAACTTGTAATTTATTGCTGATTCCAACTTTATAAATGTGAGGGTTGTCAAACCGTTTAAATTCTTCGGTAAGATTTCCCAACCTGTCCCTGCTGTATTCTGCAATTTCTGAAAGCGACTCAGGATTGTTCAATATCAAACCGTTCTCCATTACTTTATGCAAGAGCGGTTCCTTAATATATTTTACTAAAGATAGTGATTTAAGAGGATACACAGGGTGATACATGACATCCACTTCTTTTTCATCATTCATGGTTATAGCATCTGCACCAAAGAATTTACCATCGGTGTCGATGATCCTGAATACTTGTTTTTTATGAGGCAGTGTTATTTTACTTACATTCTCAGACAATTTTATCCGCGGTTTTCCATTTGCACAGGATAGTTTATATACTCCATCCAGAGCAGCATCGGGTTGACCTGTAGTAAGACTTGTCCCCACACCAAATGCATCTATTGGAGCCTGTTGATCCAGAAGGCTTTTTATTATGTGCTCATCCAACTGGTTGGAAACAGAAATTTTCACATATTCAAGCCCTGCAGAATCCAATCTTTTCCGGCACTCTTTTGCAAGGTAAGCCAGGTCCCCGCTATCGAGCCTGATTCCATTGAGCCGCAATCCTTTCCCTTCCATTTTTTTTGCCACAGTGATAGCATTGGGTAACCCGCTTTTCAGGGTATCATAAGTATCCACAACCAAAACACAATTATTTGGGTATACTTCAGCGAAATCTGCAAAGGCAGATAATTCATCATCATAGCTTTCTACAAATGAATGTGCCATGGTGCCCGAAACCGGGATGTCATAATCGCGACCTGCCCTCACATTGCTTGTGCTGTTAAATCCTCCTATAAAGGCAGCCCTGCTGGCATAATATCCTCCCGGGCCCTGTGCCCTTCGCAAACCAAAATCTATTAAACTTCGCCCTCCGGCTGCCTGACGCATCCGGCTCGCTTTTGTAGCTATGAGTGTCTGAAAATTTAGAATGTTCAAAAGAAGCGTTTCAATAATCTGCCCTTCAATTATATTTGCTTCGATCTGAAGTACAGGGCGAACAGGAAATACTAAATCTCCTTCGAGTGAACTATAGACATTGCCTGTAAACCTGAATTTTTCAAGATATCTGATAAAATCAGGATGGAATCCCTGCTCCTTTAAATAGTCAAGATCCTGATCATCAAATCTTAAATCATTCAGTGCGGCAAGCAGATCCTCCAATCCTGCAAAAATTGCGTATCCTCCATTGAAGGGTAACCTACGGAAGAAATAGTCGAATATGGCTTTCGTGTCTTTTTGTCCTTTAAGAAAATAGACCTGAGACATAGTCAGCTGGTACTTGTCGGTATATGTTGCTGTGTAATTGAACATCCTTTATGGTTAATTGTTAAATTTGTTATAAACAATATGTTGATATAATTTCAAACTAAAGAACAAAATATTAACAATAAAGTTTTAGATCAACTAATTGAACACAAGATACAAAATATCATTACTGGTTTTTGCTGCCGCCATATTTTTGAATTTATCCGTATTAAACGGTCAAATACTTAAGGACTCAACTTCCATACGTCTGATTAAAAAGGGTATCGACAAAGTATATAACTTTCAATTCGATGAAGCATATAAGGTAAGTTCGGAGCTAAGTAAATTGTATCCAGGACATCCTGTAAATTATCTTTTTAACGGGATGATAACTTATTGGGAAAATTACCCGCTTATCACAACTTCAGGAAAACGGGAGATTTTCGAAGAGCTATTGAAAAGATGCATCGAGGAATGCGATGACTATAAAAATCCTGCCAATGAAGCTGAAATACTGCTTGTCAACCTTTGCGCCAGAGGTCTTCTATTGCTGTATTATACCGATAATTATCTTAGTTTAGAAGTATTTCCAATTGCGGCAAGTACTTATCAGTGCATAAGGCGCTCTTTCAATTTTACGGCACAATATTCCGATTTTTATTTTTTTACAGGAGTTTACAATTACTATCGCGAAGCATATCCCGATGCGCATCCCATTTATAAGACCCTGGCATTTCTTTTTCCAAAAGGAAGCAAAACTAATGGTCTGGAGGAATTGCATGTAGTTGCTAAAAATTCTATTATGCTTAAAGCTGAAGCCTATACTTTCCTGACTCAGATATTCCTGAGTTTTGAAAATGATTATCAGAAAGCTACTTTCTATAGCAAGAACCTTCATGCAGTTTATCCTGACAATCCTGAATATCTGGGTATTTATATAAAAAATCTACTGCTGATAAAAGAATATAATGAAGCTGAAAAGGAGATTACATTATCAATTTCAAACATAGGAAACACTTTTTTTCAGGCTCAGGTCGCAATTTTTAACGGTATATTACAGGAAAAAAAGTACCACGACTATATTAAGGCTCAGCAATTCTACCTGAAGGGTATAAAAGACATTTCAATTTTCAGAAGTTATGGGAATGAATTTGCAGCATATGCATATTTTGGACTTAGCCGTATCAGCAAGATTAATGGTGATGAAGATAAAGCGGAATTTTATCGTAAACTTGCTTTAAAACTGGCCGACTTCAAGAATATTAATTTTGATGAATAATTTCAGATTCTCTATAATGATATATATACTTTATCTCAAACTTGCAATCCAACTGCCTATAAACGATGCCACCTCTTCCCAGTTTGCTTGTCCGCATATATAGTGTGTCCTGTCTTTAAATTCCCGGAATTCAATTCTGCTGTTTTTATCTTTGTAGGCTTCAAAATTTTTCTTAATAAGTGAGGAAGGAACTATGTTATCTTTCGCGCCGGCAATAATCAAGAGAGGATTATGTGGTTTTTTGAAGTCAATTTTACCATCTGGTCCTGTACTGCTCCGGGCTATATTCCTGCTTTCCGGAACTACATATTTATTATACTCTGATTCAGCTTGTTCCATTTTCATTGTATTGCAGAAAGCGTAGTGAAACCAGTTCAGACCAGGAAGAAAGACTGAATCTCCTTTCAATGGATTTATTGTAGAAAGATTAGCTTTCAGAAAACTCCATTTGAATGAAAATAGTCCCGAAGGAGGGGCAGGATCAATACATATTCCTGCAATCCCTTTATTCATTTCAATCAACTTCTGAACAGCCAACCCGCCCATGGAATGACCAATCAGAATCGGTTTCTCGCCGAGAGTTTCAATAAAATCAGACAAATGTTTAATAACCTGACTAAACCTCAATTTACCCAGATCCTCGTTAAAGTTGTCTCTCAGTTCGACAGGATTGCCCTCATGGAAAGGATAGGCCGGGGAATAGCAAATAAAACCTTCTCCCCTGAAATATTTGACCCATTCCGTCCAGCTTGCCGGATTCATGAAAAGGCCATGAATAAATACAATCGTCCGGCTAGTTGTTTTGTTCTCCATAAGTCTGCCCTCCATTCTACATTTTTTCCATCGTTATTAAATCAGAGCTGATACCAATATTGTTAAGGAATCCAAGAACTGCCTCCATCATTGGAGGCGGACCGCATAAATAATAGTTATTATAAAGAGCAGGAATATTGGTCTTAAGAAATTCTTCAGTGATAAATCCATGAGCATAACCTTGACTATCTTCATCAGATAATATATTTATAAATAAATCACCCAACAGCCACCTCAGCTCACTTTCAAGAATTATGTCATCTTTTGTTTTATTTGCAAAGATGAGCAGATTTGAGCCGATTTTCTTCCAGTAATGAAGTTCCCTGAAAATTGAAATAAACGGAGTAATTCCTGCGCCGCCGGCTATAAATACTCCTTCTCCTTTATATGAAATATCGCCCCAGACATCCCGGATGATCAGTTCTGCTCCTGGTTTTAGTTTTCCCAGTTCATTGGTTATTCCGTTGTGATCAGAATAAATCTTAATCGTGAATTCGAGATAACCTGAAGAATTCAGACTTGTAAAAGTGAAGGGCCTTTTTTCATCCTTTAATCCGGAAACATTAATAGATACATCTGTTGCATGACCGGGTATAAATGAATATCCCTCAGGCTTCTCAATTTTAAAACTCTTCACATTGTGAGTTACTTCTTCAATATTCAGGATTTTAACAACATGCTCTTCCATGCTTCCCTATTATAATTTATCAATCTTGGCAGCAAGAATAAAATCATTCTCAGATAATCCATTAACAGAGTGAGTCCATAATTCGGCCACAGCCCTTCCGAAATAAATATGCAAAACAGGGTGATGACCTTCAGTTTCAGCAATATCCGCCACTTTGTTTACGAAATCTATAGTCTGGCGATAGCTGACAAAAAAAAACTCCTTAGTTAATTTATTGTTATCTATAACTTTCCAGCCGGATGAAATTTGTTTTTTATATTCTTTTATCTGTTTTTCATCTAAAGGAGGCACACCACCTTCACATGGCACACATTTTTTACTGCTTAAGTCCATTGTATAAGAATATTAAATTTATGATTAACCTGCTATATTAAACATATCAGAATAAAAATAGTTTATTCGTATATTACGATTAGAAAAATCTGATATTTGACATTAAGTAAGAAAAGGGAATGGTACCACTTTTTAAAAGAAGCAACAATAAGCTCGAATGCCTGCTTTGCCCTCACTTCTGCAAATTAGCTTATGGCAAAACAGGAATTTGCGGTGTCAGAAAAAATATTGGTGAAAAAATCGAGCTGATGACATACGGCGTCATTTCAGGTTATTCTCTCGATCCTGTTGAAAAAAAGCCTCTGTATCATTTCTTCCCGGGGCATAATATTCTATCAATAGGGTCATTCGGTTGTAATATGAAATGTGATTTTTGCCAGAATTTCCACATATCTCAGAAAGTACCTGAGAGTCTTATTCCTGAAGTCACCATAAACAAAATAATCAATGACGCTCTGTCCGTTGAAAGGAATATTGGAATTGCATTCACTTATAATGAGCCGGTTATATGGTTTGAGTATGTGAAGGAGGTTGCTGAAATTGCTAAAAAGGAGGGGTTGTTTACTGTCATGGTAAGCAATGGATATGTCAATAGTGAACCTTTAATAGAAATAATGCAATTCATAGATGCATTTAATATTGATCTTAAAGCATTTAACAATAATTTTTACAGGAAATTGACAGGGGCAGAATTAGAACCTGTTAAAAAAAACCTGAAACAGATCGCGAAGTCGGGAAAACATCTGGAAATAACCACGCTTATTATACCCGGACAGAATGATGATGAAAAGGAAATGGCATTACAGTCAGAATGGATGGCGGGTGAGCTTGGCAGGGATATTCCATTTCATCTCAGCGCGTACTTCCCCACTTACAAAAGAGACACTCCTCCCACACCGGAAGGATTGCTGAATAAACTTTTTGATATAGCATCAGAAAATCTCGATTATGTTTACCTGGGTAACAGCCATTCAAATATCGGCCAGAATACTATATGTCACAGGTGCGGAACTGAAGTGACAATAAGATCAGGATATAATACAAGACTTGTAAACCTTGATGAAAAAGGGAAATGTACCTGTTGTGGTGAGATGGTGTACAGAAATTTTATTTTTCTTTAGAAGAAACAGTGCTCAGTCTTTGAAATAATTTGTCAACGCCTGCAATAAGGTCTTTTTCAACAGTTTTATAATAAGCTTTCACAATTTTAGGATTATCCTTGCCATCAGGATGATTAACCCGTGCGATCAGGTCGTTTCTGAATTCAACTGCATCAGAAATTAATGCTGATACCTCATCAGTTTTATTTTCCGGATGAATATTTGAAAATACAAAACAGTCAGAAATCACTTCAAAAATTAGATAATCAATATTTTTTTTCAGTTCTCTTACACTTGCCATATTATACTTCTTTGAATTAATGAGAGTACAAATATAACAATTTATCTTTCAGTCTGTTTTAAACAGCTACATTTTAAGACCGGAACAAGATGATACTCTCTTCCGCTTTTCTCAAATATAGTTTTCTTAACCCTTCAATCAATGAGAGTTTAACATTAAAGAAATTCTCTCCAACACAATAAAAGGGAAGAACTAACGGCGAAGTTCCTGTCATAAACACTGCGTCATACTCTTTGATTTTATCGGCATTCACACAGATAAATTCCACTCTGACTTTGTTTTCCAGGCAGATTTCAAGGATATGTTTTCTTGTGATTCCATTCAGAATAACATTATCCGGTGCAGTAATAAGTGTTTCGTCTCTGATAAAAAAGATATTGGAGCGGCTTCCTTCAGTAATTAAATTATTTTCATTCACCAGGATAGCCTCGTAAGCGCTTTCGAGAATCAGCTTATGATATATTGATGATCTTAATCTATGATTTATTACTTTAGATTCAGGATCTTTCCGTTCAGCAAAAAACAGGATGCCCTTTACTCCTTTTTGATACTGTATTTCAGAGGGATATATAGGTTCAATAAAATAGACAAGATAATTTGTAGCACCATTATTAAAATTAAAAACTATCTTCAGGTTTGTCTCGCGTTTTTTATCTGACCTTGTAAGGCTGATAATATCCTTTCTGAGTGTCGGTATATCTGCAAGCAATTCCTTTCTCTGCAGTTTCAGGCTTGTTGCCAGGCGTTCCATATGATCAGTAAAAAAGATCGGATTGCCTTTAAACATCCTTAAGACCTCGTACACAGAATCACCATCGTAGACCAGTGAATTATCGAATGTTTCACACGGTTGAAGGGTCCCGTTAAGTATGAATTTCTTTCCGTAACATTCATTCATGATAAAAAGTCAATGTCATCACAAAAATACTAACTATCAGCCAGACTACACTCAATTCTCATTATATTCGTAGTCACAATTCAAGGGAAACTTCAAGGTATGTATGCGATTGTTGATATTGAGACCACTGGAGGTAGTGCACTTATTGAAAAAATCACTGAAATCGCTATTTATCTTCATGATGGAAATGAGATAACCGGAGAATTTATATCACTTGTTAACCCGGAAAGGAATATCCCGTATTTCATTACCAGCCTCACAGGGATAACCAACGAAATGGTTGAAGACGCTCCATGTTTTTATGAGATTGCGAAAAAGATAATTGAACTTACTGAAGGAAGAATTTTTGTTGCACACAACGCACGGTTTGATTATTCATTTATCAGGCAGGAATATAAATCTCTTGGCTTTAATTTTAAAAGAAGTATTCTTGATACAGTAGCGCTCAGCAGAAAACTTCTTCCCGGACACGGGTCGTACAGTTTAGGCAATATCTGCAAGGATCTGAGCATTTCAATTAATGGGAGACACAGGGCTTCAGGCGATGCGCTGGCTACAGTGAAGCTCTTCGAGATTCTTATTGCTAAAGACATTGAGCTCAACGGCAGCAAATCTTCTCTTCTGAAAAACACCAGAATATCAAAACTAAATCCGAAGCTCGATATCACTAAAATCGAAAAGATCCCTGAAGAACCCGGAATATACTATTTCTATAATGAGAAGGGTGATCTGATTTATATTGGAAAGAGTCGTAATCTACAGCAGAGAATCAGCACACATCTCTCGAACAACTCCACAAACCGTGCTATGGAAATGCGCGATCTGATAGCCGATATTGACTGGGAAACAACCGGAAGTGAACTCATTGCACTACTCAAGGAATCTTTTGAAATTAAGTTTAACAAACCTGTATATAACAGGGCGCAACGGAGAACCGGGTTTCAATGGGGCATTTTTAGTTTTGTCGATCAGAATGGTTACATCAATTACCGTTACGGACAGATTAACGATGATGAAGTTCCTGTTTCAGTATTCACCTCAAAGGAAAAAACGAAATCTAAATTAAGCTCACTTGTTGAAACATACGCTCTTTGTCAGAAGCTTTCAGGTCTGTACGAAACTGAAGGAGCCTGTTTCCATTATCAGGTCGGAATCTGTAAGGGAGCTTGCATTGGAAAGGAGTCTCCGGAGGAATATAATGAACGGGTATCAAAAGCAACTGAAGAATTCATTTTTATGAGACGTAATTTTTTTATTATTGATAAGGGACGTGATGAGGAAGAACGTTGCGCTGTTAAGATCGTAAATGGAAAATATGCCGGTTATGGATATTTTAACATTAATGATATGGGGTTCGGTCTTGCCGCAGTTCATGAATGTATAAAACCTTCATTTGATAACAGTGATATCCAGGTTATTCTGAAACAGTATCTTAGGAGCAATAGGGTGGAGAAGATAATTGAGTTCTGATTTGCCCCCCTATTCATGAAACCGGTATCCTATTCCGGATTCGGTAATCAGAAACTTTGGTTTAGCCGGATCGTCCTCGATCTTTTTCCGGAGCTGAGCTACAAATACTCTTAAAATTTGTGTCTGTCCCAAATATCCGAAACCCCATATTTCCTTTAAAATGGTTTGATGGGTCAATACCCTTCCTGAATTCTTCGCCAGGAGCGCCAGCAATGAAAACTCAGTGGATGTTAATTTTAAAATATCATCATTCTTCCGGGCGATATGATTTACCAGATCAATAGTGAGATTGCCAAAGGTTAGATTTGGATCAATTTCGCTTCCGGGGATATGCCTTAGAGCCGCCCTGATGCGTGCAAGAAGTTCTCCCGTTCTGAAGGGTTTAGTAAGGAAATCATTTGCACCGTTGTCAAGAGCATTAATTATATCTTCCTCAGAATTCTTTACAGAAAGAATTATGATGGGCTTCTGGTACCACTCCCTGATTTTTTTCAGAATTTCAAAACCATTTATATCTGGCAAGCCAAGATCAAGAATAATAAGTGTCGGGTTATATGTTGCAGCAGAAATAAGTCCTTCTTTACCTGTACCAGCTTCAGAAATCTTAAACCCATTTGATGAAAGTGTTATTTCAAGTAAACGGCGAATCTGTACTTCATCGTCAATAACCAGTATTGTGTCGGGTAGATTCATTTATCAGTGGTTTATACTTTTAATTCTGCCTGTGGAATTTCTGTTGGTATTTTAATAGTAAATTTTGCTCCTCCGTTTTGCCGGTTTTCTACAGTTATTGTTCCCTTGTGAGCTTCAGTAAAGCCTTTTGCAATTGAGAGCCCCAGACCTGTACCTCCTGCTTTTGATCCTTCGACTCTGTAGAACTTGTTAAATATAAGTGATATTTCCTTTGCAGGAAAACCCGGACCTCTGTCCATTACCTGCAGAGTCATTATTCCATTGTCATAGAATGCCTTAACCCTCAGATTTGTTGAGGAGGCAGCATACTGAGTTGCATTATGAATCAGATTATATAGCACCTGTTCCATTAGTCCGAAGTCAATCTTGACAAAAGGCATATCATCAGGTATAACAATATGAAGGTTAAATGGTTTAAGTTCATCCTGAAGGCTTTCAATGACTTTGTTAACAAGGTCATGTATGTCGCACCAGTCAAGTCGCGGAGTTATCCGTCCGCTTTCCAGTCTCGACATGTTCAGAAGATTTTCTATAAGGCGGTTTAGTCTTTTAGAGGCCTTGAATATTTCATTAGAAAGTTCATTACGTATTTCCTCCGTATGTTGTGTTATAAGCAAAGAGTCAGAAGCACCCATAATTGTTGCAACAGGTATCCTCAGTTCGTGCGATATGGAATTAAAAAGCGTTTTATAAAGCTTATCTGATTCGTTTAATAAAAAAGCCTGTTTAGCCATATCTCTCAGATATTCCCTTTCGAACTTTCCTGATATCTGGGAAATAAATGCCTCCCAGAATTGTTCTTCTCCCTGAGTAAATACAATTTCCTGTTGAATCGCAATTACTCCCAGGTTCATCTGATTTCCTTTTAAAGGGTAAAAGGTAAAATTGGCTGAGGGCAAAGTATCAGTATGCTTTCCTGCCTTGGTAGAGTGTTGAAATGTCCAGGCCGCGACACTCATATCATTTTTTGAAATGGTAAAGCTTGTATCTTTTTTACTTGAGTATTCAAGCTGATTTTCATCATTTTTAAGTAATATCCGGCAATTAAGATTAAAATATTTCTTAATGTCGTTTTTTGCAATACTTATAACTTCCTGGATACCTGTGGCTGTAGAGAGCTCCCTGGTAAGCTGGTACAGAGCATTTGTGCGCTCCTCACGTATCCTGATCTTCATTTCCTGCCTCTTTATTCTTGATGTCAGCACTCCGCTTAGCAATGCAATAATGAAAAACATTATAAGCATAAGCATATCTTCCGGCTTATTAACATGAAAAGTATAGGCTGGTGGTATAAAAAAGAAATCCCAGATGAGTGCGCTCAACGTTGCAGATAATAAAATTGGCCCGGTACCAAAGAAAAATGCCAGGGCTGACACAACAAACAATAATACATAAGAAACAACCTGGTAAACAATAATTTCTTTTATCGAAAAACAAATTGTTGCGGTAAGAATGACAATTAATGAAGCTAATAAATATTGCCGTATATTTGAAGTGAAGGACGGCAAAGAGACTTTTTCTTTAAACTTGTCTTTCGCCTGAATATCGGAACCTAATATATACACATCTATATTACCGCTGTAACGAATAAGTCTGTTTACAAAGTTTCCAAGCCGAAGCAGGGTCAAAAGGTTACGCACCCTTGGCTTTCCAATTATGATATGTGTAATATTTTCTTTCTGGGCGAAATCCACAATTGCTTTAACCATGTCATTATTGGTAATAAAACGGAACTTAATTCCAAGCTGCCTGGCAAGGTTGATATTCTTATTCAGTTGTTCACTTTCTTTAGTGTCAGGTCTGTACGAAGTCTCAACATAGATTGCCTGCAGATCTGCACCCATAGTATAAGAAAGGTTTTTAGCCCATCGGAGTAATTTAGCAGACTGCTGCGTATGACTTACTGCAACTAACAAATGTAACCCAGATTTCCACGGTCCTCTTATGCGTTTGAGCTGCATATATTCATGCAGCTGCTTGTCCACTCTGTCGGCAACTATTCGCAACGCCATTTCACGTAAAGCTGTGATGTTTCCTTTGCGAAAAAAACTTTCGATGGCCTCTTTTGATCGTTCCGGAGTATATACCTTCCCCTCTGAAAGTCTTTGTAACAGTTCATCAGGAGTAAGGTCTATAACTTCAATTTCATCGGCATTTTCAAAGATTTCATCCGGCACGGTTTCCCGGACAATTATACCTGTAATCTGGGCAACGGTATCTGAACGGCTCTCGAGATGCTGAACATTAACTGTAGTATACACATTAATGCCATTATCCAGTATCTCTAAAACGTCCTGATACCTTTTTGTATGCCGGCTATCAGGAGCATTTGTATGTGCAAGTTCGTCAACGAGAACAAGTTGTGGTTTTCGTGCTATTATTGCATCGAGATCCATCTCCTCCACAATGGTTGATTTGTATTGATAGGTTTTGCGGGGAATCAAATCAAATCCCTTTGCCAGTTCGGCCGTCTCCTTCCGGTTATGAGTTTCAACATAACCAATAATAATATCGCACCCTTTAGACTTCTCAGCTTGTGCTGTTTGAAGCATTGTATAAGTCTTACCAACGCCGGCACACATTCCAAAGAATATCTTCAGCTTGCCACGTTTACTTTTTTCTTCCTGTAACTTTAAGGAAGCCAAAAGTTCATCGGGATCCGGGCGGCTGTCTGTAAAATCCATATAATCTTACTTTTTTTCGAATTTTGATATTAGCGCTGCTGCCTGTTCTTCCATACTTTTTATCCTGAAGAGCATCTTTTTCAGCTCCTCAACGTCATTATAAGCCAGATCATTTGCATGATCATCCAGTAAAGTTACAGGCGTTTTTTGTTTGCTTTTCTTTAATTTCTCAGCCATTTCATTAATAACTAACGAAATTTCGTAGAATTCATCTTTCCCATCGAAAAAAAGGCGTTCATCAAAGTTGCTTGAAACAATTTCTTTTATCCCATAGTATAATTGGAAAAACCTCCTGTTGAAATATGATGCAAAACTAAAAGCAAAACTCATGCCTATCAAAAAACATAAGGTTGCCAGAAAAGTCATTTTAGTCAGGGCATTTTTTGATGAAGCCTTCGCATCATCAGTTTTAACTTCAAGAGCTTTTCCGTTCATCTGGGATAATAGCAACAACTGCTGATACAGATCGCCGGATTTATTCTGCAGATATAGCATTTCGTTTTCAGATTTTGGATATTTTGCATAGTGCATTGCAGCATCCCTGTATTCAACAAAACCTGTTTCTATACTTGCAACAAGTTTGTCCTCACCAGGTTCTGTTATATTGTTTTTTTCTGCTGAAAGCGATATATTTATAGAGTTAAGTTCTTTCATAATTCTTAAGCTATCTGGATTTCTTTTCATTAGAAAGCTGGTTGTAAGTTCCTGGTTTATATTCATTATACCTTCCGACATTTCGCGGGCATAAACCACTGATAGATAGTTTTCCTTGAGGATTGCACTGGTTTTATTTGATAGTTTATTCATATAATAACCAGAAAAAACTGATAACACTAAAATGATCAGAAATAAAAAAATCATACCGAGAGTAAATCTTGTGCGGATTGAATGTTTCATGATGAAGTACTTTAGCGATTATCAGTTTTCTGCCCTATATTTTATCAAGTTCTAAATTTAACATTAATACATTGATTCGCCGTTCACCTAAACATAAAAACTGAGGTGATTCCGTCATTTCGTTTATTTTTTTCAGAAGTTTTTCTTTTTGACTGCTGTCAAAACGCCTCGACAGGGCTATACGGTCCACCTGCATTAATGCTGCTTCAGGGGAAATATGCGGGTCGAGCCCGCTTCCCGATGCAAATGCCATTTCTTTTGGAGTCGATAAGGGGTCTGGTATTGAATTCATTTTCGCAAATAATATCCGTCGAGCCGTAACCTGCTTTTTTAAGGTATCGCTGGTAGGACCGTAGTTCGACGCTCCTGAGGGAATTGGGTTATAACCAATAGCCGATGGTCTCGACCAGAAATAGATACTAGTATCGAACTTCTGGCCAATGAGCTCTGAGCCAATAACTTTACCACCGTTCATTATCAGACTCCCGTTTGCCTTGGAGTGGAAACTCAATTGTGCAACGGCTGTCATAAAGAGTGGATAGATAATTCCAGTCAGGATGGTCATAACCAGTAAAAATTTTAAAGCTATAATCGTTTGTGTTTTCATAATAATCTCTACAAATTTATTAATTGTTATGATTTTTAAATCATGTGTATGGAAACAAGCAGCATATCGATCAGCTTGATTCCTATAAACGGAACTATAATTCCTCCTATGCCATAGATAACAATATTCAGTGCAAGAACCCTGTTAGCTGATATTGGCCTGTATTTAACTCCCCGCAGGGCAAGCGGAATAAGAGCCACAATGATTAAGGCATTGAATATGACCGCACTTAATATAGCACTTTCAGGAGAAGTAAGTTTCATTATATTGAGAACACTTAAAGGAGCTACTCCTGATGATGTTACATATAATAATGTAGCTATAGCTGGAATTATGGCAAAATATTTAGCAACATCATTCGCAATACTGAATGTAGTCAGAGCACCACGGGTCATCAGCAATTGTTTACCTGTTTCAACTACTTCAATTAGTTTGGTGGGGTTACTATCCAGGTCAACCATGTTCCCTGCTTCACGGGCAGCCTGTGTACCTGTATTCATCGCCAGGCCAACATCAGCCTGGGCCAGGGCAGGTGCGTCATTTGTGCCATCGCCTATCATTCCAACAAGATGACCATTAGTCTGTTCTTCTCTTATCCTGTGGAGTTTGTCTTCAGGTTTTGCTTCAGCCAGAAAGTCATCGACACCGGACTCAGCAGCTATCGCAGCAGCAGTTTGTGGATTGTCGCCTGTGATCATAATTGTACGGATACCCATCATCCGGAGTTGAGCAAAACGCTGCTTGATACCTCCCTTCACTATATCCTTTAGGTGAATGACACCTAGTACCTGATTATTTTCTGCAACAACCAGTGGTGTGGCACCCTGACGGGAGAGATCGTAAACAATTTCTTCCACGTTTTTTGGGAAAAATCCATTATTGTTTTCAATGAATTTTCTTATTGCAGAAGAAGATCCTTTCCGGATACTACGAAGCTGACCATCGGGACTTTTTAAATCTATTCCACTCATACTTGTCTGTGCAGTAAATGGGATAAATACCGTATCCAAACTTTGCATCTCTCTCGCCCTGATATTAAACTGCTCTTTGGCTAACACTACAATCGATCGTCCTTCCGGCGTTTCATCAGCAAGTGATGCTAATTGAGAAGCATCGGCCAGTTGCTCGACCGTAGAGCCTTCTGCCGGAATAAACTCAGTGGCCATCCGGTTTCCTAATGTGATAGTTCCTGTTTTGTCAAGAAGAAGTACATCAGTATCTCCTGCTGCTTCTATAGCTTTCCCGCTGGTTGCAATAACATTCTTCCTTAATAGTCTGTCCATTCCACTTATACCAATAGCACTCAACAAACCTCCGATTGTTGTGGGAATAAGACAGACAAGAAGAGAAATCAGTACAGGCAAAGTGAGGTTATGATTTGCTGATACACCTGAAGCTTTCAGACTATAACCAAAATAAGCCGGCAAAGCAACAACTACTAAAAGGAAGATAATAGTAAGACCCGACAGAAGGATAATCAATGCAATTTCATTCGGCGTTTTCTGACGCTTAGCTCCTTCCACCAAAGCAATTATACGGTCTAAAAATGTAAACCCTGGTTCAGAAGTTATTTTAATGGTAATCTGGTCACTGATAACTTTAGTGCCTCCAGTCACAGCACAACGATCGCCACCGCTTTCACGGATTACAGGCGCTGATTCACCCGTAATAGCCGATTCATCAACACTCGCAATTCCATCGATTACATCTCCATCTGCAGGAATAATCTCTCCTGCATCGCAAATGACGATATCTCCTTTTCTCAGATCAGTAGCCAAAACAATTTCCTCTTTCTTATGAACCAGCTTACGGGCTTTTGTCAGAGTACGGCTTTTGCGTAAACTATCTGCCTGAGCCTTTCCACGACCTTCAGCAACGGCTTCTGCAAAATTAGCAAACAAGACAGTAAACCAAAGCCAGAGTGTGATCTGAAGGTCAAAGTTAGAAAAGTGACTCTTTAAAACATCAGCAAATACAACCACAGTTGTTATAAGTGCCCCTATTCCGACGATGAAAATAACCGGGTTTTTTATGAGAGCTGCCGGATTCAACTTTATAAAAGAATCTTTTAATGCCTGTAAACCAATTTCCCTGGTAAACAGATTCATATTTCGTTTTTCCATACTATTAATTTTTAAAAATTAAAAAGTAACACCCAGATTCATTAAGAAATGCTCGACTATAGGACCAAGGGCCAGAGGAGGAAAAAAGGTCAATCCTCCAACAATAAGAATAACACTTATCAATAACATAACAAATAACCAGTTGTCAGTCCTGAAAGTGCCCGAAGAAACCGGGGTAATCTTTTTCTTAGCCATGCTTCCTGCGATAGCCATTACAGGAACGATTATTCCAAAACGGCCTATCAGCATTCCGAATCCGATCATAAGGTTATAAAAAACGGTGTTTGCGTTAAGCCCTCCAAAAGCGCTGCCATTATTCCCGGCAGCCGAACTGAATGCGTATAATATTTCTGAAAGACCATGGGGCCCCGCATTATTAAGACTTGATAATCCTGCAGGTACCGAGCAAGCAATCGCTGAAAATAATTTGATGACGATACTGGGAGCTAAAACTGCCAGAATGGCCATTTTCATCTCATAGGCTTCAATCTTTTTACCCAGGTACTCCGGAGTACGGCCAACCATTAGTCCTGCAATAAAAACAGTAAGTATGATAAAGATAATTATCCCATATAATCCCGATCCTACACCTCCAAAAATGATTTCACCCAGCATCAGGTTGAACATCGCTACCAATCCTGACAATGGTGATAAACTATCATGCATGGCATTAACTGAACCATTTGATGTAACTGTTGTAGTAACTGACCACAGGATGCTGTTCATTACTCCAAAACGGGTCTCTTTTCCTTCCATTGCACCAGAGACATTCAATACATTGTTATGACTGTATTCAGACCAGAGAGATATTGCAATGCCTACCGCAAAGAGGATAAACATTGTAATAAATATTGCACGTGCCTGGCGTTTGGATTTCATATAATATCCGAAAGTAAAAACTAAACCGGCTGATATTATTATAAGGGCAAACATTTCCAGAAAGTTGGAAAATGGCGTTGGATTTTCGAAGGGATGTGCACTGTTTGCACCAAAGAAGCCACCTCCGTTTGTACCTAGTTGTTTAATTGCAATTTGCGATGCAGCCGGACCAAGCGGAATAATCTGTTCAGGTCCCTGTAAAGTGGTTGCTTTGACATAATGTGAAAATGTCTGTACTGCTCCCTGTCCAACCAAAGCAATACTTAGAATAATTGCGAGTGGTAACAGTACATAAAGCACGCTCCGTGTCATATCAGCCCAGAAATTACCCAGAGCATCAGTTGTTTTACGGGTCAACCCGCGTATCAGGGCCAGAACAACAGCAATACCGGTTGCTGCACTGACAAAATTCTGAACAGTCAACCCTAACATCTGTACCAGGTAACTCAATGTATTTTCACCGTTGTATGACTGCCAGTTAGTGTTAGTTGTGAAACTCATAGCAGTATTGAATGCAAGATGCCATGAGACATTTGGCAATTTCTCCGTGTTCAGAGGCAGATATGCCTGCACCATTTGCAAAAGAAACAAAAATACGAAGCCAAACAGGTTGAAAAGAAGGACTCCAAACATATAGGTCTTCCAGTTCATTTCCTCCTCGCTTTTGATTCCTAATGCTCTGTAAACAAGTTTTTCAAGCCAGCCAAAAACCGGCTTTATAAGATGTTTTTCACCCATGAAGACCTTTGCCATGTATTTACCTAACAATGGCGATAACACGGCCAGTAATACCAGGAAAAGGACTAATTGAATCGCTTCATTCATGTTTTCGAAGTATTAAAATTTATCAGGACGTAATAAAGTGTATATTAAATAACCCAATATAAGCAGGGCTATAATACCTCCGATAAGGTAACTTAAAGGACTATTAGAGACAGCTGCATCAGAGTGAACAGGTACAACTGCAAGAGACATAAAAGATTTTGCAATTTTTGTTTTCATTTTGTTTCTGTTTTGATCATGTTGCAAAAATAAGCAGCAGGATATAAAGAAATTATAAAAAAACAATGAAGAGATATAAAAATTTTAAAGAACACATTTATATTTTCAGGAACTATAAATTTAAGATAAAAAGGTATGACAAAGTAAAAAATTATAAGGTTCAATGAAATGATGCTCTTTGTACTTAACTATTCCTATCTGCAGTGCAATGGTCATATTGTTTGTTGTTCATTAAAAAGCAATAGCTAATGATGTAGTCACAAAATAGTTTTGATTGGAAACTTTATTGTCTAAGGTGAATATCTTGTCTTTGCTGCTAAGTCCCCTTCCTTCTATTCGCCACATTACATTGTCACTAATTTTGTAATCGAAATTTAATGAATAACCGAAAGTTTGGAATCCGTTGGGAGTGCCTGTGGTAATGATAATTCCATTTTTGTCATTATAATATTCTCCTCGTATAGCAACTGCCAGCTTATTACAGCACTGATAGCGAAAAATCATTACAGGGCTGTATAGTGTGTTATACTTACTGCTGCCTTTACTTATTTGTTCCATGCCATAATCAAAACCTAGGGTGATCCTGAATTTATCTGTTGCATTAAGTAATGCGTAGAAATTATGGTAGTAGCGCATTTGAGAAACACTCTCCGGTTTATCATTTCCGATAAATGTGCTATAGTTAAATGTAACTTTCCCGTTTGGAGTAAATGTAATTTGTGTTCCGAAAGCAGGGGTATTGTTTCCATTGACACGAGCAATCCTCTGCCAGCCATTCACAACTAATCCAGAGAGAAACCATTTTCCGTTGTCGGATGTGTAACCAATTTTAATTCCACTTTCCCAACTTGGTGTGTTGTCGCCTATAATGCAACGTGTAAGTGCATCGCAACTTTTTCCAATAGGACTTTCAAATCCAATATGTGATGGAAATACTCCTGCATCTAACCAGAAATTTTTCTTTTTGGACAATTTCACCCCAACATTTGCCTGCCATAAATTTTTGAGTAAGGGTTGTTCTGCAGATGAGTTATACTGAGCCCAGGTTCCCTCCATCAATCCGAAATTTGCCCGGACATTTTTTGTAGCATAACTCGCATTGATGAACCCAAGATTCAGATTCACTTCATTATGTCTGTTGAAATTGTAAAAGAAAGATGGTCGCTCGTGATTACCGGGATTTCCGAAATCATAACTATAATACACTTCAGTGTAACCTGATAACGTAAGTGAAGATTTACTACTGTCTGCTTGAGCAAATGATGTTGATGTTATCAGCAAAAATGTTGCTATAAAAAAGTTTCTCACTGTATATTATTATTTATTACTTAATTGCCATAATTTTGATCATCTTCATTTCCGCACCTTTTAATATTTTCGTTTTTATACTTGTGAATATCTTCATAATATTTGTCTAATTTAAAAAGATGACCAACTATGCGTCCAAGTATGAAGAGAAGAATTAAATCACCGAATAGCTTTAATATAAGTAAAAGATCAGTCATTTTTATAAAATTTCAAACGGTACAAAATTGCACGGAAACTTATAAAGGTTTTGTAAAAATGGAGATTTAAACCATAAAGATTTTATAAATATGAAAGCATAATACTCGATTGAAAGTAAAATCTCAGTGATAACTAATGAGAATGTACCAAAGGTACGCTTTGAATTTATTCCTTGTTATTCAACCCTGATCGGGAAAATAACTATTGGGATGCCAAATTTGAAGAATCTCTTCTGAATTGAAAAAATGGTATGGTTATGCAATAACTTGGAAAGGTAAAATGTTTTGGAGAAAACCAATTGCCCGCCAAAGAAAGCTGCACCCGACAATCGGGGCATTAATCTTTTAACGATACGATATATTTCGTTTACAGGGTCTGTTCCAATTGTCCAGAGACTTTTTCCATATAAACCAAATTGATTGGCCACATTTACATACTTTTCACCGTCCTCTTTTACCTGTTTTTTAAAATGTTCCAGTTCAACAGTTCCTCTGTAAATTTTGGAATTAATTATGCCAATCCTGACAAAAACTATATTGTCATATACCCCTTTAAAGTTTTCGAGAATTCGCAAAAATGTGTATAATCCTGTTCCGCCAAAACCGCTCACTAATATAATTGCAGTTTTGCCATCCTTTTTAAACTTGACTTTTTTCAGGTTTCTGTCTTCACAGGGACGCTGATGGATCAGCATTTCAATTTCTTTGAAAGCTTTTAATCTAAGCTTCTGAAGTTTTACTGCAGTTTTAAAATAATGTCGCTTAATATTAACAGCTAATAAGATGAGTAAACCGGTAATAATTAAGGTAACCCAGCCTCCTTGTCCAAATTTAATAATGATTACGGAGATCAGTATAAAAGATGTAAGTACAAGGCCTATTCCGTTTATAGCTAATTTACGTTTCCATGGAAACTTTTTATCTCTCATCTGCCACCAATGCTTCACCATTCCCACCTGAGAGATTGTAAACGTAATGAACACGTTTATACTATAGAGAACAACCAGTAATGCAACTGAACCTTTGGATATAGCCATTATAATAAGAGATCCGGTACCCATTAACAAAACTCCGTTCATTGTTACCAGGCGATCGCTGAGGGACGCAAATCTTTTTGGGAACCAATGATCGATTGCCATATTTGCCATAATTCTCGGGCCATCTATAAATCCTGTTTGTGCAGCAACAAACAACAATGCCGCTTCCGATATCAGAGTAATCAGAACAAAGCTTCTGGACCAGAAGGGTCCCCACCCAATCGTCAGGTTATCAAATAATACCGCATTTAAAGTTTTGTGAGTATTAAGTTGTACATTAAATAACATGTAACAAACCATAAGACCCAAAACCATAAATGATAACGAAATTGTCATCAAAAACATAGTTTTCCGGGCAGTTGCTACTTTAGGCTCGCGCAAAATGGGCATGCCGTTACTTACGGCCTCAATTCCCGTGTAGGTTCCAGCACCCATACTGTATGCCCGGAGGATTATAAGGAATGTGGCAAAAAAACCAAATTGATTTACAGTTGAATGGATTTCATTTGTTGTCTGACTGGCAACAGCAGCAAAATTGGAGGAATGAATTAAAATCCCATATAAAATGGCAATTACATGAGTAGTGATGAATATTACAAATATCGGAGTCAGAGAAACTACCGATTCTTTCACTCCTCTAAGGTTCAACAGAATCAGGAAACATACCCCCATCAAGGCAAAAGGCAGTTTATAGGGTTGGAATCCGACAGGAAAATAACTAAAAATAGCATCAGCTCCACTCGATACGGAAAGTGTTATTGTAAGTACATAGTCTATTATAAGGGCAGAACCGGATATCATTCCGGTTGTTGGCGACAATAATTTGCTTCCGACCAGATATCCACCTCCACCATGCGGGAACAGGCGCACTATCTGGTTGTAACTTGAACTTATAATAACAATAGTAAATACGGTTCCAAGAGCAACAAAAATTGCTAAGGCTGGATGTCCCTGCAGGTTCCGGTATGCTTCCTCCGGCCCGTAGCATGATGATGATATTCCATCTGCCCCAAGACCGATCCATGCAAAAAATGCAACTAAAGTTAATTTATGGAATATTCTTTTGTCCTGAAGGGCTTTGGCCTTGCCAATAAATGTATTTTTTAGTTTTTCATTAAACGAAAATACTTCAGCAGATTTCTCCATATGTGTCCTCTTCATAATCCCTTAACTCATTTATTCAACTGAAGTCTTTTACCATTTGAACTATACATGAAATAAATCGCGCAAAATTAATTAAAGTCCGTTAGGAATCTATAAAGTTTGTTCAAAATAATATAAAGATTTTATAAAGAGACACAGGGAAATGAGTCTTGTTCCTTTAAATCTTAGAACATTCGAACGACAATAACATTATTCGTTTTATATTTGTTTATCCAACCAAAATTTATAAAAATGCCAGTTTTTACAAGAACGACTAAGAACCTGATAATTAAGATCGATGAGTTTTTTGACGATATAGATCTTGGGCTTCTGGTTTTCAGAGAAGGTATAAAAGCATATCTGGATAAAGATACTGGTGCTTTCAACAGGCATCTTCAGAAAGTTGATAATCTTGAAAACAATGCAGACAGGCTTCAGCGGGAAATTGAAAATGAAATGATTACTCATTCAATTTTGCCGCAGCACAGATCTGAAGTCAGTACACTTATCGATGAACTCGACGAAATTATAGATGCTCTTAAGAGCTCGCTAAATGAAATTAACATTGAATTGCCTGAAATTCCTTCTTCACTTAACAAAAGCCTTATCGGTCTTACAGAAACTTCTGTAAGTGCGGCAGAAGAACTAATTCCTGCTGCTAGGGCTTATTTCAAAGCGCCATATACGGTAAGGGAAAAACTGCTAAAAGTCTATTATTTTGAAAGTGAAACCGATAAACTTTCATTAAGCATTAAAAAAATTATTTTCCAGGAGACTGACGAGATGGACCTTGCACATAAGGCACATTTAAGATATATAATCCATCATATTGAAAACATTTCCGATCTGGCCCAGAAGGCAGCGGATCTGCTCTCGGGAATGGCGATAAAGATTGTAATGTAACCAGGAACTGGTTGCTGGTTGCTGGTTGCTGGTTGCTGGTTGCTGGTTAGTCAAAGACAAAAGACAAAAGTAAAAAGATAAAAGTAAAAAGAAACTTGTAAGTGCAAGAAACAAGAAACTGGTAACAAGGAACTAGCAACGAGCAACATTAAATAACATAAGGAATTTATTTAAAGTACAGGAGTTATCCAAGAGAAATGATTTTATTCTTCTTAACCAGCGGTCTCTTTCTGGGTTGGTCACTAGGGGCAAATGATGCTTCTAATGTTTTTGGCTCAGCCGTGGGTTCTAAAATGGTGAGTTTCAGGAAAGCAGCCATTATTGCTTCATTTTTTTTTATCCTTGGTGCAGTCATTCAGGGATCGGGAACATCGCATACGCTTAGTAGACTAGGCGCCGTAAATGCGATCGGGGGGTCCTTCACGGTTGCCCTGGCTGCAGCTCTTACCATTTACATGACTTTAAAATTTGCAATTCCTGTTTCAACAACCCAGGCGATTGTTGGTGCAATAATCGGATGGAATTTTTTTACAGGGAACCAGACAGACAGTTCAACCCTGGGAACAATAGTAGCAGCATGGATTGCAGGTCCAATAATCGGAGCATTCTTTGCTATTCTTTTGTATATTTTACTGAAAAGATTTAAGAAATCAGCAAGGATTCATCTCATCAGGTTTGAGTCTTATATCAAAACAGGTCTGATCGTTGTCGGAGCTTTTGGAGCTTATAGTCTTGGTGCAAACAATATTGCAAACGTCATGGGAGTTTTTGTACCGGCCTTTAATCTCCATGATCTTAATCTCTGGATCATTACTCTTGATTCAAGTCAGCAGTTATTTCTCCTCGGAGGCCTTGCTATCGCCTCAGGGATTATCACATATTCATGGAAAGTTATGGAAACTGTTGGAAGCAATATTCTGGAACTTTCATCGGAAGCTGCTCTTGTTGTAGTTCTGGCTCAATCGCTTGTTCTGTTTATCTTTTCATCAACCGGACTTTCCAATTTAATTGCAAAAACAGGTCTCCCTCCTATTCCAATGGTCCCGGTTTCAAGTTCGCAGGTTGTTGTCGGATGCATTCTGGGAATTGGCCTGTATAAAGGTGCAAGAAATATCAATTTCAGAGTGTTAGGTGAAATTGGTCTCGGTTGGATTATTTCTCCGGTTGCATCAGGTCTGTTGACATTCTTCCTTCTCTTTTTCATGAAGAATATATTCGGTATAAATGTAGGATCAAAAGTTGATGAATCAACCGGTTCTTACGATCAGGTAAACAATATGGCAATGTATGGCCAGAGCAATGTTTCAGAAATAATTAAATACCTTCTTCTGGGTCTTTTAATCTTTGGAACTATCGGGATAGTTTTTTATGCTCTTCTTGAGAATAAAAAAAGAAGAGAGATGCAAAGATCGGAAGAGAAGTTCTGGAAGAATATGAAGTGATATTTGTTCCCCTGATTTCTTGCCCCCCTGCCCCCCTAAAGGGGGGTTAATTCCCGCATACTAAGAAAAGATTCTAAAAAATCGTGTATTAGCCCCCCTTTAGGGGGGATGGGGGGCCTACATATTATAGAAACGCATAATTCCGTCCATAATATAACATCTGACCCAGGAAATCATTTTCGTATTCGACTTTTACATCGGTTATTTCACCATTTGCATCATAAAGAGGTAAAAGATTCGGGTTAACAAAACCTGTGTATGGCGCCAGGTTAAGCTTTTCGTAGCGTTCCAGAATCTCGGCATGAAAATGCGGATCAACTTTTACTCCGAAATTTTCGATTATCCTCTTCCCTGCTTCATAATCACCCTCAGACTTAACTCGTTGAATCTCTTTAAGTAACTCCCCAAACAACTGTCTGAGTCCGTAATAATCATTGATTCTGACATAGCTTTTCCGGCCCCGTTTGAATAATTCAACAATATTTCCCTGCCTTCCTTTCTCAAAGACCCAGTTAGATATTGCGGACCTGTTTCGCATATGAGCTTCCTCAATATCTTTTCCGGGTTTTATCCTTACGATCTGTGTCAGCAAACCATTTCGAAGATATGTATCATAGGAAGCTTTCGCAGCATCCACTTCAGGAAGCAGACCAAGTTCTATTATTTTATTATCCATCATATAATACAGAGCAAAAAGATCTGCGCGTGCCTCTTCAAGAGGAGAAGCATAGTTCTTAAGCGCATTGGGGTCAGTCCCATCTGCAAGCTTACCACTGGCATGCCCGACACACTCGTGGAGATCAGTATGTAAAGCATCAGCTAATGGTCCGTACTTTTTAATCCGGTCAACTTCAGATCGATCAGCTGCAAATTCTTCAAGGAAGCCATTTCCCTGTGAAGTGATATCATATGCATTGGTTATATTTGCCAGTGTAACTGATTTCGATCCGACATCTTTCCTGATCCAGCTAGCATTGGGAAGATTAATTCCAAGTGGTGAAACAGGATAACAATCACCTCCCAGTATTGCAATGTTAATAACCTTTGCGGCTACCCCTATGACTTTTTCTTTCCTGTATTGAGGTTGAATCGGAGAATTGTCCTCAAACCACTGTGCATTGGCCGTAATTATCTTCGTTCGCTTAGTGGCTTCAATATCTCTATAATTCACAATCGCTTCCCATGTTGCCTTCCTTCCCAGTGGGTCGGAGTATGTTTCTATAAAACCATTATTATAATCCACCTCAGCTTCACTGTCCTGTGCCCAAAGCACATTGAATTCATCCCATTTTTTAAGATCCCCTGACCTGTAGAAGTCAATGAGAAGTCGTAACTCTTGCCTCTGCATTTCCGATTCTGCAACAATTATTGCTTTTTCAAGCCACATAATTATCTGATCAATTGCCGCGCCATAGAGACCTCCTGATCTATAAACTTCTTCAACAATTTCACCATCTTTCTTTGCAACTTTGGAATTAAGTCCCAGTGAAACAGGGCAAGGGTCATTTGGATCATTTTTACCTGAATAGAAAGCTTCAGCTTCTTTCTGATTCACATCTTCATACAGGTTTATCGCTGATTCTTCAATCATATCAGCACCTTCTCTCTTTTCAACTTTTCGTCCAAAAAGCCTCTCATCAAAAATAATCGGGGAAAGTTGTGAAATCAGCTCATCCTTAGTTTGCCCATTTTTAAGAGGAAGTTTATGCTTATCAATTCTCTTTATAAGTTTCGCAAAATAACTTTCTGTAAAACCCGGTTTTAATTTGTCATTCGAATAATGATGATGAATTCCATTTGCAAAAAACATCCTCTTTGCATAAACCAGAAAAGATCTGTATTCATCGCAAGTTTTATCTTCGGTATAGGATTCCAAAATGGCTTCAAGGGTTTTCCTGATCTGTAAATTAAACCTGAAATTCTGATCCCATATAATATCCCTTCCTGAAAGAGCTGCCTGGCTAAGATAATATATGAATGTTTTTTGCTGAAGGGTGAGCGATTCGAACCCGGGAAGTTTATACTTCAATACCCTAATATCCTCAAACTGTTCTACGAAATATTCAAAGTCGTCAGTATTTAAAGTGGTATGCTTCATATTAATTATAAAGGAATCAGGATTCAATATTATTAAAAACTTAGAATTCCATTAACCGCAAAGGTCGCAAAGATTTTTCGCAAAGATCGCAGAGAACTAAAAAAATACGGCATTAACTTAGCGTACTTTGCGCTACTTAGAGTACTTTGCGGTTAAAAAGGGTACAAAACATGAATAAAATTATTGAAAGCATAAGGCAGGAATTGATTCTTAATGCTGATGCGAAGACGAAGACATCAGGTGAAAGATTCTTCAAGGAAAACGTTAAAATATACGGACTTAAATCGGCTGATGTAAGCCGGATAAGCAAAGAACATTTCAAAGCTGTTGGAGACAAGAGCAAGCAACATATTTTCTTTCTATGTAATGAGCTATGGAAGTCGGGTTATATGGAAGAATCATTTGTAGCTTGTAATTGGTCATATAATTTACACAAACAATATGAGCCTGGTGATTTTGATATATTTGAAAAATGGGTGAACACTTATATTGGAAACTGGGCATCCTGCGATACGCTAAGTAATCATACAATAGGAACTTTTGTAGAAATGTACCCCGAATATATATCGGGTTTAAAAAAATGGGCTCAGTCGCAGAACCGCTGGGTAAAGCGTGCTTCGGCTGTATCCCTGATTATACCAGCCAGGAAAGGGAAGTTTCTGAACGACATTTTCGAAATAGCTGATATCCTGCATTCCGATAAGGACGATATGGTTCAAAAAGGATATGGATGGATGCTCAAAGCTGCAAGCCAGGCTCACCAGAAAGATGTCTTCAATTATGTTATGAATAAAAAAACTACAATGCCCAGGACTTCATTAAGATATGCAATCGAGAAAATGCCCTCTGAATTAAAAGCCCTTGCAATGGCAAAATAGTACGCACGGTTTTTTTACCTTTGTATTATTAAATGATTATGTAATGAGAAGAATTGCATCAATTATTATTTCCATTCTGATAACGGCTGCTGTATATTCGCAGGATAGGATAACCGGGCACGATTTTGCCACAAGGTCAGAGGTTATAGCACGTAACGGAATGGCTGCGACAAGTCAGCCTCTGGCAACCCAGGTTGCTCTGGATATTCTGAAAAAAGGGGGCACAGCTATTGATGCTGCAATAGCAGCTGATGCAGTTCTGGGAGTTGTGGAACCTACCGGAGCCGGTATCGGAGGAGATCTCTTTGCAATAATATGGAGTGCTGATAAAGGGAAATTATACGGATTGAATGGAAGCGGAAGATCTCCACGTTCTCTTAAACTCGCATATTTTAAGGAAAACGGATATGAATTTATTCCATCGTATGGTCCTCTGCCTGTTTCAGTTCCCGGCTGTGTTGACGGATGGTTTGAAATGCACGATATGTTCGGGCACCTTCCTATGAAGGATATCCTTCAACCGGCAATTGCTTATGCAAGGGAGGGATTTCCCGTTACAGAGGTTATTGCATATGCCCTCAAACAAGGGACTGATCTCTTAAAAGAATATCCGAATATAAAAGAGGTTTATATGCCTCATGGAAAGACTCCGTCAAAAGGTGAAATCTTCAAAAACCCTCTATTAGCAAACACCCTGGAGAAAATTGTAAAAGGGGGGCGATTTGAATTTTACAAGGGATCAATTGCTAAAGTGATAGCTTCATTTATGAAAAAACAGGGAGGATTCCTCACCTATGATGATATGTATCGTCATCATTCAGAATGGGTTGAACCTGTAAGCACAACCTACCGGGGTTACGAGGTCTGGGAACTGCCTCCAAACGGTCAGGGAATAGCAGCGCTTCAAATGCTTAATATTCTGGAAGGATTCGATATTGCTTCAATGGGCTTTGGCTCAGCTGATTATATTCATGTTTTCACTGAAGCTAAAAAATTAGCCTTCGAAGATCGCGCCAAATATTACGCTGATCCTCTTTTCAGTAAAATACCGGTATCAGAGCTTCTCTCAAAAAAATATGCCGCGGAAAGGCGCAAACTTATAAACAGGGAGAAAGCTGCAAAGATTTATGATCCGGGTAAAATAGAAGCCTCAAATACTATATATCTTACAGTTGCCGACAGATATGGCAATATGGTTTCACTCATCCAGAGCAATTACCGCGGAATGGGTTCAGGTATGTGTCCGACCGGACTGGGCTTTGTTCTTCAGGACAGGGGTGAAATGTTCAGTCTTGAAGAAGGTCATAACAATGTGTATGCTCCGGGTAAGAGGCCATTTCATACAATAATACCGGCATTTATAACAAAAAATAAAAAGCCATGGATCAGTTTCGGAGTAATGGGCGGTGATATGCAGCCGCAGGGACATGTTCAGATAGTGGTTAACCTCATTGATTTTAAAATGAATCTGCAGGAAGCCGGGGATGCCCCGAGGATGCATCATATAGGATCATCAGAACCAACCGGCCAGCAAATGACAAATGGCGGCATTTTACTGCTTGAAAGTGGTTTTCGAACAGAAGTCATTCAAAAACTTATGTCTATGGGTCATACAATACAATGGGACCTGGGAGGCTATGGAGGTTATCAGGCTATCATGTGGGATGATAAGAATAAAGTATGGTTCGGAGCCTCTGAATCACGAAAAGACGGGCAGGCTGCGGGGTACTAATGGCGCAGGGCGCAGGGCGTAGGGCACAGGGCGTAGGGCGCAGGGCACAGGGCGCAGGGCGTAGGGCGCAGGGCGCAGGACAAAAAGTAAATACTACTTTATCCCCAGCAGATCCAATACGCCATTAATAAATGTAAGCGGATGGACCGGGTTTCCTGGTAGGTAAAGATCTATATGATTTTGTTCAATAAATCTTCTGTCAAGAGCAGGGCTGCCTTCAAAGATACCTCCGCTGATAGCATCAGTACCGGCAAGAATGATGATTTTAGGTGAAGGAGTTGCTTTATAAGTAATCTCAAGTGGTTCAGCCATATTCCCGGAGATGGGGCCGGTAATTACGATCCCGTCAGCATGACGTGGAGATGCAACAAATTCAATTCCATAACGTCCCATATCGAAATTTACATTCCCGGTAGCGGCTAGTTCAATTTCGCAGGAATTATCTCCTCCGGCAGATACCTCGCGAAGCTTTAATGCGCCTTTAAAAAGTTTCCTTATTTCACTTCTTACCTGAGTTTCATCAAGTCTGACGGGATTTTCAACTCCAGGGTTAATAATTAGTCCTTCACGGCTGTTTCCTGCAATACGGTAGTCATTTGTAAACACTATCCTTTGAGGCAACATGAAGTGACATTCTTTGCAAAATATGCATTTTCCCAAATCTATTGAACCTGATTTACTATCAATGGCTTTTACAGGACACAATTCGGAAACGGCTTTTATTTCTTCATCTGTAATATTTTCTGAAATTACAGGACGACCCATGAACAGGTCCGAAACATTTTGAGCACGTAAATTCTTTATATACTGTCGACCGTGACTAACCAATACTTTTACCTCTTTAAACATCGTAACAAACTGTCAATAAATGATTTATAAATCATGCCCGCAATAGCTCAGGTTAAAACTTTTGTTGCAAATCGGGAAATCCGATATTTCCTGATTACGTACTGCAAGTGCAAGTGCCATCCAATTGTGCATTGAAGGATCTTTCACTTTGTACTTGCTGATATTTCCATTTTTATCAGTGGTAGCCAGGTGGCAGATTTCACCCCTCCAGCCTTCGACCATCGAAATGGCAAAGCGATTGGGTTTTAGCTTATAATCATAAACCGGTTTTTCACTATTACTAGTTTTCTTGCGCCAAATTTCAATAAGTTCACGAATGATTTTCACCGATTCACTGGCTTCAAGACAACGCATCATTCCACGGGCAAGTACATCACCAGTTTCAAGTACTATCGGTTTTAAGGAATACTTTTTATAATATTGAAACGGATGCGTATTGCGCACATCACGCAAAATACCGGAGGATCGAGCAGATGGACCTACGACACCAATTGCCAAACCTTGTTGTTTCGTAAGTATTCCGATATCATCAAACCGTGAAAGAACACTTGGCAGGGAATAGACACGATCGGCAATCTTACTAAACCGTTCGCCTGAATTATCAAGTATTTTTAATATCTCATCAGCTATATCATTACCAAGGGGGTAATTACTGCCACCTGGGCGGACAAGGCCCTTGCCGAAGCGATTCCCACACCAAAGTTGAGTGGTGTTGATTATTGTAGTTCTGAGCGCTTCACAGGCTACTTGCCCAAGCTGATAAGCAACATCGCCACATAAAGCAGCAGTATCGCCGATACAAACAGCCAGCTTTTCCAATTCCAGGGCAATACATCGCTCTACCTGTAATTTTTCATCTGCTTCCATCCCAATTAACGACTCAATAAGCTGTGAGTGAGCCAATGCATGTCCAACTGAAGAATCACCAGCTATACTCTCTGAAAGAATACATCTCTGTAATGGAGTATTTTTTGTAATAAACAACTCTTCAATTCCACGATGTTGGTATCCAAGTTGAATTTCAAGATGCAGAACCTTTTCACCGTTACAGATAAACCTGAAATGACCCGGCTCAATTAAACCGGCATGAACAGGTCCAACGCCCACCTCATGCAATTCTTCACTATCAATATTATAGAAAGGATAATTATCCATAATCTTTGATTTGTCTATCCGGTTATATGAATATCTTATGGGCTTCAGCCATGGATGACCTTCGAATTCTACTCCGGAATTTTCATGAATCTCGCGTTCAAAAATATGAATCGGAGGACATATAGGAGTAAGAGATATTAATCTTCGTTGATCCTTATTAAGCTCGTGCGCGAATATTGCAATGCTACTCTCATTGTCATCTGCTATGCAACAAAAAAATTTCAGTTTATCCGATGACTCGAAACAGTAATAGGCTATACAATGTTTTGCTTCATCTTTTAAAAACCCGACAACCTGATCATAAAATTTATCATATTTTAAAACCGGTATTTCGTCAATTTCTTCTGATAATGAATTGTTTTTTATTTCTATATATGGTTTTTGATCCATGATAATGTCTATTTAGTAAAAATGGAAATACTCTGGTTAATAAGATCCACCAAAAAGGGAGGTTGATAGAAACACATAATGATCACAACAACAAGAAATATAAATTGACTTACAGTCTCAACCGGACTAATTTTTTCCGGGGATTTTTGATTGTTTTCGATCCGGGGATTAGAAAATACAATATGCATAATTCTGGTACTCATGGCGTAAATCACAAAGCACAGCAGTAATATTACAGCACAAAGTACAAACCACAGGTTTTTGAAAACCATTGCTTTAAATATCATAAACTCACTAATAAATAATCCTGACGGAGGAATGGCAAGTATGCAGAACATTCCGGTAATAAGTACTAAAGCACCTGCTGGATAAAGTTCCATATATCTGCCAGATTCATCTAATTTGAAAGTATGGAGTACCCTTGAAAGCTGACCCATTTGATAAAAAAGACTTGATTTGGATAAAGAATGAAGTACCAGCAGAAAAAATGCTGCGAAATAACCCGCGCCTCCTACTCCTATCGCAATAGCTACCAGTCCCATATTTTCAAGACTTGAATAAGCAAGCATTCTCTTAAGATGTTTTGCTTTAAGCATATAACCAGCAGCTATCAACAAAGACAACAATCCCGACAGGATCAAAACATGATTCATAAAATTAAATATTGAGGACGAAGAAAACATATAATAAACTCTGAAAATAGCCAAAAAGCCAACGTTCATTAAAGTGGTCGAGATCAAAGCACTGATAGGAGGTGGAGCGACAGAATGAGCATCAATTGTTACCGTATGCATGGGAAAAAGCCCCATCTTTGTGCTAAAGCCAACTAAGACAAATATAAATGCAATTTTCAGGTACATCGGATTAGCTTCATTAATAATATTGGCTAATGATGTAAATGACAGATTCGCGGCATCTCCACGGCCGTAAATAAATCCTAAAAATAAAATGCCCAAATAGGCCAGAGCTATACCGGTGGAACAGATAAACACATACTTCCATGTTGCTTCCAATGCCATTTCGGTACGATCATGATATATAAGAGCTGCAACGGCAAGGGTTGTAGCTTCTACAAAAATCCAAAGGACCGTCATTCCGTTTGCCATGTATGCACCTGACATAAAAGTTATTAAAGCTATCAATGCGGCGTGGTAAATATTAAATTTCTTCACCTCGTCCCCGGCTGCATATATAAATCCATGATAAATAGTTGGCAGAGCTAAAAATGACAAAACTGAAAGAAGTAACACACCAGGGCCGTTAAAAGTGAAATAACTCAATTCGGTTTTGTTTAAGTTGTTCCAGCAATATATTGTAAACCAAATATGTACTAATGCATAGAAGATTGTTATAATCTTAGTTATAGTTTTGTTCTTTAGTAAGACTATTGAGATAGCTGAAATGGCTGAAATAATAAAAAATAACAAAAGCATAATCTTTTAATCTTTTAACATGGTTAATTCGTTAGTGTGCGGTTTAAGTCGCAATCCAAAAAAACCAAGTATTAATACTCCCACAAAAATGTCCAGCAATATTCCAACGTTGATCAGCATTGGCATTTTATTTCCGACAGCAATAGAAAACATAAAAACCGAATTTTCAATAATTAAAAACCCTATCAAATGGGAGATTATCAGTTTGTGAGTTACTATAAGCAAAAGTCCTGTGAAAAGAGTAAAAAGAGCAATAGCCATATAAATCGTATTTATATAATTATTTATCAGGGAGTTTGCCAGAAGAACGCTTATCAACAATGCGAAAATTGATAATATGATTAAATAAAATCCCGGCATCGCCTGCCGGTGAATTTTAGATACACCAGACCGGTTAATTATCCGAAAAAGCAGGTACGGAATTAATATTGTTTTAAAAATCAACGTTTCGGAAGCAATAAACAGAAGATTTGCAGTATTGATTTCTTTAAGCTCAAATAATGCAATTCCGCACAGTATTAGGCCCTGGATCCCAATCAGTTTGATACATATGATTAATCGCTCCGCAGAGCAAAAATAAACCAGGGTAATTGCAAATAATACTATCAGGTAATTTACCATATTGTATTTAAATTAATTTATCCGTTAATATTAAAATTATCACAAAAGCGATCCATGCAATTGCTGAGATTGAAAGAATGAATTTTGGATTTTTATTCATCTTGTTTCTGGCCCTGAATGATTCAATCAGTCCAATGATCATGGCAAATACCACCTGAACTACCAGGAATAAAACAGTTTGCAGAAATATGTTCCATCTGGCTGGCACTATAACATTATACATCAATAAACCATAAATTGCAAATTTCAGGTATGAACCAATATGAATTAATGCTTTATCAAAACCACTATTGTCCAGGATCATCACTTCATGTATCATCGTGAGTTCGAGATGTGTTTTCGGGTCATCAACAGGTAGCCTGCTGTTCTCGATCATAGCAATTTGAATAAACAAATAAAATCCTAATATACTGTATATCAACACATAATTGTTTCCTGTAAGAAAGAAATGATTAAAGATATCTGAGAAAGAAGTAAACCCGGTGAACATTGCAAAAGTAGCCAGCAAAATAAAAAAAGCCGGTTCTATCAGCATCGAGAAGAATGCTTCACGATTAGCCCCCATTCCCTCGAAGCTGCTACCTGTATCGAGAGCAGCAAGAATAGTAAAAAACTTTCCGAATGCGAGCAGATAAGAGAAGAAAACAAAATCTCCTTCAAATGAAATAATTGCACTCTGATTTGCGAATGGGATCACCAGTAAAGCACACAAAATAGCTGACAATGCAACAACAGGTGCCATCTGAAATATTATTCCCGTTGTCTTACTGAAAACGCTTCCTTTTCTCATTAAAACACCAATATCCTTGACAGGTTGAAGTATGCCCGGCCCTTTACGACCTGAAAAAATGCTTTTTGTTCGTAATATAACACCTGGAAAAAAGAAAGCTACAATTAGAATCAGAACAAATCCTAACATATTCAGATAAGGTTAAAATAGGTTAATAAGAAGACAAATAGCATAAAGACAAATGCATATAAAATGTAATGTTGAATCTGTCCGGTCTGCATTACTGCAATCCTTTTAAGAACGCTTGAAAACCAATCTATCGGCTTGTCAATAAAAAGCTTTTTGAATATATCGTCACTGTGCGACTCAAAGGACCTTTTACCTGGAAATATTTCATCGTCGCGTATTTCATCCATGATTTTTTTTGTCTGGAGCACCGGCTTTGCCAGATGGTTATAATTATATGCATAGGATGTGGCAGTATATTGTTGTTTACTGCTTCCGGCTGTATAACCGCAACCCCATGTGGGCCCTATGTCAATTTGTTTATTCTTAAGATGAAAATGCCTGTAAACGAGAAAAATAATTATTGTGACAACAAAAATGCCGCTCAGAATACTTATTTGTGTAAGGTTCTTTATGGAGGAGTCTGCTACCAGATTCAAATCATGGATTCTGAATGACTGGTATACTATGTTAAATACAGGTTTCACAAAGAAGACAGACACTAATCCTATCATCATAATAAAAGCTATTGTGATAAATTGAGGAAAAATCATTAATTTGCTAACCTCTTCAGCCCTGGATGCTTTTTCCGAACGGGGCTCTCCAAGAAATACTATTCCAAAAGCTTTTGTAAAACAAAAAATTGCCAGTCCTCCTATAAGTGATAGTCCGACAATGCTTGAAAGCAGAACTATGGATTGATATAGATTAGCCGCCGACAGGCTTTTAAACATGCCAATATAGATGAGATATTCCGAGATAAAACCATTAAAGGGAGGCAGGCCACAGATAGCCAATGAACCTATTAAGAAGAGAACCGAAGTATAAGGCATTTTCTTCATCAAACCACCAAGTTGTTCAATGTTTCGTGTATGCGTGGCCTGATATACCGATCCGGCATTAAAGAAAAGAAGCGATTTGAATAGCGAATGATTCATCACATGAAGTAAACCTCCACCGAAGCCAAGCAGACTTAATGCAGTATTATTTGTTGATATTCCAATCATGCCCAGACCAATTCCGATGCCTATGATTCCAATATTCTCAATGCTATGATATGCCAATAAACGCTTAAGATCATGCTGAACGATAGCCATCATCACACCTAGTACCCCGGATATCAGCGAAACCGCTAATATTATCACACCAATTAAAAGCAAATCGCTTTGTACCGATATAAGTACCCGCAATATACCATAAATGCCCATTTTTATCATGACACCTGACATAACTCCAGATACATGCGACGGAGCTGCAGGGTGAGCTTCAGGGAGCCATGTATGCATGGGAATAAACCCGGCTTTTATGCCAAACCCGATAAAGAAGAGGATAAAAAGCAATAAATTAGAGTGGTTTAAGAAATAAGATCCAAGGGCATCAAAACTCATTCTCCCGGTAGCTTTTTCGACAATTAAAAAGCTTATCAGGAGAAAAAACATGCCTACGTGCATCTGAATAAGGTAACTGATACCCGTTTTCATAATAGTGCGGTCTTCCGCATCAAAAATCACAAGAAGAAATGATGACAGGGCCATCAATTCCCAGACAATTAAAAAAGCCAGGCCATCGCGGATCATAACTACCATTATCATAGAGAAGTAGAGCCACAGGTACGAGAAGTAATGTATCGAAAAACGTAATGCATTTTTGCTTCTGTAATATGGTTGCAGATATCCCCAGGCATAAAGAAACCCAACAAATACAGTTATATTAATTACCACAATGAAGAATGCAGAAAGCTTATCAATTATAAACGCAAAGCTGTTTTGCTGGAAGGGCAATACTAACTGTATTTCAAGTATTTGTCTATCAGATGAAACCAATTCAAAACACCATATAGAGCTTAGTACAATTCCACTTGCAAGCAAAAAAAGGCTATAGAAATACTTTAGTGACCGGGGGATAAAAAAAACAGGGAATGTCAGGAGTAATAAAATAAGAAATAATAATGTGTTGTTCATTAATTGTAATTAAAGTAAATTCGTTATAGTTTTCTTGGTTGGTTCTGGCAAATTTCTTTAAGGTAACATCTTTATAATCGTAACTAGCTCAAAAATAATGATTTGTAGAATTTAAATCCAATTAAACAGCCATTTTACGACCGCAAAAATAAAAAATAATATCTCTATCTTTCCCTTTTTGCAGCAAATTCGGTGCAGGTAGTACATGCAGCTGCCTGAACCATATAAAACTCTTGAGACATTATATCAGTTTTTATAAGCAAATTCAAAAAAACTTCCGGGTAATATAACTAATTTTTGGAAATGAATAAGGGTATCATAAAACTCACTATAATGAACAAGTGACAAGCAACCAATTGCACATCCATCCATTACAAATTATTGTGTAAAAGATAAATTTGTTGTAAATTATGCCTTTAGATTAAAATAATAATCATATAGAGATCAATTAGAATATTATCTCCTGATATTTCAGACAATGGTATCAACAAATGAGATTCTCATAAAGAAGGTTTTTCAGGAAATGCTGAATTATAAACCTTCCCTCCAAAAAATGCTGGTTGCTGAAGAAGAAGAGGAGGAAACATTAGATCCCCGTCTGCTTGGTGATGTGGTAATTAAAAACTTTCCCTGGCCTATTGGAATTGAGCTTCGGAGGTTATTCTCTGCCTCGATGCGTCAACCCGATCGTATGCGTCTGGATCAGATATTCAAGACTATTGAGCGGACTGTGCAGTTCATAAGTTTCGTTATGATCTGCCAGATATGGAAAGATAGAAAGGAGAATAAACTTGAAATCTCCGAAAACGTAGCAAAGGATTTCCAGAGCAGAATGCTGGTTTTGAGTATGGGCAATTATACCTGGCTTATAAGGGCTATAGGAAGACTTATTAATGAAAAATCATCACCCTGGTTCCTCCCTGAAATGGGAGAAAACTTTGATAATAGATTCTTTGCTGCTCTCGATTTCTGGGTACCTGAAAGGAATGATGTGGGTCATTACCAGATAAATCTGACACAGGAAGAGATCCAGCGACGCTGTGTAGAGTATGAAGAAAAACTTACTTATATCCTTCAGCGCATTGCTTTCCTATGCAAATACAAGCTCGTATCTGTGCGGGAGATAAAGGTTATTCATCCAAAGAACCAGCCTGCGAAATTCGACCATGTTGTGGATATTCTGAATAGCTCTGACTCCGATTTTATTGCAAAAGAACTGGAAGAAGAGAATTATTCTGAAAGTCATTCTATTTTGCTTATGAAGTCACTTAAGACAATGGATGATTATCTTAACCTTTCGCCACTAATAATAGACACCAACTGCGAAATAATTGATAATAAAGAAAAGTTTGATATTAAGAAAGATATCTTCATGTACACCAAATTCAGGGATGATCATCTGATGTACATCGGAACAGAGGTTACTGAAAAATGTGACCTCAGAAGCCTTCATAACTACCACCTTCTCCTAAGTCAGTTTAAAGATATGATAATGACTATTTCAGGAAATGAGATTACATTATAATTCAATATGAAGACTCCATTCAAATTCCTCGATAGTAGAAAGCCTGTTACCTGATGTCCGTCGCCCAAAGCCATTCTTAAATTATTTCTTACGAAAAAACAGGGTCTTCCAGAAGATCAATCCTAGAACGATAGGTACACCCATGGCCAGTACATGCTGAAAAAGCGGCAATTCTTTGTTTGCCATAACTGCATATGTTACCTGTGTCAGACCAAAAACTGAGAGGGCAAACAGGATCATATTAAGCTTATTGTCATATTGCTTTTCAATCTCTTCATGCCTTTCTACCTCATCTTCATGAAACTGACGTTGCAGATTATTCAGTTCGTGCAATTCATCTTTTAGCTCGGTCTGCAATTCATTTATCTGGAGATTATGAATTATAAGATCATAATAATCATTATGCTGGTGATAAACCGATACTTTCGAAAAAATAGCTTTTAATGATATACTTGTATATCTCCTGAGGTATTCTTTTACCTTTTGATGGTCATCAGGATCAATATCAGACACCTCTTTCATAAGTTGAAGAAAAATGGAACGCTGTAAGAAGCCAAGGATAGTCAACCAAAGGCTTTTATGGAACGAATTTGAATAAAAGGTCTTTATAAATTCAGGGTCTGAAGAACTGCAGTTATTAAATACTACTGCACCTTCAAGACTTGATGCATAGTAGATTTGTTTGTACGGATGAAGAAGTTCTCCCTCACGCTGAAGAATATCTGATGCAGGTGTATAGTCAAAATCATATACCTTTCGCAGGAAGAACAAAGCGCGATGGATTATTTCTTCGTCCCCGATCTCTTCTTTTGGCTGCACATAACAGACAGGGCAGAAGCGGTAATGATCAAAGAATTCAACTTTGTATCTGGAATTCAGCCCATGAAGAAGGTAATCAAGTAATTGTCTTGGCCGCCAGCCAGTCAGTTCAATCTTTCCCGGATCATCTTTACCGGACAAATCAGAGCTTTTATCAACTAAGAGCAGGGAGGCTTTACTACGTTCCTCAGTTCTCTCATTCTGTGAAATGAAAAATGCCTCATCATTCCGGTTGAATAATCGCAGAAGATAATTCATTTCGATGAAGTCGGCCAGATTCGGCTGATCATCGTTCTTAACAGATTTAATTAACTCTACGCTGAAAAGCAAAATAGCAATTCTTGTGAATGGATGGAAAATAATTCTGAATTCTCCGGGATCAATATAAACTGAAAACTTCAACAATTTCTTTTTTATATTTTGTGTATCGAAAGACTTATTGCTCAGCCAGTAAGTTTTATTATTAAACATTTTAACAGGAAGAGCCTCATTTTTCAGTTTCATTATAAAACTTGCAGATTCATCCTCCTTCCCTATTTGGACATTCTGAGCAAAGAACTTTTTAACATGCTCAAGAAGAAAATCAAGTCGTGGAATATCCTCATCGGTTTTCGTCCAGATATCATTGTCAATACCAGAGGGATCAAATACCCATTCGGAACCTAAACGAAAAGGCAGAATAAGATTGATAATTCCTTTTTCTAATTTAATCTTCTTCACGTGAAAATAGTTTATATCCAATGACAATAAATGATTTATCCTTAGATTCTTACAGAGTCAATTCTCCACACACTTGACAGATTGGCAATATTTCATCCTTTTCTTCTATCATAAATTTTATCTTTTATTGGCAAATTTGAAAATTCACTCAAAAATAAATAAAATACAATGAGTATTCGAATTATTATTCCCAATTTCCTTCCTGCCGCAAATAATGATATAGTGCATTTGTAAATTTCGTTCAGGAGTAGGGTCATCTTAATTTTTTAAAAAATCCTGACTCAAAATCAAATTATTGCTCAAAAATTAAATTGCTATTAGTGTAAATATCTAATAACTTTACATTTATCACAATCAGAGACTATAAATTTATAAGGCATATTCATTACTAAAATTTCCTGAACATCGCTGCAATAAATGAAGACCTGATTCTAAAGGACAGGAATTTGATGAGACAAAATTCTCCGACAGCCAATCTGTGCTTCTGATGAAATCAATTAAATCGTTCGACGAATACCTTAATCTCTCTCCTCTGATAATTGATACAAACGGGGAAACAATTGATGCAAAAGAGAAATTTGAATTAAGGAAAGATATCTTTATGTACACAAAATACAGAAACGGACATTTAATGTATCTCGGAACAGAAGTGACAGAAAAGTGCGATCTGAGATCTCTGAGCAACTATAATATATTGCTGGAAGAATATAAGGTACTAATGTCAGCAATAGGAGGTGTTGAGGTGTGAGGCGAGGCATCAGGCATCACCTCAATTTTGAATCCTGTTTGCGTGAAAAATTAAAATTATATATTAATATTTCACGAATAAACATTAATTTTACTATGAACTAATTTAATATATGGTAAAACGAATCTTAGAGAAAGAACTGTTAGAATTTCTCACCTTCTTCCCTGCAGTCGGGATCATTGGTCCAAGACAATCGGGAAAAACCACTCTTGCCAGAATACTGATGGAACGAAACAGTAAAAAGAGTGTTTACCTCGATTTGGAATCACCGACAGACAGGAATAAACTGACAGAACCAGAATACTTTTTTGAGGATAATAAAGATAATTGTGTGGTTCTGGATGAAATACAAAGATTGCCGCAGCTGTTTCCATTGTTAAGGTCAGTTATTGATAAACATAGAATCCCAGGCCGTTTCATAATTCTTGGTTCAGCCAATCCTGGCATCATTAAAGATTCTTCTGAATCACTGGCTGGAAGAATTGCTTATAAGGAACTTTATCCGTTCAATATATCGGAAATAGGGTTTGAAAATCTTAAGAAACATTGGCTTCATGGGGGATTCCCTGACGCTTACAAACAGCAGAATATTGATCGCACTAAAATCTGGCTCGAGAATTTTGTTACCACGTATATAGAAAGAGATTTGCCTGTCATTGGTTTGGATGCATCATCAGTGACACTGGCAAATCTCTGGACGATGCTGGCTCATAACCATGGCAACATATTTAATGCCAGTAATTTTGCCAGGTCACTTGGGGTATCTTCACCTACAATTACAAGGTATCTGCATTTTCTTGACGAGGCTTTTCTCATAAACCGGCTCATGCCGTTCTATTACAATACAAAAAAGCGTCTGGTTAAATCGCCTAAGGTATATATACGAGACAGCGGAGTATTGCATTGCCTTACAAATACTCTTGATCCATCATTATTGCCGGTTCACATTATTGTCGGAGCCTCATGGGAGGGATATGTGGTTGAACAGGTGAAACAATTGGTGGGAAGGAAACTGGAAATGTATTATTATAGAACCCATCACGGCACTGAGTGTGATATTGTATTAGTGAAAGGACTGAAACCGGTGGCATCTATTGAAATAAAGTACTCATCAACACCGAATCTAACGAAAAGTTTCACTTTGGCAATTAATGATTTAGGCACAAAGGTGAACTTTATTATTACTCCGGATTGTGAAGATTATTATATAAGGGAAAATGTAAAAGTATGTAGCCTCCAAACTTTTTTAACCGTGCATTTAAAGGATATAACATCACAGCTATGAGTAAATCCCCATTCAAATTCCTCGATAGCTACACCATAAACGACAGGGATATCTTCTTTGGCCGCGACAGGGAGATCGAGGAACTCTATCAAAGAGTCTTCGACAGTAAACTGCTTCTTGTCTATGGTGTTTCAGGAACAGGAAAATCCTCTCTGATTCACTGCGGACTGGCAAACAAGTTCCGCGAGACTGACTGGCTTCCTCTTTTGGTTCGCCGGGGAGGTAATATTATTTATAGCATGGCCGCTTCTATCAAATCGGTTTCATTAACACCACAGCGAGAGAAATTCACAAATCCTGCAGAATTCAAAAAAGGTGTCAGGTCATTGTATCTCGATTATTACAAACCCGTTTTCTTCATTTTCGACCAATTTGAGGAGCTCTTTATTTTTGGAAATAAAGAGGAGAGACTTGAATTTGTTCAGATAATCAAATCTCTGATAGAATCAGATCTTCAATGCCGGCTGATTTTTATAAT
>JBEKDR010000009.1:0-72450 GCA_050014255.1 Bacteroidales bacterium | reverse complement strand
GATGAAACTGTCCGGACGATACCAGGTCCGGGTAAGGATTGTGAGTTTTGGGTCACGTTGAAACAGTCCCGATGGTGTCGCAAAAACCATGATCCGCCAGCTGGCGGAAGCGTCGGCTTGCAACCCTATTAATTTTGTCCTGGTAGCAGAAGCAAAAACAAAAACCGCGACAAGCAACTTACCTTTATTGTCCGTGTTAGCTGGTGTACTTATTATTTTTAAAATCTAATAGTTGATTAAGATCGTTAAAGGATATAAAGTTCTCTTTTTTTCCATCATCAGTCATATGCTTAATATCCTCAGCCGCCTCTTTAATTTTGTCGAGTTCACTCTTAATCTCTTTTTGGTTAAAACCCATAAAAGTCATTTCATGAAGGCAATGGCAGATTAATTCTAACTGATTAAAGTTTTTTAAAGAATCTTGGTCGATCTTCATTGCTAACCACTCATTCCATGGCGTAAATTCCAAAGCTAATGAATCAGTTAAATCATCTATTGATCGCGATGTTTTAGAAGGATTGTATCCCGAAACATTAACATAATTTTCATTATCGAATGAGTCTATTTCATTACTAATAAGAATGGTGATTTCTGAATCGATTGGTGGTAAAGTTTTTAATTCATTGAAAACTCTTTCATAACCGTTTATGGAACTGACTTGGTCAGGGTATAATTTGGTAAAAATCAATTCAATACTTAACCAAGAATTACTTATTATTAAATCTCTTAAAATCATTGATGTTGTGCTAATCCAAGTCCAGAATGATTTTTAAATTTTCTTTAACCCTTATTTGAAGATCGGGCGTTAATTCACCAACTTTTTGAGTTAACCTTCTATTATCAATGGCACGGATCTGATCGATCATTATATCAGAGTCATGCTTAAGAGTGACAACACCCTTTTTTAAATGAACACGTAATATATCACTTGATGGTGCAACATTTGTTGTAATAGGGCAGATAACTGTTGAGGGATGATCCTTAAGGAGATTTGTCTGAATAATAAGAACGGGCCTTACTTTGCCGGTCTCGGTGCCTCGTTGTGATTCGAGGTCAGCAATCCAGATATCGAACTGTTTAATTCTCATCTTGCAGAGATTCAAATTCAGCTAACACTGCAAGAGACTCATTTTTTACAATTTTTGATTCTTTGGCAAGTTTTCTTGCAATCAGGTTTCTTTTATTGACTCTGTTGTAGAAGGCAACAGCTTCGTTAATATACCTATTTCTAGATTTTTTGACCTTTACCAGGACATCTTCAGTTTCATTGAAGATATTGTCATCGAGTTTTAAAGAAAGTGTTTTCATATAATATTATAAAAGTATATCACAAAGATATATACTAATTGTAAATTATGCAAATTTATACATGGACAGAAAACTGTTTCGTATACCAGCTAACTTGCTTTTAGAGTTATCTATCAAAGTTTAAATTTATTAGTCCTGAACCAATATCAGATGATAGCAAGGGAAAGGAAAAAGGAATCTCCTTGTAAAAGGGCAAATTGTTTTTGGCAGCGTCAGCTGCCTAAGTAAAGTTTTTGCCAGACCTGATAGACAGGCAGGAGTTGTCATGTTATGATAAAATTGTTAAAGTGGCAAAGGTAAGACAGTGCCCGGCCTGCCGACTTCGTCGGACGAAGGTGACTACGTCGGCCGAAGTCCAAAGGCAATAACATATACCGTCCTGTTGGGTACTGTATTTTTATTTCTTTTTGAGTTGATGTATCCAGTTTTCAATTATATAGTTGCCATTAAATATATGAGCCTCTTTTATAATTACTAATTCCTCTTTTTCTCTGTTTATCAATCTTGTAGAATTTAATTTTAGATTATTTCCCTTTTCAATAATCTTGTAAATTTCTAAGGTATTCGAGTCCTTATATACAGATATTTGCTCATTATCTTTTGTCTCGTATTTATCACTCAAAAACAATTCTAAAACAACAGGTCTATCTTTGCCTAAGTAGTCTTGCTTTATTGAAATACGAAAATAGTCATCAATCTTCTGAATTGTATGGTAATAAGTGTTGAGTCTGATAATTGTATCGCCTGGGACATTTTCATGAAAAGTCATTTGATATTTTTCATTATCAGCTGAATTAAAACTCGCAACAAATTGGTTTTTGTCAAGCTTGATACAATTAATGCACTTTAGCTCTATTATTTTGTTAGTCATGAATTTATTTTTTACTTGTTAAACCTAAAATATTAGTTCGAATAGTCCAGATCGCTCTCAATATTGTGCCCAAAGGCCCGACGGTTTAGTTTTTTGCCGTAAGTGCACGAGATGACGAAGGCAACCGAGGACTGATCATAATTTTGTTTGCGAAGCAATTTGATAAGTTCATCCGGTCCGAGCTCGGCGAAGCCAACCGAGGGCCGCTTTAGCGGACCGAGCTCACCGAAGGTAATTAACAAACCGTCCCGGTAGATGGGCCGGACTTGTCATGTCATTTTAAAGTTGTCCATGTGGTACACAGGCGACAATACAAAAAATTATCCTCTATTATAAAATCATTGTGATAAGGCCTTCAGCAGGGCAGGAAAGTTTCACTGCTTTCCCATCCACCCATAATTGAAGTAAGTTGTCGTTATTTTTAAGATTGAGAATAACCACGGCAATTTTCCCATCAGGATTGACAAATGCTGTAGCGATAAAATCATCACTTGAAGAAGTACATGCGATCCTTTTGGCGCCAGGTTTAATAAATCTTGAAAAATGACCAAAAGTATAATGTGGCGGATTGAAAGTAACTTCGCCGGTTTTTAAATCTGCAGTAATAATATTCGATCTTAATGATAAAAGTCCGTTGCCACCGGCATGACGAGGGCCTCCGTTTTGATCGAGAAGCATATTCCAGAATGTATATCCATTGCACCAGTTATTTAAATCAATAATCATATTCCTGGCGAGACGAATTGCTGAAGACCATGATCCATCCATTCCGGCTTCAGTGTACAGAAGCTTTTTATCCGGAAATGCATCATGTACAATACGGACATTATCAAAATGGTCACCTACATACCAGTGAAATGCTGTTCCCCAAATAAATTTTGATGCTTCAGGATCTTCATAGGCCGCCGCAGCCCGCTGATACATGATCCCGCGATTGTGATCCCAGATCATTATTTTGATATCAGATAATCCGTTTTTTTTAAGAGTCGGCCCCAGATAATCGCGCACAAAGTCCTTTTCTTCGTTAGCCGTGAATATGCACGATTCCCAAACCTGAGTTGCCATGGCTTCATTCTGAACTGTCAGACCCCAGACAGGTATGCCGGCCGACTGATAGGCTTTGATGTACCTGACAAAGTAATCGGCCCAGGTTTGTGAATACTCCGGTTTAAGTTTTCCTCCATGCAGCATATCGTTGTTAGTCTTCATCCAGGCAGGAGGACTCCATGGAGAAGCAAATATTTTGATGTTCCCTTTTGCAACAGCCAACGCCCCTTTGATAAGGGGAAGACGGTACATTTCATCATGCGCAATACTAAAGTTTTTAAGGTCTTTGTCACCGGCAACATCATCATAGGTATACATCTCCTCAGAATAATCTGCGCTATGAATGGTCGTACGACACAACGTGTATCCATTACCTTCAACCGGATCAAAGTTCGCTTTCAGAATTTTTTCCTGAAGTTCCTTTGACAGTTTTGCGAAGATAAATGCAGATGCATCAGTAAATGCTCCGCCAAAACCTTCGATAGTCTGGAAGGTTTTGTTTACATCAATCATGATTGTCGGATAGTTTTCATCAGGCTGTTCAAGCGGTTCAAAAGCCGTGAAACCTCTATTAGCCAGCAACTGCTGAGTGGCTTGTGCAGTAATGTAGATCTGTGCTTCTTTAAAATCCCTTTTTTGACCAGCAGACTGGATAATAAAGAGACATAAAAAAATTCCTGTAAAAAGTAAATGTAAAAACTTACTTTTAGACCCAATTGTCAGAATTTTCATAGTTGACATAAAAAAAGGAGTTAGTTAAAAACACCAATTTAATCTTAATTTAGAAATCTTTATAAAATCTAATCCTGAAGGCATGAGACTCTTGCTTTAATAATCCAAATATAAAATAAAATGAGTATCGGTTATCAATAATAATCTCAAAACAATTGAATATGAGATTCCTCGTCAGCCAGTTGGCGGACTCGGAATGACAGGGTTTTATGTGGCATAAGGGAAGCAGATGGAGGGATGAAGAGCTTTGGGAACATAAAAATACTTGCTTGCCGATGATTGGAAAAGTAGACTCGTAAGTATAGTTTGCATGAATCAACAGGAATTACTATTTAGCATAATCATGAATTTTTTCCTATTCCACAAATAGGAATTGATGCTAACTTTGGTTTAAAATTAACCAGAATCCAGAGTATCCACCAACCAAATCATTTAATATATGAACAACATTATGAGAATATTAGGGACTGTCCTTATATTGTTTTTTTTGCCTGCAATTATTAGTACCGGCCAAATTACTTTACATAAGGTAAGTGATGAGCTTATTTTTAAAGAACCTCCTTTTGCTCAATGTCATGCTTCCACAATTGTGGAAGTTACACCTGATAAATTTATGCTGGCTGCTTTTGGAGGTACAAGTGAAGGTAAAAAGGATGTTTGCATCTGGTTTTCTAAAACAGAGAATGGGGAATGGAGCAAACCTGCAAAGATGGCCGACGGAATTATAAATGACACGTTGCGTTATCCATGCTGGAACCCTGTTCTTTTTAAAACCAAAGAAGGGAAACTGTTTTTATTCTATAAGGTGGGCCCATCTCCAAGGACGTGGTGGGGTATGGTCCGTACTTCCACTAATGATGGGAAGACCTGGACTTCTCCTGAAAGATTACCTAAGGGAATCTTAGGTCCTATAAAAGACAAACCTGTTCAATTGCCTAATGGGACCATTCTTTCTCCATCAAGTATTGAAACCAGGGAAAGCTGGAAAGCGCACATAGAAAAATCTATTGATTTCGGAAAAACATGGCAGTTTATTCCCGTAGATCCTGAAACTAAGTTTAATGTAATCCAGCCGACCATATTGCTCCATTCGGACAATAAGTTGCAGATTTTGTGCAGGAGTAAAAGTAATGCCATAGTACAAGCTTTTTCCGAGGACAAGGGAAATAACTGGGGAACATTAACTAAAACAGAATTACCAAACCCAAATTCTGGCATTGATGCTGTCACACTTAAAGATGGATGGTATTTGTTGGTATACAACCCAACCATTCATGGGCGTGATGATAGAGACAAACTGAAAGTTGCGATTTCAAAAGATGGTATAAAGTGGACTGATGCATTTATTCTTGAAAGTGAAGGGAAAGGCGAGTTCAGTTATCCAGCAGTGATCCAATCAAATGATGGAAGAATCCACATCACGTACACTTACAACCGCGTAAACATAAAACACGTGGTGTTAGAAGAGGCAAAGTGAATACCCCTCAATAGCCAGTCAGCATACGGATAGATTGTAGGAGCAGTTTCTTTCAATCCCATTGAAAACAAGGTTATCTTAATTCCAGGATCTTATCAGAAAATTCTTGATCTGACATTTCATAAATCAAATAGTAAGACTAAGTTTTAAATCATTTACCAGGTTATTGTAATCAGTAAGAAGCTGCCCCATTTTGTTTCTGATATCTTTTGTAAACTCCCTGACTTGCTGGCGGGTAAAAGTAGATAAATGTAGTCCTTTTTTTTGAAGGTAATATTTTGCTGTAATCGGATATACATTATGCATCACCTCTATATTATCAATAAAGAATTGTTGCACTTTAGCCACCTCTTTGGTTAAAGAAGCATTATTAAAATTGTCACATAGCCAAACAATAAGTTCCGGCCAATAATTCCCTTGAATACAAGAAAGTCCTGAAGCACCAGCTTCCAAAGATGCGACTGCATGACCCATATAGGCGACATACAATCCAAAGTCCTGGTCATTTACAGCCTTAAGTTTTAGTTTGACCTGCTCAATATCCGGACATGTATCTTTATGATAAATGATTCTCTTTGTGCCTACAAAAAGGTTTAATTGCTCCGGGGAGATGAGTCTTTTGTAAGGAACCGGACATTCATAAAAACCCAATGGGATTTGATACGTTAGATCTAATAGTTTAAACATATTGACATTAAATACTTCATCAGGCTCCTCCTGATTGGCAAGCATATTGGCAATAATAATTACAGCATCTACGCCAGTTTCATAGATTTTTTTAATAAAATCTGCCTGAGTTTGGATCTCTCCGCCAAATGTTCCGGTGGCAACAACACGAACAGCACCTCCCGTTACTTTTACAACCTGCTTTACCACCTGCAGTCTTTCTTGTTCAGTGAGTTCAAACATTTCGCTCGAAAGACAATTGGAAAATAAACCCGAAGCCCCCGATTTTATATAGAATTCCGTCAATTCAGTTAATCCATTAAAGTCAATTTTGCCATTGTCTTTAAAAGGTGTAAGCATCACCGGAATAAATTCTCTACGTTTTTTGTTAATCATGTTGTGTGTTTTAAATCATATATTCTAAACTATTCTGCTTTTACACGCTTTTTTCTGGCAAAGGTTAATAGCAGACCAGCAAGGAAAATGGTCATCGTTCCAATCACAATGATCATGCTTTCGTGAACAGGGCTACTCAGGAATGAATATTTTTCTGGTAAAAAAGAAGAGAAGGTCATCCAGAGGATCACAAAAGCCCCGATGATAGTTGCAATTAGCGCTTCTGTATTTTTACTTGTTTTGCTTACTAAACCTAAAAGGAATAAACCAAGTACTCCTCCGGCAAATATGCCCGATAACTTCCACCAGGTATCCAGTAAGCTTTTAACACCAATTATCGCGATACCTGTGCCCATGCCTAATAATCCGAAAATTATTGTACCAATGTGAAGCACAAATAGATTTTGCTTATCAGTGATATCAGGTTTAAAATATCTCTTATAAATATCTACAGAAAATACTGTAGTAGAAGAATTCATTCCTGAACTTATGGTACTCATGGCAGCAGATAAAATGGCTGAAACAATTAGTCCCAGTAAACCACTCGGAATTTGGGTCACCATAAAATGTGGCATTACCTTATCAGCATAATCAGATAGCTTAAGAGCAGAGGCCATTTTTATGATTTCCGCCGTAGATGCAGTACTATTTAAACGTTCGCCTGCAACCTGGTGTTTAATCACCTCTAAAAACTCCGGATGAACCTGAGAATAGGCATAGAGACAAGACCCTATAAAGAAAAACAATAATGAAACTGGCAAATATAACCAAACGCATAGCCATATGGATTTAGAAGCCTTCTTTGCAGAAGTTGCAGCATAGTAACGCTGCACATAATTTTGGTCCATTCCAAAGTTGTTCAGGTTCATAAAAAATCCGTAGAAAAGAACCACCCAAAATGTAGATTCTGTAAAGTTTGGAGAAAAACTGCCCAGGCTAAACTTTTGGCTCTTTTGTCCAATTTCTATAATTTTAGATAACCCTCCTGGCATATCTTTGATGATTAGATAGACAATTATCACTGCACCTATAGTTTTTATTCCAGCTTGAATTACTTCAGTCCATATTACTGCTTCAATACCCCCAAGAACAGTATATATAATAATACACACTCCCACTACCAGCATAATTGTTTGCATGCTATATCCTGTAAGGGCTTGCAAAGTTAGTGCGATACCAAAAAATATTGTGCCCATGCGTGCTATTTGGGTCAATATAAAACATACTACAGCATAGGTACGGGCCCAGGAACCGAAACGGTGCTCAAGATGAGTATAGGCTGATACACCACCAATATTTCGATAAAATGGTACAAAATATTTTGAGGCTATCCATGCTGCAAATGGCATTGATATACTGAAAACAAAGGCATTCCAATTGGTTCCAAAGGCTTTTCCGGGAACCCCTAAAAAAGTATTGCTACTTAAAAAAGTGGCATAAAGAGATAGTCCGATTGCCCAACCCGGAATCTTTCCGGAGGCCTTTGTAAACTGATTAGAGCTTTTATTCTTCCTGGAGAAATAAATACCAACCAATACCATTACGACCAGATATGCCACTATTATTGAAAAATCTAGAATTGGAAGATTCCTCATCAGTTTACATAATAAGTGTAAATCGTCAGCCTAAAGTTTGTCAGTAAAGATATAATTTTAAGGTGTGGTTTTAAAATACTGTCAGGAAACCCGGTTAAACTAAGCACTTGCTTCCAGTAAAGGCTGAGAATGCAAAACTGAACTAAAGTGATTACTTTATCTCAGAGCAAACTGATCAATTCATTCCTAATAACGGTGCATAGAGAAAGGTGATAAAACTATTTCTTTTTGCACCTAACTCCGCATATACATTCTTTCACTTTAACTTTTTCAAAGGCTTCTTTGCCTTCAGTTATGGAAAAGTAAATTAGACCTGCTGCGCCAATGACATCCGCATAAGCAAAGCCTGTGAGTTCGTAGACAAGACTTGATGCGAGTAGTACCAATGACATATATAAACAAATCTTGGTGCAATTGGAATCAGCAATTATGGGTTGAGAATTAAGTTGTTTGCCTGTTTTCTTTTTGGCATTCATCAGCCAAACCATTACTGCAATAGAAACCAGTGATATTATTACACCCCAAAGTGTGGTTTCTGGCTTGTTATGATGGATGAGATTTAAAACTATCCCTGCAAATAAACCTGCCGATAAAAGATAAAATGCTGTACCTGTAATTTTTAAGGCTTTTATTTCGAATGCACTTTTTGGGCTGTCTGGATACTGTTTGATTCGTAATATCATCATTGCAATACCAATACCCGACATTACTTCAATAAAACTATCTACACCAAATCCCAATAAAGTAAGAGTTTCATCCTTGTAACCTAAAATCATCGAAACTATCCCTTCGATAATGTTGTAAAAGATGGTAAATAGGCTTAGTTGATAAGCAAATTTATATAGTCTGTTTTCTTCTTTTCCCATAATTAAGATTAATTCGCTACTTCTTCAACACTGAAAGAATAGTTTCGTTCAGTTCAAAGCATTGTTTATTAATTGCAATTATTTATGTAATCAGTAGTATTATTGCTATATAATTTACAAAATATTTGAGTATCAGAAAAATAATTTTTAGCCGAATTTTAAAAGACAATATATAATACCATGTTGCATTTCATTTATGTCTATAGGTTATTGCCTAACTCCATCACAGGTTTAGAAACCTGCCTCCTCTCGAACCTGTTTGGCAATACTCATTTAATCAGTTATTTACAATGCAAATAATATAAAGTACCCCTTTTGATTCACCTGTTTGAAAAGCTACCAACTTTTTTACTACAATTTTCTGATTCAGCACTATAAAAATACCAATTAACACATCATACGATATTTATAACTCTCTGTGTATCTCTATCGGTTATGGTCATAAAGGTTTATCAGATAAAAGAGAATAAAATATACACTCAATAAAAAGGAAAATTAATACAACAACTTTTATAGAACTTGTTGTGTTCAATTTGTTTTTGGTTGAAGCAAAGTTTTATAAATTCTTGTCCATCGAAGCAAAGCCACCTGACCATCCATATGTATCAATTACGAGTTGTTCCACTTCTTTAAAACGCTAACCCGGCAAGATCAACGATATGCGGGATTTTTAATTTTAGAGGCGGACGGAATTGCTGATTGATTCTGTAACATATACATAATAAAACAAATACGTGAGCGTTATAATCTAGATTGTCAATATGTCTAATGCATCAAATTGCTGTGCCATGTTGTTTTTATGTTTACTGCAAATCGGGAGTAGGTTGGAGGAGATTGCGTGCCCTAATGTGGTTTTTGATTTTCGCTTATCTTTACTTTATGATTTAGTGATAAGGGATATAAATGAAGGATTTGCTTGGTGGGCATACAAAATGCCTTCTTGTACAAACAAAATTTTCAGGATTTAGTTTCTGGAATTACGAGGAAGTTTGTAACATGGTTGGGGCAAAATACCCGGCTTCCTCTCTTGGATTGCTGACAGTGGCTGCACTCCTTCCCCAGCATTGGATATTCAGGTTAATTGACGAGAACGCTGAACCTTTGCTAAATGACCATGTGAAATGGGCTGATATTGTCTGTACAGGGGGGATGCTTACTCAACAGAAAAGCATGCTCAATTTCATTAAGAGGGTGCATGATCTTGATCGCATTGTTGTGGTTGGTGGTCCCGATCCTACTTCACAGCCTGATGTTTACCACGAGGCCGACTTTTTAGTCTTGGGAGAAGGAGAGGTTACCATTCCCATGTTCTTAAATGATTTGCAGAAGGGGGCAAAAAGCGGGAGATATTTTTCTGAGGAAAAGGCCAATATGTTGAATTCTGTTGTTCCAAGATATGATTTGATCAATTTCCGGAATTATATTATGATCGGAATTCAATTTAGCAGGGGTTGTCCCTTTAATTGCGAATTCTGCGATATCATTGAGCTATATGGACGAATACCCAGATTTAAGTCAAACGAACAGGTGATCAAAGAACTCCAATCCCTTTACGAATTAGGTTATCGTGGTCATGTTGACATAGTCGATGATAACTTTATTGGTAATAAAAAGAAGGCTAAAGACCTCTTGCGTGAATTAAATAAATGGACTAAAAACCACCGGTATCCATTTTATTTTGCTACCGAAGCCTCTATTAACCTGGCCGATGATGATGAATTGCTTCAGTTAATGAAAGATGCAGATTTTCGGTACGTGTTTCTTGGTATTGAAACACCCGAAAATGATACTTTGAAACTGAACAAGAAAATCCAGAATATTAACAAACCGATCGAAGATGCTGTCAGGAAACTCTTATCGTATGGTATAGTGAGTAATGGAGGATATATTATTGGTTTCGACAGTGAAAGCAGACAGATTGCCGATAATATGATCGATTCCATCCAGAAATCAGGAATCTGCATGGCAATGATCAGTCTGCTTTACGCACTGCCAAATACTCAATTAACCCGCCGTCTTGAATCTGAAGGTAGGTTGTTTCAGCATGCATCCCGATCAATTGGTGAGAGCGATATTGACCAGACAACGAGCGGTCTGAACTTTATTACACTGATTTCACGTATCGAGATCCTTAAGAATTTTATTCGGGTTGTCAATGAAATTTATGATCCTTCGAATTATTATAAGCGGGTTATTTATACAGGCTTGAATATCAGACCACATTATAGACATAATCCAAATTTCAGAACCTGGCTTATTTATATGCGTTCATTCCTAAGGGTTTGTGGTAGGGCAGGTTTTAACTCAGCGACTGGATTCTTTTATTGGAAGATGTTTTTTACCGTGATATTCAGAAACCCAAAAGGAGTTGAAACGGCAGTGAACTTAGCAGCAATGTTCATTCACTTACGGAAACAAAAAGAGTATGGCGTTTCGACAATGAATCACACAATTGCTGAATTGGAAAAAACCGGTGAAGAAGCTTACTACGCAAGGATACTGGGAAATAATCAGAGATATGATAAGGATTGAAAATAAATGAATATAATCAATTTGTTTCTCTATAAGTTAACCCAAGTAGGTCTTTAATACTTTACATACCGTAGTATACTTTAATCTTTTGATCGCCCTTTCTTTTATTTGTCTGACCCTTTCTTTAGTCAAATCAAATTCCTCACTAATTTCTTTAAGTGTGTGGGTGTGTTTGCCATTTAATCCAAAAAAAAATCTGATAATGCCAGCTTCTCTTAGAGTCAATTTATTAAGGATCCTATCAATGTCTTTCCTTAATGAATCTGTTAGCAATTCTTTATCAGGGCTGGAAGCATCTTCACTTAATAAAACATCATACATGCTCTCTTCTTCACCTTGTACAAGCGGGGCATCCATTGAAATATACCTCCCACCGTTTTTTATAGCTAATGTTACATCAGCAGGAGGTAGCTCTAATGCCTGTGTAATATCAAGGATAGTTGGCTCTCTTTCATACTTTTGTTCAAGTTCAGCCTTGATCTTTTTTATTTTATAAATATGACTCATTCTGTTTAGTGGGAGCCGTACAATTCTTGTATTTTCTGATAGGGCCTTCATAATAGCTTGTCTGATCCACCAAACGGCATATGATATAAATTTAAAACCCATTGTTTCGTCAAATCGTTGTGCCGCTTTGATCAAACCAAGATTTCCCTCATTGATCAAATCCGCAAGACTCAAGCCCAGATTCTGATACTGCTTTGCGACAGATATAACAAATCTGAGATTCGCATTTATCAAACGATCTCGTGCATTAAGGTCCCCCTTGTGTATTCTTATGGCAAGATCAGCCTCTTCTTCTGCAGTAATCAGCTTAATCTTGGCAATCTCATACAGGTACTTGTCAAGAAATGAATTCTCCCTGTTTGTAACCTGATTGTTGATTTTAAATTGCCGCATTTTAAGGGGGATTTAGGCTTATGATCTGTACGTAAAATCCTTTATAAAGGTACCATTTATTGTGGAAAAAATCCATTTCCTCTTAGGGATTTGTTAATCCTGCTTATTTATGGAATCATTGTATATGAATTGTGCCGGCAGAATGTTTTAAATTAAATTTATCCTTAACCAATGACCAAATGTCTATAAAAGGTGAGAAAATTTATGATGTTACATTCAATTCATTTGAAAATATTAGTTAATGTTACTTAATTTAGATACATACTGACTGCGTATATTAAACTGAAAGAGGGTGTTCAATATGACAGTAATATGCACAATATCTATTATTTCTTGCATGAAGTTATCTGAATTGATCTGATTAAGGTGTGGAAAAACTGATTGCTTAAGCATATTATTGATAAATTTTATAAGCTTTATAGCTTTAACCTAATCTTAATATAATTGATTAGGTTATATTATTTAATGATGAATTATTAATGTAAATTTGACGCATATAAAGCAATAGTTTTAATAGGATAAAAAATGGGATTATGAAAACTTCAAAAACGAAGGCAGTTAACAGACCAAAGAAAACTTCTGAGTCTAGGGAAGCAGTAAAGAGCGAGAAAGTTTCCACCAGTAAATCCGGACCGAGTGAAGAAGAGATTCGTAAAAAAGCAAAGGAAATCTATCACGAGCGTATTGCCTGTGGGGAACATGGAACTTCAGAAGATGACTGGCTTAAAGCAAAAGAATTGCTAAGAGGTTCAATTGAGGAATAACTGACCCATTTATTCTTGTTTTGAAACAATCCCCTTCCTCTTATCTTAAGCATTCCGTCAGGGCAAAAAGAAACTCTGGAATATTGCCAGTAGGTAAAATATGAGTTTCGCCTGTTTTCATTTCTCCAAACAAAAATATTGATTTCCCCCATTATTAAATGCAATATACTCAATCCTCCGGATATCAAATTTCAGAACTATGTTAAATGCAATCTGGCAAGCCAAATGTGGTCAGATTGTACGGCTTTTGAAACTGATTATTAATACTTCTATTATTAGTATCCAAGCGATTTTTTCATGACTTCCGCAGGAAAGGGCTTTCCATGACCAGGATAAATCATTTTTACACCTTTGTCAATCAATATTTTCCAGCATTTCTTAACTGATTCGATATCCTGTGCATATATTGGCAGACCCGGATGGATTCTGAATGGTAACCCATTATGAGCCATACAGCCGACAAATCCTTCTCCTGAATCAAGAATAACACTTATTGATCCTTTTGTGTGTCCCGGTGTATAAATAATGTTTCCATCAATTCCATACATTGAAAGGGAATAGGGCTTGTCTGTGATCAGAATATCAGGAATAAACTTTGGGAAAGAGATCTTCTTAAAAAATGGGAAAAGCAATGGCTGGGTAATTTTACCATAAATATTTACCCCTTTTGGAATTAACATACCACCATTTTCTAGATAGGTTTTCTCACTTTCATGAATAGCAACCTTTGCACCGGTCAAATTACGGATTTCACGGGCTGATCCGCAATGATCAAAGTGCGAATGTGTTAGCACAATTAATTTGATCTCAGATGGTTGAATTTCAAGTTTTAAAAGCTCACTTTTAAATAATTTTAACTTATCTGGCATGCCGCCATCAACCATCACAACATCTTTACCACGGATGAGATAACAACTGTTCAGACCAAGCTTGATCCGAAAGATTTCTAGTTTCATATTTCACAGATTTAATAGATTACGCTTAAACTCACTTACCCACCTGTCGCCTTTGTTGTCTTTCTGGCGGTAGCTGATGAAGATGTCATAATTAAATCCTTCAATAATACATGACATCAGAGGTCTATTTATTTCATTATCAAAATTAAACCTTACTTATGCTATAAGCAACTTTATTTTGTTCTTCTCAAAATCGCAAGCAGTAGAGTTGCATAATTGATAATTTGATATATATAGGTTAAAAGTAAATTGCTATTAGAAACCTACTATTTAATAGATTGTTTTATAGTGTTTTATGTAACATTCCTATTATTTCATCGTAAACAATAGCAGAGCATAATTCGTGTCTATCCAGACCGGATTAGCCAGGTGACTCCCTGTACTTAAAATAGGCAGTCTGGCTACACAACTTATTATGACAACAATGCATAAGGATGTTCGCGAGCAACACTTAAGATAATTAGTTAATGACATATTTGAATACCTGAAAATGAAGGATTTTATTTTGGTATCTCTGATGAATTTAATAAATTAGCATTATCTGGAACAGCGCTTAAATCAAAGAATATGACACTTGACCATGCTTTCCCGAATACAATGGTAATACAAGAGATAAAAAAATCTTGGATTAAGACCCCGAATCAATTATTGAAATTTCTAAAAGAAAATTATTTCATGTTTTAAATAACTGGTGATGAAGATAAGACAATAAATAAAAATGGTTTGAAACAGAAGATGTCTGCAATTTGGAACAATAATGGGAAAGGATGGAAATCAAGGTATGGTGAAGTTGGAATAATGATGGTCATGAACCCTGATCCTTGAAATTTAGTTTGTAATTATCACATAATAAAAATTACTAAAATGACCTAAATAATGAAAAGTAAAATTATATCCAAAGACAATAAAGTATATGCTATAAATGAAAATGGAGATTATTTATATGCAAAAAATGCATGGAAATTATCGGATGATGCTTTTCATTTAAATCATGGATGGTACATAGATCCTGAACCTTTAGATTTAAATTTAGAATATGAAATTATTATAGAAGATGAAAAAACATGTAGGATAATTAAAGCAATATGACAAGAGTAGAAAAAATAAAAAGTTTGATTAAAAATATTCCTGATTTTCCGCAAAAAGGAATAATATTTAGAGATATAACTTCTCTTATTAATAGTGATTCAGGAATGACATTAGTCAGAGAAGAAATAGATGAATCAGTTGATAATAATGATTTAAAATTTAATAAAATTGTAGCAATTGAATCACGAGGATTTATATTAGGAGCTTTGTTTGCCTATGTTTACGGAAGACCTCTTGTATTAGCAAGAAAACCTGGTAAACTTCCTGGAGAAACTTTTCAAATGAAATATTCATTGGAATATGGAGAAAATACTTTATGTATTCAAGTGTCCGATATTCAAAAAGATGATACAGTACTTATAGTTGATGATCTTATAGCTACTGGTGGATCAGCAAAAGCCGTTCGCAACATTATTGAAACTTTAGGTGGAAAAGTAACTGCATTTTATTTTTTAATTGAACTAGATGATCTTAAAGGTAGAAAACTTTTAGAAGATTCTGGTATAAAAATAATAACAAGTGTACATTATTAAAATAATAAATTAAATAGATTTTACACTATGTTAGTTAAGCCAGCGACATTGACCATAGTTGGTTGGAAAAAATTGACCATTCAAAGCTGGCATTAAATACTTATTGTTTAATTATATATGTTAAGTGTAATCTAACTGGCAAAAAGTTTTCAAGATGCTCGGTTTTTAAATGTAAACAAGGTTTCTGGTTTTACTACGTTCAACGACGATTTGGGCGTCGGGATCTGGCAACAATATTAAAAGAACCTGAATTCTGATTGAAGTTTTATTAATATGAGAAAAATCAATAGAAAGAGAAACTTACTTTTGTAAACCTGTGGTCAGAGCATAGGGGTATTTAAATATTAAAGTATCTAACCAAAGATTAATTAAGATATGGATGATATTGTCAAAATAAATAAAAAAACTATTCCACAAAACTCATGTAACTGGCTAAATATCTTACTGAATTAATTTCTTTATAGAACTACCTTAATCAGTCCCTCTTGCTCTTCACTTACAGAAATAATCTTCCAGCCTCTTGGGTCACTGCTGTCATCTTTACTCGCAAAAATTCTCCATCTGTAAATGTGTTCGTTTTGAAGCGCCTGTGTTGCCTGCCCATCACTATTATACATGATAAATGTCGTTGTTTTTGGTACGGTGATGTTTTTTACTGTCCCGCTACTACTAAATCCGCCCCAGATTGCATTCCCGTTAACATCGCTTACTTCGATAACATAATCATCTGCACTGGAGTATGCCGACCAACTAAAAATTGGAGTTGTTGTGTTTATTGCATAAGGTAATGTTGATGCTGCAGCATTTGTCGGACTTGCAAGGGTAACTGCACCTGTAACACTGAAATTTAAAGTTACAGCTGATGTGCTGACAGTAACCATGGGTTCTCCATTTTTAAGAATCCAATCAGGGTCTACAACCTTTCCGTCATTTGCATAGCTTGCCCTGGCAATATAATTACCAGTCGGAACATTGGATATTGTATAGTTTCCACCTGAAGTAATGGTTGTCAGACCTGGTATTGTTTCTTTCGTCTGGGGATTAACAAGTGAAACATCAACTTCTATGTTCGTAGTGGCAAGAAAAGTAATAGAACCTGTTACACTTCCAGAAGCACCTGAATCGAGTGTAAGATTATTATTCTGGCTGTTTCCTGCTGAAGCAAGAGCGACATTTGCAGATGATGAATTATATCCTGATTCCCATGCTTTCACCGTATAAGTTCCTGCAGGAACGTTATAAATCCAGTAATTTCCATTTTTATCAGTTACAGAAGAATAACCAGCCGAAGTGCCTGAAGCAACAACCAAAACCCCCGTAGCAGGATTTGATGATTTAGTAACTTGTCCTGAAATTGTTCCCAGACCTGTAGTTGTCAATGGATTCATTTGGAAATCCATTGTGACTGTCTGCTGTAAAACAACTGTAAAGGGTACTGCTATAATATTAGCAGGCGGAAGATTCTCATATCCAAGTTTTGACAGCTTTATATAATAACTGCCCGGAGTGATGTCAAAAGAATATGAACCATTGCTGCTCGTAAAAATACTATTTGCAGCCGGAGCATTAGTATTGGCATCAAAAACCAAAACAAGTGCACTTGGAATTAAAGCGGCAGTTGAAGCATCTGTAACTGTGCCTGAGACTATTCCCGTAGTAGTAGGCTCGTTGCTTTTTTTACATCCCATTAATAATGTAAACGATAATAAAAGAATAAAAGAATATTTGATTTTCATGATTATTATGAATTAGTAAGAAAATCCCCATTTAATTAATTAAACGGTCACTGGGAACTTTTGTTTCATAAAAACGTCTAAAATTAGGTTCTTTTGATTTTAATTAAACCTGATTTTCAGTACTAAGATTTATAAAATTGTAAAATAGCAAACCTTTAGTTTTCATAAGAATAATCAAATTGAGTGGCTGAGCAAATATAATACCTCCAACCAGGGCTACATCAATATTTCAGAGATAAGGAATAAAAACGTTTTTAAATAGTGATGTACAAAACTAATAGCCATAAATGACTTTATGATGTTCACTGAAGTGAGAATTAAGTCTCTGGAAATCATGTCATAGCTTACTGTTTTATACCCACTTTATTTAGAACCTCATGTTTATTCGCCATTGGACAACCAGGTACAGGACAATTGACAATCTTATGTTCTCTGTTATCAGCAGGTTCCCATCCTAAAGTAAGATATAATACGGTAAAACCAATTATATAAGCCACTGCAACATGCCAGCCGTTTTTTACCCAGCGGCCCACATGGCGTGCTTCTGGAAATTTGTTTGTAATTGCAACACCTGCAGATGACCCGAACCATATCATCGATCCGCCAAAACCTATTGTATATGCAAGCATACCCCAGTCATAGTGACCCTGCTCGAGACACAATTTGGTTAACGGGATATTGTCAACAACAGATGAAACAAAACCAAGGCCAAGGGCTGTTACCCAGGAAGCATTAGGCAGATCCTGAACAGACATCAGGGAAGCACAGAATACAAGGCAGAGAAGAAAAACAGATCCTTTGATGGAACCTGGCACCTCTTTCCATGGAATAGGTCTGAAAATTGCTCCAACCAGAATAGCTATCCATACCCCGAGAGCAGGCATATCATAAAGGAAATTGGAAATAATTGCACCAATAAGCATTAGTAAAACTATCAGCAATTTTATCCAGTCAATTTTAATAACGAGGTTGGGGTCTTTTTGGATTCTCTGATATTTATCTTGCTGATGGGAAGCAAACCAGCCAAAGAAGACAAGTGCTGTTAGTGCTACAACGAATCCGTGAAGAACATTCAATGCACTAACTCCGTCAATCCACATCATAGTAGTGGTAGTATCACCAACAACACTACCACTGCCACGGCATTACTGGCAGCTACAATGGCAACAATAAAACCAATGTGAACTTTGTTTTTAAAAATCACAATAGCAATTGCTCCACCAATCAGGGCAGCTACAATATTATCGAGGAATGAGGAGATTACACAGACAAATACAAGAAGAATAAATGGGCCCCTCCAGTCATTCGGAAGAAATTTAGGAAGAGCTTCCGGCAAACCTGATTCTTCAAATATCTTTGCAAGAATTGCAAATCCAAGCAATAATCCCAGAAGATTCAAAATTATTCCCCATTCACCCTGTCTGAGATTTTTGTTCATGAGCTGTTCAATCATAGTATTTTGTCCGAACACATGCTCAATAAAATGGAATCCCGGATCAAAGATAAATTTGAATATTAGCAGGACTGTTAATCCAATTACCGCAACCCAGAAAGTCTGTTTGTGAAGTAGTGCAACTCCTAAAAGTATTAATCCAAATATTATGAATTCGACCCTCACCGGTCCAACTGATGGTACCTTACCTACAGATGCAGAAGCCACTATAGGTACCATAAATAAAAGTAATAAAAGAAATGTCTTTTTTGAAATTTTATAAGTAGATTGTAAGAGGCTGTTTATCATATTTAAAATTATTAAAGGTATTTAAATAATACTTTTATTTTTGATTCCTCAAAACAGCACCTACCAACCCTGATCTGTTTAAGGATCACCAGGAAATAATGATGAATCCTTTTAGATTTTTATGGGTTTGAATATACTTAGAATATTTTATCTTTTGAATTAAGATAGGGTTTTTAAACTCGCACTGGAATTCCAAAATTTTCAATAATTTGCAGCCATATTCTATATATGATTATTTCCAAACATTTCTTTTAATTTAAATAGTAAGAATATTTTCGCCTAAAAATAGTTTGTTAAGATTCCATAATAGTTTAAACAAGTGTTGATTAAGCAAATGTCTGACATTGCCTCACGAGTAAAAGAAATCACCATTGACAAATTAGGAGTTGACGAATCAGAAGTAACTCTGGAAGCCAGTTTCAAAAATGATCTAGGTGCTGACTCTCTTAGCGCTCTTGAATTAATCATGGAGTTTGAAAAAGAATTCAACATTGGTATTACTGAAGACCAGGCTACAAGTATCAGTACTGTTGGTGAAGCGATCAAGTACTTTGAAGAAAACACAGACCAGAAGTAGATGATTTCAAACTCAATTCAACACATAATATCACCAATCTGTTTCCATGCAGTCTTATTAATTTTCATGACCACATAGAGCTTCCTCTTAAAGGATGATGATAGAGTTGCCTGACATAATATTGTAACTAACAAAAAGGTTCAGTGACTGTAAAAACCGATGTCCTTAAACATATATGACCGGAGTAAAGTGTTTGTAATTAAGTTATGCATGTCAGTTTTAAAATAACCGTATTAAGGTGGTCAAAATCCTTTTAGAAAATAAGCCAGTGCTATTCCGAGATAATTACCTACTATATAACCTATTATGCCTCCCGTAATACCTGTTATGATGATATCTTTGTTCTTTAATGCTCCGGCAACCATGGGAACAAAAGGCGTAGAGAAAATAAAAGCAGCTGATGTTATAACGAAATTATCAGCATCAATTCTGAAAATAATAGAAAGAACTAGATGTAAAAGCAGTGAGCCGAAATAACACCATGATATAAAAAGAATTAGATTGAGCATCCCTAAACCGAACATTGTTTTGAGGTTAGCCATTGATGCAACTGCAAGTGAGAAAACTACAATCAGGTACATACCAAGCTGAAAAGTCTTTTCAATTGTATTCACCGATTTGATTAGCGATGCTAGAATAGCAAATGTCGTAATGGATAAAATAATCACTACCATTTGAGGAATTCTTGGCAGAAGTAAGCTTATTCCGAAAGAGACAGCAAATATTACTACAGACAAACCCAAGGCGCCTAACAAGGGTAAAATCCTGCTTTTTTTGAACATACCTGAATAATCTTCATAATCAGTCTCAATCTCAGCAAAACTAGTATCTGAATTTTCATTTGTATCCGGTACGTTCTGGAATGGAGGAAGTATCAATCTGAAAAGTTTTGGAGCAATTGTTATAAAAAAAAGGATTAATACTGCTCCTACAATCATATCATAGGTACTTACAATTACAAAGAGGTTCGGATCAACATTAAGTGCTAGCTTCAAAGCAACAAAATTTGGTGTTCCTCCAGCATATATCCCTACAAACATACCTGCCAGTTTCCAACTTTCAGGAATTGAATTTTTAAAAATAAAGAAACCCACTGGAACCATTATCAAGCCTGACAGCAGAGCCAAACACACAGAAATTAATCCTATCTTGGCATATCGTAACCATTTCTTAATATTAAGTGAAAAAAGCAAAAGTGGGAAAGCTAGTGGGATAACGATTGAAGGAATTAGATCCTGGGTTTGAGCTATTTGATTAACATAATAATCCTTTTCAATTGCTTTTCCCTGCCTGACTAAAGTCTCAAGTTCAGGTCTGGGGATTGCAGCTCTGCCCTGAAGAGCAAGATGATAGCCGGAACTGCCCCTTGGTAAGATACCAATTGATCCAATTAGAAGACCAAATGCATAAGCCAAGACAATTGATCCCAACTTTTTAAGAAAGGACCACTTCTTACACAAATAGATGATTATCAGAGGAAATGTAAAATAGAACAAAATAAGAATTGCTATTCTGAACATAGTTTTAGTCTTATTATGATATCCAAATATAAAAAATGCAATTCATCTTCTAGGCAAAGAGTCTAAAAATTAGGTATTTATACCTATAAGGTTACTTTTCTTTGTCGTAATCATATTCCTCAAAGTTTTTCTGAGACGACTTGAATGCTTTAAAGCTTAGGGCCATACTCGATAATCCACCATCATAAAAAGATTCTGTATGGTTACTTTTCATTTAGCTCATATTAGAAGCTAGCAACTTGATGGAGATTGGCTGGCAAGCTATTGCCTATGAGAAGGTAGTCACGGCATAACACATAATCCCTTACAAATAACTCGTTTATAGTATTTTCGATACTAATAAAACCTATCCATGCTTTTTTGTAAAAGCCAGTGACCTTGACCATAGTTGGCCGAAACAAATTAGCCACCAACGGATAGGGTTAAATATTTGTTGTTTAATTAAGTATGTTAAGTTAAATCTGACCGGCTAAAAGAGGTCAATATGCCGGGTTTATATTTATATGAAAAGACTCGAATTTCGTTATATTTGTGACTCTAAACCCTGCTTAATGAAGAAACTATTTTTATTTATTTTTATTATTTATTTCTGTCATTTAGGCTTATTTGCCCAGACGTTTACTGACAGTAACCTGCCGATAGTAATAATCAACACTGATAGTGGAGTTGATATAGGGGACACTGATGTTCTGGGAAATATGAAAGTTATTTACAGGGGTCCGGGACAAAGAAATTACGTAACGAGTCAGGACTCCCTTCAATATTTAAACTACAATGGAAGGATAACTATAAAAACTAGAGGATCAAGTACGGATATCCTGCAAAAAAAGCAATATAGGGTAAGCACAAAAAAAACCGACAATGTCACTGACAATAATGTGTCCCTTCTCGGTCTACCAAGCGATAATGACTGGATATGTAATGCAATGGGGTTCGATCCTGCCATGATTCGGGATTACCTATGCTATAATTTATCAAGACAGATAGGCGAATATGCTTCAAGGACGATCTATTGCGAACTGATAGTCAATAATGTATTCAAAGGACTCTTCGTTCTGCAGGAAAAAATTAAACAGGGGAAGGATAGAGTTAATATCATGAAGATGGCTACCACTGATAATGATCTCCCCAATATTTCTGGAGGCTATATAGTAAAAGCCGACCACAGCTCTGATCCTGTTATATGGACGATGCCTAGCTATGTGGCCACCGAGCCGGTAACTTATTACAATGAATATCCTAAACCAGGAATTGCAACCACACAACAGGACAGCTATATCGATACTGTATTTCAGCAGCTGGCACGTACAGCACATATTGACGATGCCACACTGGAAACAGGGTATCCTTCGGTGATAGATATACCATCTTTCGTGGATTATATTATAATTAGTGAATTATCTTCCAATGCTGATTCTTACCAGTACAGCACGTATTTTCATAAGGACAGGAACGGGAAATTGAGAGCAGGACCTATATGGGATAATGATCTTACATTTGGAAATGATCTTTTCTTTTGGGGATTTAATAGGAGCCATACCGATGTCTGGCAATTTAGTGACGGTGATAACGAGGGATCCGAATTTTGGAACGATCTTTTTAACAGCAAGGAATTTAGATGCTGCCTTTATAAAAGATGGATGGAACTTACTCAACCAGGAGCTCCGCTTAATTATTCATCAATTTCAAATTTTATAGACCAGACAGTAGCCTGGATAAGCGAAGCGGCAGAACGGGACAGAACCATTTGGAGTACAGTTGATGTACAGTATAATACTGATCCGACGGATGATTATAGTACTGATATTGCAAAAATCAAATCATTCATACAAACACGTATACCATGGATTACCAAATATATCCAGTCGGCCACATCTGGCTGTCCCGACCTGACAGTGCCACCGCTTGTCATAACCAAGATTAATTATAATCCGAAAGCAACTATTGATTTTCCAAACAGTAATGACTTGGAATTCATTGAAATAACTAACACTGGAAATAAAACTGTAAACTTAACAGGAGTTTATTTCAGAGGAACAGGATTTGTTTACCAATTCCCTGCATATTCTGAGATTTTTCCAAATTCAACTAAAATACTTGCAAGCAATTCAGCTGTTTTCATGGCAAAATATGGTGTCTCACCCTCAGGGCAGTTTACAAGGAGTTTATCAAATACAGGAGAACCCCTTGTGCTGGTCGACGGATTTGGAAATGTAATAGACAGTGTCCTGTATTCAAACCAGGCACCTTGGCCGAATGCTGATGGTAACGGATATTATCTAGCGTTGATTGACCCATTATCAGACAATAGTGTTGCAACTAACTGGACTGCAACTGAAGATATAATAACGTCGGTTGAAAATGTTGAAAACAATCAAAGTTTAAAATTTTATCCCACACCTGTAAAAGACAATCTTACAATAGAGTCATCAGGTAAAATAAACAGATTACAGTTATTTGATTTTCAGGGATGTTTATTACAGACAATCAATATTAATAGCGGAAAATATAACCTTGAAATGAATTCATATCTCACGGGGATTTATATCGTTGAAGTATTTACCTCTGAAGGAAATTTTGTTCGAAGAATTATAAAAGAATAGCACTTTGTTTCCGATTTTGCCTCCTCCCGAACCAAGTTTGCAATGCTCAATTAATTAGTCATTTATGAACTCTTAAAAATTGAGGTCACCGATTGGTTCACCTGAATAAAAGAAACATTAAAGAACACTTTATTGTAAAGGTATAAAATAATTGTAAATTTAAAAATGGCGGTAGGGATCGATTAAAAAGTACAGATTATTCAAAACATTTAGATTTGCTCTAAATTGAAAAAGGTATTTTATTAAGGCACTGATATTCGGAGCAGAAGAAAAATTTATTTATTATGTAAATAAATTGCATTAACTGGTCAATATACAATTTTTTTTCTCATTTATTTATAGCGGGGGAAACGCTAAATGAGAACAAAAGCTAGACTTATTCGCCGCACTTGGCCCGTCAGATTAGAAATAACTTAACAACAAGAATTTAACTCCAGCTTTTGGTGGTCAAATTATTAAGGCCAACTATGGGCAGGGGGCCGGCTTTTCAACTCTATCCTAAATTTATAATCATTATAATTGTAAATAAAATTAAAATTCATATTTTTGTTGACATTTTTGTCAAACATAATTGTAAAACATGCCTGTTAAAGATTGTCAGACCAAGAAATTGATCATAGAAACTGCCATGAAAGTCTTCTTTACTGAAGGAAGAATCTATGCTACAACACAGGATATTGCTGATGCTGCTGGAGTTAACAGAACACTGATAAACTATTATTTCCGCTCAAAAAAAACTTTGCTGGCAACCGCTATCAAAACGACCAGGAAAGAATTCATAAGAAATTCCGATCTGATATTATCATCCGATCTGCCATTAAAAGAAAAAACAGAGAGATTTATTGATGACTTTATGAACAATCTGCTCAAATATCCTTACATGGAATCATTTGTAACAATTGATCTTATCCAGCGGCGATTAAAGAAAAACAGTTCTGCAGGATTCTATGAAAAACAACCTGCCCCGATTAAGCAATATCTTGAAGAGATATCAGAGGAAATGGAAGCAGGTAATATCCCCAAAAATAATCCTGTTCATTTCATGATGAATATTTTTTCCCTTATGATATACCCGATAATAATGAAACCACTACAGATGAGCATATTAAATCTCAGTGAAACAGAATACCAAAAAATACTATATGAACGAAAGAGAATTATCCTGGAATTACTCTTCTCAGCAAATGAGACAAAGCAGTAATTCAAAAATGACAAAATAATAAATTTCAAAATCAATATTATATGAGAAGTGCTTTAATAATGATCTGTTTCATGACGATGGTTTTGTTCTCGTGTAAACAAAATAATGCAGGTTTCCAGCGAGGAAACATGGTAAAAGATTATGCAGTTATAGCTCTTGTTCCCAAGTCTGTTACTGTTCATAATGATTTTCCTGCCACCATTGAGGGACAGCGTGTGATCGAAATCAGACCTATGATCAGCGGGTATTTGCAGGAGATCCTCGTAAATGAAGGGGATCATGTGAAAAAAGGACAATTGCTTTTTAAGATCAATAATCCACAGTATGCAGAAGATGTAATAACTGCAAAAGCCCGCATCAACAGCGCCGTGGCAGATGTGAACTCTGCTAGAATTGAAATAGAAAAAATCAGGCCGCTGGTCGAAAAAGAGATAGTAAGCAAATACCGGTTACAATCTGCTGAACTTACACTTCAGGCAAAAGAAGCGGCGCTTGAAGAAGACCGTGCTGCTCTTAAAAATGCTGAAACAAATCTGAATTACACATATATCAAAAGCCCGCAGGATGGAATAATTGGCACAATTCCTTATAAAAACGGTGCCCTTGTGGGCAACAACAATCCAGAAGCACTGACCACTCTGTCTGACATCAGTGAAGTATTTGCATATTTTTCATGGAATGAAAAACAGGTTCTAGATATGCTTTTTGATTCAACTGGAGCCACTGTTGAAGAAAAACTTAAAAACATACCACCGGCAACTCTAATTCTTGCCAACTCAACAGAATATAAGGAAAAAGGGAGGGTCGAAATGGCCAGCGGACTTATTTCGACCGGAACCGGTTCTGCGACTTTTAAAGCTGTATTTAAGAATCCTTCCGGCATTTTAAGAAGCGGTTCAAGCGCAACGGTCAGGATACCCAGTGTTAAAAACAAATCATTAATCGTACCCCAGAGTGCAACATATGAATTACAGGATAAGCGCTTCATATTCACTGTGGGCAATGATAATAAAGTTAAAGCTGTTTCCATTACCTCGACGCCGAGTGACGACGGACATTATTTCCTGATTATCGAGGGCTTGAAACCTGGAGACCGCGTGGTTATAGACGGGATCAGTTCGCTGAAAGATGGCGACACCATTGTACCAAAGGAGACGGATCCTGAAAGTTTCTATAAGAATATCATTTAGCGAATTTAAAGAGCTTCAACTTATGTTTACAAGATTTATTGAGCGCCCCGTTCTGAGTACTGTTATTTCAATTATAATAGTAATGCTGGGGGTCCTTGGTCTGGTTGAACTTCCTATTGAGCAATATCCCAACATTGCTCCCCCTACCGTTATGGTCGGAGCCAATTACGCAGGTGCCAATGCTGATGTGGTCCTTAACAGTGTGATAATCCCGCTCGAGGAACAGATCAACGGCGTTGAGGGGATGACGTACATGACATCAAATGCAACCAATGATGGCAACGGTTCCATAAATGTGTATTTCGCGGTTGGTACAAATCCTGATATGGCTGCGGTACATGTTCAGGACAGGGTCTCAGCAGCTACAGGCATACTCCCGGCTGAAGTCACAAGAGCCGGGGTTATAGTAAGAAAACAACAAAGCAGTATGTTGCTGATCTCTGCCATCTACAGTGATGACCCGGCTTATGATCAGATCTTCCTCCAGAATTATGCTGAAATCAATATAATCCCCAAGATTAAAAGGATCAACGGAGTTGGCGGAGCAAATGCTTTTGGTTCAATGATGTATTCCATGCGTATCTGGCTTAAACCAGATATCATGGCAGTTTATAACATAGCAACTAGCGATATTACAGATGCCCTGCTCGATCAGAATATTGAAGCGGCTCCGGGAAAATTCGGGGAACAGGGCAAACAGAGTTTTGAGTACGTGATCAGATATACCGGGAAGCTTAAAACAGTAAAGGAGTTCGAAGATATAATCGTCAGAACGGAAAAGGACAGCCATATTCTGAGGCTTAAAGATGTTGCAAAAGTTGAGCTTGGAGCACAGTCGTACAACAGCGACATGTTCGCAAACGGAAAGCCTACAACCAACATTGCTATAAACCAGACCGCAGGATCAAATGCGAGGGATGTCATAAAGGAATCATTGAAGGTGTTGGATGAGGCGTCGAAAGAGTTCCCCAAAGGTGTTCATTATACCAACCTGGTCAATGCCAACAAGTTTCTTGATGCCTCCATAGAAAAGATCATCAGAACCCTTCTTGAAGCATTCGTTCTGGTATTCATTGTTGTTTTTCTTTTCCTGCAGAATTTCCGTGCCACCCTTATCCCGGCTATTTCAGTACCGGTTGCTATAATCGGGACCTTTTTCTTCCTTTACCTGTTCAATTTCAGCATTAACCTCCTTACGCTTTTTGCCATGCTGCTTGCAATAGGAATAGTTGTTGATGATGCAATAGTGGTGGTGGAAGTTGTACATGCCAAGCTTGACCAGGGTTATACTTCTGCCAGGAAAGCGTCGATAGATGCAATGAATGAAATATCTGTTGCAATTATCTCTATAACACTTGTTATGGCTTCAGTATTTATCCCGGTTACATTTCTGGGAGGGTCTTCAGGGGTATTTTATAAACAATTCGGAATTACAATTGCAATTGCAATTCTTATTTCCGCTGTCAATGCTCTTACACTCAGCCCCGCTCTGGCTGCATTATTTCTGAAACCTCATAACAAAAAAATCAATAAACCTGAAAAGTCGCATCAATTTTACGAGCTCTTCAATGCGGGATTTAATTCTGCCAGGGAAAAATATACAAGCACCGTCTCTTTCCTTTCCGGAAAAAAATGGATTGTAATCAGTGCCGTTGCCCTTTTCGGAATCGGACTGTTTATTTTGATGAAAACTACCTCTTCGAGCTTTGTCCCTGAGGAGGATATGGGAACAGTTTTTGTCAGTATCAGCCTACCTCCCGCTTCGTCGATGGAACGAACCATGGTAGTGACAAACAGAATTGACAGTATTGCTAGAACAATTCCCGGAGTAAATAATGTAATGCGGATGGTGGGTCAGAACATGATAGCCGGTAGCGGAAGCTCATATTCAATGGTAATCCTTGAACTCAAAAACTGGGCGGAACGGAAGGGGATAAGTAATAAGGACATCATCCAAACATTCATGAAGAAAACATCCATGATCAGGGATGCCATGATCATGCCTTTCTCATTGCCTACAATAATGGGATTTGGCATTAGCGGCGGATTCTCCTTTGAACTACAGGATAAGGGGGGGCATACCATTCAGGAGTTTTATAAGGTCGGTCAGAAGTTCCTGGCTGAACTTAATAAACGTCCGGAAATTCAGATCGCCACAACATCTTTTAACCCGAATTTCCCTCAATACCTGCTTACCGTAAATGTTCCGAAGGTTAAACAGGCTGGATTGAATGTAAGCACAATAATGAACACCATGCAGGCTAATTTTGGTGGAATTTATGTTTCCAACTTCAACCAGTTTGGCAAACAATACAGGATAATGGTCCAGGCAGAACCAGGTTCCCGGGCCAATGAGGAAGGATTGAATAAAGTGTTTGTACGTACTGCGAATAATGAAATGGCTCCCATAACGGAATTCATAACACTTACAAAGACCTACGGACCAGAAAGGATATCAAGGTTCAATATGTTTACTTCCATCTCAGTAATAGGATCTCCAAATAAAGGATACGGTTCCGGTGAAGCGATCATGGCAATAAAAGATGTTGCTGAGAAGACTCTGCCGCCGGGGTATGGTTTCGAGTTTTCAGGTGTGACCCGTGAGGAACAGAACAGTGGTTCCCAGGCGATATATGTATTTATCCTGAGCCTTCTTTTCGTTTATTTTCTGCTCAGCGCATTGTACGAGAGCTACCTGCTCCCATTCGCAGTATTGCTATCCCTGCCGGTTGGTCTTGCAGGAACATTTGTATTTGCCAGAATATTTGGAATTGACAATAATATCTATACTCAGATCTCCCTTATAATGCTGATAGGATTGCTTTCCAAAAACGCAATACTGATAGTTGAATTTGCATCATCCCGAAGAGAGCAGGGGATGTCAGTTATTAAGGCAGCATCTGAAGGTGCAAAAGCCCGCTTCAGGCCCATAATAATGACATCCCTGGCATTTATTTTCGGCGTAATGCCCCTGATGATGGCCTCAGGCGCAGGAGCAAACGGCAACAGATCAATAGGGACATCTGCAGTGGGAGGCATGCTCTTTGGCACATTATTCGGTGTCCTGGTAATTCCTGTACTGTTTATCATTTTTCAGACCCTTCAGGAAAAATTTAAGAGCAAGGATAATCCTGAAGAAAATACCGACAAAGACTTAATGGCAGTATAAAATTGAGCGTTATGTACTTAAAAGACAAATTCAAACCCACGATTTCAATCCTGTTCACCCTGATCCTGATACTGGCAGTTAATTCCTGCAAAGTGGCTCAGCCATTTAAGGAACCTAAGATTTTATCGCAGGAAACTCTTTTCAGAGACTCGGTGTCAAAAGACACTTCAAATATTGCCAATATTCCTTGGAGAACCTTGTTCCCCGACAAAATATTGGATTCCCTGATTGATGAGGCCGTCCATAACAACCTCGATTTACAGATTGCCGTTGCACGAATGAAAAAGGCAGAAGCGGCACTCAGGCAAAACAAATCTGCTTTTTTCCCTACTCTTAGTGCCAATGCAAGTGGTACCGCACAAAACAATGGAGTACTGGGAGTACCAGGGGGTTACGAGCTCTGGGGAAGCTCATCGTGGGAAGTCGATCTATGGGGTAAGCTTCGCAATAACAAACGTGCGAGTTTTGATCTATTTTTAAAGAGTGAAGCATATAAAAGGGCGGTCCAGACACAGCTGATAGCAGATGTTGCTGACAGTTACTATGCTCTGCTTGCACTGGATGCCCAGCTTAAGATAACGGAAAAAACCGTTGAACTCAGAAATTCTGATGTAGAGACCATTAAGCTGATGAAAGAGAATGATCTGGTTACCGGTGCTGACCTGGTGCAGAGCCAGGCTAACCTCTATTCTGCCAAAGTCACTATTCCGGATATCAAACAGAGTATCTATGAAACAGAAAACGCATTGAGTGTTCTGATTGGAAGGAACCCAGGTCCGATTGCAAGGGGCACCCTTTCGGAACAGGGAATTTCCGTAGAGCTCAAAATCGGTGCTCCCGCGCAACTGGTTGCCAATCGACCCGACGTACAGGAAGCAGAATATCAGCTAAGGTACGGATATGAAATGACCAATGCTGCCCGAAAATACTTTTACCCCTCACTTACTGTACAGGCTGCAGCAGGCCTGGTTGCCAGTGACATATCTAAAATGTTCAATCCTTCTTCGGTTTTCTGGAGCCTGTTGGGGAACCTGGTTCAGCCTGTTTTTAACCAGGGGATCAACAGGGAGAGGTTGAAGACAGCCCTTGCCGACCAGGAAGAAAACGTAGCAGCATACAAGCAGGTGATACTAAGATCCGGAGAGGAGGTGTCTGACGCATTGTACGGATATCAGGCTGCAACTGAGAAAATGAAATTACGGACAAGTCAAGTGGAGTACCTCGAAAAATCAGTAAGTTATACCATGGAATTGCTTAAATACACATCCACAACAAACTATCTTGATGTATTAACTTCGGAAGTTGGTCTGCTTTCTGCCCAACTTAATAGCATTAATGATAAACTTCAGCAATTACAATCAGTCGTCGCTTTATACAGGAGTCTTGGGGGCGGATGGAAAGAATAATGTTCCCAAATGCATTTTTCTAAAATGTAAATGCGTTAAAATCAAGTTTACTTATATTACTATTATTAAGTATTTAAAATTGAACTGAAAATTTATTTATTAATCTATAGATCAGAGTTCCTTAACTGACCATACAAGTGAACTGGCTCCCAGAACTGCTGCATTCTGAGTGCTTAACTCCGACGGCAGAAGCTTGACCTTTCCTTTATAAATACTTAGAAGATTTTCTTCCATGAATTCTTTTGTCGGTTCAAAAATCAGATCCTTGGCAAGGGCAAGTCCGCCAAAAAGAAAAATTGCCTCAGGATTGGTATGTGCCACTACATCGGCAAGCTTAAAACCGAGCATCATTCCAGTATGTCTGAAAGCGAGTTTTGCAATATAATCGCCTCGTTTTGCTGCATCATGAATGATTTCGGAATCAAGTTCTTCAAAACTTAACTTCCTCAACTCACTTGGTTTATTACTATCAGCCATTATCTTCAGAAGTGTCCTTTTGAGTCCGGTTGCCGAGACATAGGTTTCGAGACACCCTTTTCTACCACATCCGCACTCGCGGTTAACTGGACCCGGACGTATTGTTGTGTGCCCGATTTCACCAGCAAATCCATCATGCCCATATACAAGTTTTCCATCAATGACAAATCCGCTGCCCAGCCCGGTACCAAGAGTAATTACTACAAAATTTTTCATCCCTTTGGCACCTCCATATATCATCTCCCCTACTGCTGCTGCATTTGCATCATTTGTTACGATTACATTAAGTTTTGTGTGCTTGCTAAAAATCTCTGCAAGCGGTACAATCCCTTTCCATGGAAGCCCTGCAGCATGTTCTATTGTTCCTTTATTTATGTTCCCCATTGGGGCACCGATTCCAAATCCAATAATTTCGATACCATCCACTATTTTTTGTCCTGTTATAATTATCTTTTCATACAAAGCCGCTACAAATACTTCAATTTCATCGTATTGTGTGGTTGTTAACCGGTCTTCTCCAAGAATATTCCCGTCCCTGTCAACAAAACCAAAAACTGTATTTGTTCCACCCAAATCTATACCTACTGCTACCTTTTTCATTGCCGTAATTTTAGAATTAATAACCTGATGAATTATAAACATAAAATTACAATTTTGAAATGAACGAACTGATAACATAAAGAAACTTAATTCGTCAAATTCAATGTACTTTTAACGTTGCTTAAAAGTAAAAACGTTGCTTAAAAGTAAATTAGTTAACTGGCAATTAGGACTGCATCCAAAAAATGATCAGACAAAAAGCATATTTTAAGTCATCAAATGGTTTATCGCTTTTCGAATTAATGTATTGCAAGAAAGTAGCACTTCCAAAATAAGATATCAGTTTCATTTAAACGGTCTTTAATACCCTGGTTGGTTATATTATCAAACTTAAGACAATTTGTTTTCAGGTTAGGCATTTCTGAAATAAATTTGTAATAAAAAATATTTTTAACATACTGTATGTCAGTATTATGTATTGCTTTTTCATTATATCCAATTCTTTTATTATATTTATTAGCTTTTAGGTTAGTTTTCAATTGTTTAAGATGTTATAATTCAGTAAATTAGATCAAAATAAACTCTTTTTAATACTTCCTGGAAAAAGGGAGAATTTTATATAAAAACAGAGACTCTCAACTAAAAATTATTAAAATGGAAAGAGAAGAAATTAAAAACAGGGTAAAAAAAGTAATCGCCAAAGTACTTGAGATTAATGAATCAGAAATATCGGATAATGCAAACTTCTCTTTCGATTTAGGCGCATCATCCTTTCAAAGTATTCGGCTGGTTGCAGGCTTTCAGGAAGAATTCAACATTGAGATGGATGAAGAAAAATCACTGGAAGTTCAAACAGTTTCGGAAGCTGTTGACTTCATAAACACTTACATCACTTGATCTTGCTATTATTTTTTCTCGAAAGCCAATATTTTCTATTATATGTCATAATTTTTTCTGTAGTTCCTTCCTTCTTAATCCGGCATTTAGAATAGCAAATTTCAATTTTAACAAGAAACCAATGTCTATAAGAACAGAAATCCACAAGCAGAACATTGTTAAGATATTTAATCCCAAATCAATTGCTGTGGTTGGCACTAACAACGTAAAAGGAACAGTTCCCTACGATATTCTATTCAACATACTTAAGACGGAGTTTACCGGTATTGTATTTCCTGTTAGTCCAGGAGAAAAATCGATATGTTCCATTAAGGCATATAAGTACGTAGTGGATATTAATGACCCGGTTGATCTGGCCATCATTGTTTTTCCAAACACAGTTTGTCATTTGGCACTGGAACAATGCGGACAAAAGGGAATTAAAGGGGTGGTTATCATTTCAGCTGGTTTCAAAGAAGTCGGGGAAAAGGGGTTGGAGCGGGAAAAACAACTCAAATGTATCGCTGAAAAGTACGAAATGTCTATAATCGGCCCTAACTGTCTCGGCATCATCAACACCGATCCATATATTAACCTTAATGCTTCATTTGCCCGTAAAATGCCTGAACAGGGCAGTATAGGTTTCCTGTCGCAAAGTGGTGCCCTGTGTACAGCAGTTTTGGATTATGCACTAGCAAAGCATATAGGCTTTTCGAAGTTTATAAGTTTCGGGAATAAAGTTGATATAAGCGAGATTGACCTTATCTATTATTTAATGGAAGATGACAACACCAAGGTCATTTTATTATATCTGGAAGAAGTTACCGATGGCCGTGCATTAATGAAGGCTGCACGCGATGTAACAAGTTTAAGTGGAAAACCTATCCTACTCCTTAAAGCAGGTCGAACTGAAGCCGGAGCTTCAGCAGCCGCTTCACATACCGGATCTCTGGCCGGGAATGATGAGATATATGATGCAGCCTTTAAACAGGCTGGAATAATCCGCTGCGACAATATTGAAGAAATGTTCAATATTGCAATTGCTTTTGCATATCAACCGGCACCGCGATCGAACAAGGTTGCCATTATTACAAATGCTGGTGGTCCGGGTGTATTAACTACCGATGCAGCTATACACAATGGACTCCAACTTGCAAAGTTCTCAGAGGAAACCACCAGGGAGTTCAGAAAGTGTTTGCCAGCAAACGCAAATATTAAAAACCCTGTTGATGTAGTTGGAGATGCCCGTGCAGACAGGTACAGCATAGCACTAAATGGAGCCTTCAGAGAAGATGATGTCGATGCAGTTTTCGTGATTTTGACACCTCAGTCCATGACAGATATCGAAACTATAGCCAAAGAGGTGGTAAAAGTCTCAAAACAATATTCCAAACCGGTTTATGCTTCCTTTATGGGAGAAGCAGATGTTGCAGTTGGTGTTGATATCCTACTTAGAAATAAAATTCCGCATTATATCCTCCCTGAATCGATGTGCAAGAGTTTTTCGAGGGTTTACCGTTTTTATCGCGACATCGATATAAATCCTCATCCACAGCGTATCTATACGGATGTGGACACAAAAACAGTTCACTCAATATTGAATGAAGCCATCAGGAATAATCACTTTTACCTTCCCGAGGATGAAGCTGTCAGCATTCTCAAAATATATGGTCTCCCTGTAGTTTCAAGCAAACTGGCGACTTCACCGGATGAAGCAGCCTTAGTTGCTCTGAATATTGGATTCCCTGTAGTAATGAAAATAATGTCAGATGACATAATACACAAATCTGATGCAAAAGGGGTTGTACTAAATATTAATTCAGTCGAAGAGGCCAGGAACACTTACACCGCAATTATAGAACAGGTTCTGCAGATTATGCCCGAAGCAAGAATCAAAGGGATTCAGGTAAGCAAAATGATCTTATCAGGTGAAGAAGTGATCCTGGGGATAAAAAGAGATCCGTCATTTGGACCCATAGTAATGTTCGGACTTGGTGGAGTGTATGTTGAAGTTTTTAAAGATATTAGCTTGAGGGTCGCACCGATTGATGAGATAATTGCCGATTCTATGATAAAACAAATAAGATCATATAAAATCCTTCACGGAATTAGGGGAAAAGCACCGCGCGATATTGCAGCAATAAGAGAATGTCTAATCAGATTAAGCCAGCTGGCTCTTGATTGCTCACAAATTAAAGAGCTGGATATAAATCCTTTAATTGTGCTTGAAGAAACCAAAGGCTGCTATGTTACAGATGCCCGCATTTTACTCAATACTTCAACCGTACAGTGACACCAAAAACTAAATTATTTATAAAATTTAAAAAATTAAGCTATGAGAATCATTATTAAAAAAGACCCCTCAGAAGTAGGCGATTGGGCCGCGACCTATATAATCGGGAAAATCAAAAAGGCAAATCCAACAAAGGATAAGCCATTTGTGTTAGGGTTACCTACCGGGTCTTCACCATTACCGGTGTATCAGGAATTTATAAAGAGATACAAGAAGGGAGAGGTATCATTTAAAAATGTGATAACATTCAACATGGATGAGTACGTAGGTCTTCCTGAAGATCATACTGAAAGCTATCATTATTTCATGTATAATAACCTCTTTAACCATATCGATATCCCAAAGGAAAATATAAACATTCTTAACGGGAACGCTAAAGATCTTGAAAAAGAATGTGCTGATTATGAGAAAAAGATTCTTAAGGCAGGAGGTATAGATTTATTCCTTGGAGGAATAGGTCCTGACGGTCATATTGCTTTTAACGAACCCGGATCTTCCCTTGCATCAAGAACGAGAATCAAAACTTTAAGCTACGATACAATTGTCGCAAATTCAAGATTCTTCTCAGGAGACATAAGGAAAGTACCCACACAGGCATTGACAGTTGGTGTTGGTACCGTAATGGATGCAAAGGAAGTCCTGATTGTTATAACTGGTTATAATAAAGCCCGTGCTGTAAGGGAGGTTGTAGAGGGCGGAATCAGCCATATGTGGACAGTATCCATCCTTCAGATGCACCAGAAAACTGTGCTGGTATGTGACGAGCCTGCAACAATGGAGCTACAGGTCGAAACCGTCAAGTATTTTAACAATCTCGAAAACGTTACCACCCATAGCCTTCCCTAATAATCTTAAACCTATAAGATGAACTACAGACCATTAACTGATTCAGAGATTAGGGCCCTTATCTCGCAGGGTTGTTTTGCAGATAACTGGTCCGACATTTCTGTAAAAGAACAGTTTTCTGCCAGAAATATCCATAATACAAGGTTCGACGGCAAAATAACCCTGGGTGTGTTTTCAGGCAGTATTGAAACAAATCAAGGGATAGGGAAAAAATGTGGAATTTACAGCAGTTGTATCCGCAATTGTGAGATAGAGGATAATGTATATATATCTGATGTCAGGAATCTCACGAATTACCTGATTGAGGAGAACGTTGTCATTGAAAATGCAGGCTCTCTTACAACAAGTGATGAATCCACTTTTGGCAACGGCACCAGCATAGATGTTTTAAATGAAGGTGGAGGAAGAGAGCTTCAGATTTTTGACCGTCTATCATCTCAAATAGCTTATCTGGCAGTACTTTACAGGCATGATCAGCAATTTACCAAAAAGCTGTCAGCGATCATTAGTGATTACTGTGAGACAAAAAAGAGAAACCGCGGAAGAATTGAATCAGGTGCTAGGATTCAGGATACTCTCATAATGCGTAATGTAAACGTGGGAAGTCATGCCAGGATTTCCGGAACTATCCTTCTTGAAGAGGGAACCATTATCAGTTGCAAAGAGGCACCTGCAATTATAGGTGAAGGGGTAATTGCAAAAAAGTTCATCATTCTGTCCGGCTCAAAGGTCGACAGTGGAGCTATCATTGACAAGAGTTTTGTCGGGCAAAGCGTAAAAATGGGTAAGCAATATTCAGCTGAAAACTCACTGTTTTTTGCCAATTGTGAAGCATTTCATGGCGAAGGATGTAGTGTCTTTGCCGGACCCTATACAGTGACGCACCATAAGTCAACTTTGATGATTGCCAGTCTATTTTCATTTTTCAATGCCGGAAGCGGGACAAATCAGAGCAATCATATGTACAAGCTTGGTCCTATACACCAGGGCATTCTGGAACGCGGATCAAAAACAGGTTCTTTTGCGTACCTGCTACTTCCATGCCATATTGGTGCATTTACCGTAGTAATGGGTAAACATTATGTAAATTTCGACTCTTCAGATTTCCCTTTTTCTTACATCTCGGAGGAAAAGGGGAAAAGTGAACTTACCCCCGCAATGAACCTTTTCTCTGTTGGTACACGTAGAGACATTGATAAATGGCCAATAAGGGACAAAAGAAGGGATTCAGATAAGCTTGATCTGATCCATTTCGATTTGTTCAATCCATATATTGTTGGCAAAATAATTAATGGAATCAGCATTCTTAATGAACTTGCTGAAAAAACCGATAAAAGACAGGATTATATTAATTATAAAGGGATAAACATCCATCGCCTTCTTTTGAAAACCACCCGAAAGTATTATGAAATGGCCCTGAAATTATATATTGGTCAGGAAATAGTTAAACGCATCCAGGAATTGGATACTAATTCAGATCTTACAGATTTAAGAAGTATGTTGACCGTTCAGGATACAGATGGAGCAGGTAAGTGGGTGGAAATTTGCGGATTGTTCTCACCTGCAAGTAAAATTGATGATCTGGTCGATTCAGTTAAAACCAGCAAAATAAGGTCGGTTGACGAATTAATTGAGAATCTTACTTCAATTTATAATAACTATAATAAATATAACTGGATATGGTGTTCTAGCCTCATTCGTCAGCAAACCGGAGATAACCCTGATAAGATTCCGATCGATAGTTTAATCCAGATCATTACAGACTGGAAAATAAATGCCATTAAGCTGAATAATATGATTCTGAAGGATGCTGAAAAAGAATTTGACCCTGGCAGTAAACTTGGATTTGGCATTGATGGGGACGTTGATACCAGGGATCGTGATTTTCAAGCTGTCCGTGGAGTATATGACAACAATAAATTCGTAACCAGCTTGCAAAAAGAATCTAAAGAAATTGAAGTTAAAGCAGATAGACTGATCTCAATTCTCGAAAGATACAAATGAGGTAATCTCACCAATAACACACCCTTAAAAAGGTGGATTCATTACTATTCTATCAAAATAACTTAATTCTATATATCTTGCAATATAATGATATTGTATACTTTAGATTCTATTTTGGGGAAATGTACCAAGTTGGTTTTGGAGATCTGAAGCCCTTAAATACAAAATGGCCTAAATCTATTGTAATTGTTTAGTATACAAATAGTTACAAATTCTACAGAACCGAAAAGTAGATTGTATCTTCATTTTTCACATAATACTCTGATATTCAATATTATCACGAAATATTAACCACACTGGAAAAGCCAGTGGCCTTGATGAGTTTTAGCCGGCTCAAATCGACCACTAAAAGCCAGAGTTAAGTATTTTCAAGATAATGCGATTGATTTTCTTTATTTTTTTAAAAGCAAATGTATTTAAAACCTATAATCCGTTCTTGTTATAGCGTGAAATCGGTTGAATGGGATGCATTTATTGTTTAACATTTGTTTATAATTCACAGTTAATGTACTGCAATCCTCCCCGGATGAACTTACCTAATTTTTAATTCTTTAAAGATATTCAACGATGCTGTATAGACTTGAGTATAATCACCATTGATATCCATTCTAATAAACAAATACTAATAATTTAACTGACACATTAATAATCTTCAGCAACATATATACCAACACTGAAATCAGTAAGAAGATATCACTTATGTAATATAAATAGCGGTTATTTCAGTTTTTCATTTAACTACACCTGTGTTTTTGTAGTTATTAGCAATATAGTTATATAAGATTTATAAATACAATAAGAAGATATTGAATATTACTGCCTCCTTCTGAACCTGTCTAATAATATTAAATTAATCAACCGTTTACAAACGCTATGGGACCTCGATTACCGACTGGTTCACCTTATATAAAAAATTTTACGAATAATAGAGATATAAGAGAACAATAGCCATCCAATTTTTCTACCCGGGAAATAATTGTAGGGACTTTCATTTATAATAAATAAAATCGACCTCATCTTTAATCAGGTGAAATTTTGGTTATATGATTTGTTACACCCAAAATTACTATATTGATTGAATAAGCAAGTCGGGGCAACTATTCAATGACAAGACAAATTTAGTAATCGTTTATTCTTATGAATATCTTTTATCTACTTTATAAATTAATATTTCTTTGGAAATAGATTAATTTTATATAAAAAAATCTCTAAAAATATTTAAATGGAATAAACTAAATTCAATAAGTATGGAAGAGACAATTCGTTTTGAACTTAATGGTAAAAAAACAGAAATGCTTCTTGATCCAAATCTGACTCTGTTATGGGTTTTACGTAACAAATTCGGATTAACCGGAACCAAATATGGCTGTGGTATGGGATTCTGCGGAGCGTGCACTGTTCTACTAGAGAAGGAGCCTGTAAGATCCTGCATTTTGCCAGTTAGTGATGCAGCTAATAAAAAAATTGTCACCATCGAGGGACTAGCACACAACGGTAATCTGCATCCAATGCAAAAAGCTTTTATGGAACATGATGCTTTACAATGCGGATACTGTACACCGGGTATGATTATGAAAGCTGTGGGATTGTTATTGAAGAATCCGGAACCATCTCAACAGGATATTATAAAGGGTATGGAAGGTAACCTATGTCGCTGCGGAGCTCACGTACGGATCATTAAAGCAATTCAGACAGCAGGTGAAGAAATAAAAGGAGGGAAACAACCATGAAAAAGATAATTACAAATGAAAATGAATCATTAAAGTCAAAAGACCGTACCGGGATGAAAAGAAGAGACTTTTTTAAACTTCTCGGTGGTGGAATATTCATCTTTTTCCAACCCCGGGATCCTTTTAAACTTCTTGGATTACAAATCCCACAGGGCAGATCATTACCAACAGAATTTAATGCTTTCCTCCAGATTGCGGAAGATGGCTCGGTGAACTGCTATACCGGGAAAATTGAAATGGGACAAGGAGCAATTACATCACTTGCCCAGATAATGGCAGATGAGCTTGAGGTATCGTTTGAGAGCGTAAAGATGATTATGGGTGATACCGACCTGTGCCCATGGGATGGCGGCACAAATGGTTCCCAGACAACACGTTCGTTCAGTCCACACATGAGAGTCGCAGCTGCCGAAGCAAAAACAGTATTAATGCAATTGGGTTCGGATTACCTTCAGGTGCCTGTATCACAACTGGAGGTAAAGGATGGCATTATCAGCGATATTAAGAACTACAAGAGTAAAGTCAGCTATGGTGAGTTGACAAAAGGAAAAAGAATTGAAAAACACCTTGATGGCAAACCGGAATTAAAGGATTATACAAAATTCAAATATGTCGGGAAACCATATTTACATCAGGATTCCCAGCTCAAGGTCACTGGAGAGGCCAAATTTTCTGCTGATATTCAGTTGTCAGGATTGTTACATGCACGTTTACTCAGACCTCCGTCGCATGGAGCAAAATTATTAACTGCTGATGTATCGGAAGCTGAAAAGATAAAAGGTATCCAGATTGTACACGATGGAGATTTTATTGCTGTAGTGAGTGATGACAGAGATAAGGTTGATCAGGCGATTGTCAAAGTAAAAGCCGAGTACTCATTCAATGAAATAGAGGTTGATGATAAAACCATTTTTGATCGGATCCTGAAGGCAAATTCAGAAACTAATGTTATAAGGAGCAATGGAGATCTGGAAACCGGTAGAAAAATTTCTGATGCCATTACAGAGTCTGAATTTCATAACAGTTATGTGGCACATGCAACAATTGAACCTCATGCTGCAACAGCTATTATAGAAGGTGATAAAATTACAGTATGGGTCTCTACACAACAACCTTTCAGGGCACAGGAAACAATTGCCCGTGAAATGAACGTTCCGCTTGAAAAAGTAAGGATAAAAACACCTTTCCTGGGAGGTGGTTTTGGCGGAAAATCAGCACACAGGCAGGCAGTTGAAGCCGTAAAACTTGCACAGATCACCGGTAGACCTGTGGTAGTTGCATGGACACGGCAGGAAGAGTTCTTTTATGATACGTTCCGTCCGGCAGCCGTTGTGAAAATCACATCGGGAATGGATAAATCAGGCAAAATTACACTCTGGGATTATAATACCTATTATGCCGGAGCAAGGGGATCAGATATTATCTATGATGTTCCAAACGCCAGAACAATAAACTATACCGGGGGATCAGTTCATCCCTTTGGTACAGGAGCCTGGCGAGCACCTGGTAACAATACCAACTCCTTTGCAAGGGAGTCACAAATAGACATAATGGCTTCTAAGGCAGGTAAAGATCCATTGGAGTTTCGCCTCATGAATCTCAAGGAGGAGAAAATGATTGCAGTGTTAAAAGCAGCAGCCGAAAAATTCGGTTATACACCTGCCAAAAACCCTAGTGGCAGGGGCTATGGAATTGCTTGCGGAACAGATGTTGGAACCCTGGTAGCTCATATTGCTGAAGTGAAGGTGGATAAAAATACCGGACATGTTCAGGTAATTCGTGTGGCTTGTGCACAGGATATGGGACTGTGCGTTAATCCTCAGGGTACAACAATACAAATGGAAGGGTGCATTACCATGGGAATGGGATATACTCTGACTGAAGAAATACAATTTCAGGGAGGAGATATCAAAAACCATTCTTTTGATACTTATGAGATACCACGTTTTTCTTGGGTCCCCAAAATTGATACAGTGATAATGGACAGAAAAGATCAACCACCACAAGGAGGAGGAGAACCAACAATTATTTGTATGGGAGCTGTTATTGCCAATGCTGTTTTTGATGCTATGGGTGCAAGGTTGTATCAACTACCCATGACACAGGAGAGAGTATTGACTGCAATGAAAAAAACCTGATCCGTCGCAATCAAATCGGATTAAAGCGAAAAAATCGATCAATCATAGCTTTACCTTTAATGTTCATTCAACATTTAACCGGTATTTACATATTACCCTGTTTAAATTGCAGAAATAAAAATTTCTTTATGTCAAATTGTCCGAGTAATGTATTCATTTATAAGAGATATCTGAAATTGCCTTCAGAGTGACTCCCTCCCGAACCTATTTTACAATGCTTTAATAATCAATTATTTAAAAGCTTCAATAAATTTGGTATACCTTTTGGTTCACCTGATAGATTTCTACTTAATCTCATTAAAAAAGGAAACCTCCACGACTGTTCCAGCTGTGGAAGTTTATAAATATGATTTGCAGGATTAAATCAAAAAACAATAAAGGCTATGGAAGGTTAGTATTCCAATTGACTTTAGCAGGAGCCATCAAGAATTATGATAGTTTTCTCGTCCTAACAAATTATCCTACCTGGCTTAATTAATTAACTTTAAAAATGATATATGGAAGTATTAAAATCAAGATTTATATAGCAGAATACTCTCCAGACAAAAGCATGTTAATGAATTAACTTTATCCCATTCTGAACAAATATAAGGAAGGGGACATTTTTCACACAGTTTATCCAGGTCATTTTTTGTCACATTTATGGTACCTTCTTCCTTATGAATTCTAAGCAATTGTTTAAGATACTTTCCAGCAACTAGTCTGTGTAACTCATCTTTTTTCTCCAAACCGAACCATTCAAAAATTCCTTTATCACTCCTAGAAGAATTGCATGATTTACAAGCCAGTACTAAATTATCTGAAGAATCGTCACCTCCTCTATTTTTAGGGATCAGATGATCAGTTGAAAGATACTCTTTCGAACCACAAAAAACACATTCTCTAGGAAGTGTTTGCTCTCTTTCCCATTCTCTTATAGTATCGGAGATTTTAATTGTCTCGTTTTTAAGTTTAAAGAATCAATTGTCTCATTTAAGAGGTTCGAAAAGCTATCTTCTCCTGTAGCTTTTTCTTTTATCGGATCCCAATCATCAGGGTTAATTGCCACCTTAAGAGCTGAATCCCAACGCTTTCCATTAACGGTTAGCCTTAAAAGAACTGGTGCTCTTCCATCTTTATTGAGTCTGAATCCTCTTATAAATACCCTTACTGTACACCTATTTGTTTCCATAATACAAAGAATATTACAAATTTTAAATACAAAAATCTAATAAGTTGTCACGCAAAATACTGCAAAACAATGCATTACATAAAAAGGTGAACATTTTCGAAAAAAAACCATGTTCCTCGATTGGTTCACCCGGGAATCGGTTTTTTTTGCTTTTTTTTGCTTAATTCTGCTTAGGGGTAAAAATGAAAAATCCTGAAACAGAGGCTATTTCAGGATTTTACTGTAAATTGCATTGTCAATAAGCGGAGAAAGAGGGATTACCCGCTACGCGAGTGATCCCTCAGGGGAGAGCTTCAAAGCTATCTGATAAAACCCTTCGGGTTTTTTGTTTTCCCTTCAGCACCTGTCGAAAGCAATCTTTCTCCGGTGCTTTGGTAAAACAAAAATCCCGCTTTCGCGGGATTTTATCAGATAGCTTTGGCGGAGAAAGAGGGATTCGAACCCCCGGATCCGTGGTTACAGATCAACGGTTTTCAAGACCGCCGCATTCGACCGCTCTGCCATTTCTCCCTATCGATCACTTTTTTATTTTAATTTTCAAGACCGCCCGACCGTCCCGCACAGCGGGACCATTTCTCCGCCGCAAAGATAATATTTTTTTGTTTTTAGAGATTTTTTTCGAAATATTTACGTAAGTACCACATATTAAATAAGATACGTTTTTTATTAACAGATTATGAACAAAAATCCTTAAATAAGTTCCTGAAGTTGAAGATTAGTGAGGGATTGCGTTATTTTAGCAAAAAACTGAATTTCATACAAAAATATGCCTGTTTTAACCTAAAAGTGCCACTATTTGGAGAAAAACGTCAAAATAAATTTGCACATGAATTTAAAAAAAATAAATTTGTATTCAATTAGTAAGATTGGTCTAACCCTTAAATCTTTTATTATGACAAAAAAAGAATTAGTAAATGCAATCGCTGCTGATGCAGGTCTTTCTATTAAAGATGCCGGCAAAGCTTTAAACGCATTCGTTGGAGCATTTGGAAAATCAATGAAAAAAGGTCAGAGAATTCAGCTCCCGGGCCTTGGAACTTTCAAAGTTGATAAAAGAAGTGCTAGAGTAGTTCGTAACCCTCGTACAGGCGCTAAACTGAACGTTCCTGCTAAAAAAGTTGTAAAATTCAAAGCAGCTCCCGCACTTAACAAAGGTCTTTAATCTTAACTGATGGAGATTGTCCAGGGGTGTTTTTACACCCCTTTTTTTTAAATATAATTAGTAAATTCACCTTTTAAATTCTTCAACTCCTTCGACCTTTGAACCTTTCAATTTTTCGACCCGATAATTACTATATTTGAACTAGAATAATAAAACATCCGATGAATGGACCAATAATTGATATTACCGATCTTTCAAAATTCTATGGAAAAGCCAGGGGAATTGAACATATCAACCTGGAGATCGGTGAAGGAGAAATTTTTGGCTTTATCGGACCCAACGGAGCAGGCAAATCAACTACAATCCGTATATTGATGAACATGATCTTCCCGACCGGAGGCAGCGCAAAGATTATGGGAATGGATGTTATCAGGGATACAAAAAAGATCAAAATACAAGTTGGTTACATTCCTTCAGATGCCAGTGCATATTCTTCTATGGATGTTCATGAGTTCCTGAGTTATTGTATCCATTTTTACCAGATTCAGAATGGCGAGCGAAGAATATCAGATCTCTCGGAATTGTTTGAACTTGACCTTAACCGGCAAATTGCTGACCTCTCTCTCGGAAACCGTAAGAAAGTATCAATTGTTCAGAGCCTGTTGCACAGCCCTAAGCTTCTTATACTGGATGAGCCGACAACAGGACTTGACCCCCTGATGCAGTCAGTTTTTTTTGACCTTTTGCGTTCAGAGAATAAGAAAGGGATGACTATCTTTTTTTCCTCACATATACTCAGCGAAGTACAGATGCTGTGTAAAAGAGTGGCAATAATAAAAGAAGGAAGAATCATTCAGCTGGAAGACATTGACAACCTGAGAAAAAAACAATTAAAAAAGGTTTCTGTCGAACTTGCTGATCATGCGAATATCGAAAGCTTTGGCGTACATGGGATTGAAAACGTAATCACCGGACCTGGCAACATGCTATCCTTCATGTACTCGGGGAATATCAATGATCTTGTTGGTTTTCTGTCAGGAAAGGAGATAATTAATCTCATGATTGAAGAACCGTCGCTTGATGAAATATTCCTGCATTATTACAGAAGTTAAGGTACAAATCAAATGAACAGAAACCTTTTTTTAAAAGAGATAAGGAGAAACTCAGTCAGTCTGATGATCTGGATGATTGTAATTACCTTACTGATTGTGGTTACCATGTCATTCTACCGGACATTTACGGAAAACCAGTCAAAGATCACCGGGATGCTTAGCCTCATTCCTAAAGGTGCGCTCCAGTTCAAGGGTATTTCGAATTTCAACGACCTGATGTCCGTACTTGGATTTTATGCTGCCAACAATGTAATATATATGATGGTGCTGGGGAGCATTTTTTCAATCGTACTGTCTTCAAATATCCTGCTTAAGGAAGAATACGATAAAACTGCAGAGTATCTGCTGACACGTCCTGTTACGCGGAGAGAGATTTTCATCAGCAAACTGGCTGTTCTTTCCATTAATGTGTTTATGTTGAACCTGGTCACTGCACTGGCAGGATTTATTAGCATGGAGCTTGTTATGAAAGGCCCTTTCAGAATCAGTGCGTTTTTAATTCTTTCACTGTATACTTTATTATTAAATATCCTTTTCGGAGCAATCGGGCTATTTCTTTCAACCCTTGTTAAAAGGGCAAAGCCGGTAACCACTTTCAGCATCGGCCTGGTTTTAATCTTTTATTTTATCTACACTCTTTCGAAGATCACTGAAAGCGCTGCCAAAATAGGATACCTGAGCCCATTCAGATATGCAAGTGTGGATGCGACAAATCCGGCCTATACTATAGATTTATGGCATCTGGCATATTTTATCGGCATCTCTTTAATTCTGACAGGTCTCTCCTACCGGCTTTATTTAAGGAAAGATATTTATACTTAAGGAGAAAGGAGAAAGGCAAAAAAAGTGAGGCGTGAGGCGTGAGGCGTGAGGCGTGAGGCGTCCAGTTTTAAAAATAGTGTAAGATAAAAGACAAAGGTAAAAAGACAAAAGTTAAAAAGTAGATTAATTATTCTGAAACAGAATTAATTAGGCCCCCTTTAGGGGGTTGGTGGGTAAAAAGGCATAAGACAAAATTTTCTCCTTTTATCTTTTACCATATCTTAATAATATGTTAAATATTTCGAACTTCAGACCATCTTCAGAATTGCAGGTTACATTTATTTCTTTTAATCAAATAATTTATAATTATGAAAAAAGTATTATTAGCAGTTATGGTATTATTGATGTCTGTTCTGGTTATGAATGCACAGGCCACAAAAACGACCGAAACAAAAACAAAGTCTGTCAAAACCACCATCCAGGTAGCTGATCTTCAGAAACCTATAACAGACAATATCGCTAAAGATTATGCAGGTTATACAATTAAAGAAGCAACCAGCGTTACAAAAGACAATGTTCTTACTTATCGTGTAGTTGTTGTAAAGGGCACTGCAACCGAGACTCTTGTGTATGACAAAGACGGAAAATTCGTAAAGAAGCTTCCTAAGGATAGCACCAAGCATCACTCTGGCAAGAAATAAGTAACCTTGAACTAGCTGTTCGGGATGCTCTTTTAATGTCTTAAAAGGCAAAGTCTATCCATGAAGATCAGTACTTGCATGGATAGACTTTTATTTTAATCTGTCGTTGATAAAAATGTAAAAAAAATTGACATGCTTGATTTTAGTAGTCCATTTCACCTTATTTTAATAGTACTTGTAATAGTGTTATTATTTGGCGGGAGGAAGATTCCGGAATTGATGAAAGGAATTGGTCAGGGTATGAAAGAGTTTAAAAAAGCTTCACAACTTGATGACGAACCGGTAAAAAAGGAGCCAGATACAAAAGAAACTGAGATTAAGACCTCAGATAAGAAATAACAGAAAACTCCCTCTGATAAACAAATAACCTGTTCAATATAAGGCAGGATTAAATCGGTATACACTGACCCGATCTCAGTGTAATTCTTCACAATAATGGTAACATACTATTAACTTATAGATTAAAGTCATTTTTATTTGCAGGGTACCCCCTTCCCAGCCTTCCCCGCCAGCTGGCGGGGGAAGAGGGCCGAGCGTCAAGAAATTGCCTGGTAGGCAATTTTAGCGAAGGAGACTGTCTGCCGCGGTGGACCTTTCCCCCTTGGGGGAAAATGAAAGGGGGTAAAAGTCTAGAAAAAACAACAACAAATTTGTTACTTAAATTCTAAGTATGAAATCTCAGGCTTAGTATCTTATTGTTCTTTTTATTTTTTTACAAAGTTTTTTTGCGGCTTGAACAACTGATTAAAAATCCCGTTCTTTTCACTGGAATAGTAGACATCAGGATTCAGGCTCGAATTAAGGATATATTCACCGGCACTTTCTCCTTCATAACATTTTACTGAAAACTTTAACAGGTTATCTCCCTCTACTAACATCTGATATGCCGGATTTAAAACCGGCTTATAACCATCTTTGAATCCCTGACCATACATCAAAACCAGTAAATTAAGATAATTTGCCACACTCGATGAATCGGCTTTCTGGTTGCCTGCATACCAGGTTGAACCTTTCTTAAGCAGAGTATAACTGCTGTCGGCCGGATAAATGAAACGGATACTCGTTATATCATCCTTCTTTGAGTGTACGAAAGTTTTATCCCTCCAGTCTTCAAACTTGATATTGAATGAAAACTGCAATAAACCATCAACTGCATACACTTCGTTCCTATTATAAAGCCGTACATACGATGTTACCTGTACATTGTTTCCGCTATATCCTCCGGCAGGTTTTTCTGCCTGTTTAAAATCCAGTTTTCCTATCATAATGTCAGCAAGGATCTTCCCCTTACTATTTAAAAATTTAATACGTGTAGCAAGACTGTCGGTCAGATTAAATTCATTCCATTTTGATTTGTCAATAGCTGCCAGGCTTTGCGGTCTGATATTAAGTACTTCACCAAAGATGTTTTCAACTGCTCCTGCCTGAGTTGCAGAAACAATTTTTCCCTGCTGAACCGTCCATTTGGCATTGATTCTGTTAAATTCGACTAAATTTCCTTCACTGATCCTGTTGTTTAAAATGATCCTGGTCACTGCTGAAGTATCGAAATCGGCAAAACTGCTTTTAAAAGTTGCCTTTTCTTTTGGAATTTTTATAATTACCGTCAGAATAAGTATCAAAATCAGCCCTGAAAGCAGGAAGAACAGTCTTTTATTGTCGAACCTTCTACTCATTGCCCACCTCCATTCTTTTAATACGTTTCCTATGATTGATTTGCATCCTTATTAACCCGTAAATAATTATGAGAATAACCGGCGCAAGAAAATTAAACCATTTTAAAAATGCTTTTGTACCATCCTCCAGATGTTTAATCGGCCGGGAAGTAATCCCTTTGGTCCTTAGATCAATTAAACCTGTATCATCCGATAACCAATCAATAGAGTTCACCAGCAGACTGATATTATCCGCCGGCAACTGATTTCCTCCCTTTGGATTTCCGATTCCAAAGTCCCCATTTGAAACAAGAACCATCCTTGAGTTATTATTACCCGATAACCTGCCTTCCAGTACACCAGCCACTACCAGAGATGACAACGGGAAATCGCTTTTCTGCCATTTCTTCTGAATGTCAAAATATAAAGGTGTTTTCTGACTTCCCGATTCATCAGATGAGAAAGCAATGGGAGTAAATTTTATCAAACTGTCTCCGGAAAAAGTAATCGGACTTGCAAACTGTAAACTGACCGATTCAAGACCCCTGGTAATAGGGTTATCGGCAAACTTATGAATCACTGGCAGATAAGGAAACTGGATCTGAGATGACATTGTGAAATTGCCTTGTTGCTGAACGGCAGTTACATAGCCGCAACTTGCATCAATAATAAAATTATCACTTATTGTAATTCCCTTATTTCTTAACCAATCCTCCATTCCAACACTTACGGATATTCCCGAAGCATTGTTGAAGTTTCCTGCTACCCGGTTCACTGCCAGGAAGATATTCCCTCCTCTCGCAAGATATTTATCCAATATTGATAATTGTGAGGCAGGGATAGTATCCTTGGGTCTGATGATTGCAATCGTTTTAAACTTATCGGGAATAACAGTAGTGTCGGTAAGCGTTAATGACTGGACATTATAAAGAACACTTAATTCAGTATAAACCTGCATAATATCGCTTATGAAAGGTTCACCATGACCCTGTATCAATGCGATGGCAGGTTTATCGACTACAGAGAGTTTTTTAATGGCAGTCGATAACGCATATTCCATTGCCGAACCAGGCTGGAAGAAAGGTATTTTTTCCTTATCTTTTCCCATTGAAACTGTAGCTCCCATAAAAGCTTTTTGCTGTTTTACCTGGTCCTTCTCCCTTACATTTATCATAATTGGCCGGATACCGTTTTGTATAGCTTCATGTTCCGATTTATCATTTTCGTTTGGATTTACAAACTTGTACACAACCATGCCTTTCGATCTGTCACCATATTCGATCAGCATATCTTTAAGGTCGCCCGATATATTTCCGATATTAGGCGGAAGATTTTTAGAGAAATAAGCAGTAATGGTAACAGGTTTATCCAGATTATCCAGGATATCCCTCGTTGCTTTGCTTAGTGTATATTCTTTACCTTCAGTAAGATCAAGTCTGAATTTATAGTTTTCAGCGAGTATGTTTACTATGATCACAATAACTGCTACCAGAATTATTGTGGTGGATATCTTTGCGGATTTCTTCATTTTTTCTTCAGATTTTCAGGTGTCTAGTTGAAAGCATTACGTTTAGAAAGGGACACCTCGGTAAGGAACAACCCCAGGAAAATGATCGATCCGAAATAAACCAGGTCTTTCGAGTCGACGACTCCGCGCGAAAGACTTTCGAAATGAACATTGACACTCAATGAATTGATGACCTGACCTAAAAATCCCTTCATGTCGGCGGCTATCACTTCAAAAATGAAATGGAAGAATAAACCAATGAATAAAGCTGACAGGAAAGCTACAATCTGATTATTGGTAATACTGCTTGCAAACAGACCAATGCTGGTGTAAGCCGCGCTCATAAGGATTAATGCCGCATAACCGCAAATGACACCTCCTGTATCGATATCACCTAATTTTGAAATGGTTATTACCCATGGTAAAGTAAAAAGAAGGGCAATCGCTATTAAAATAAGTGCTGCAAGGTACTTACCAAGAATTACCTGCCGGTCGGTCACGGCCTTTGTAAGAAGCATCTCGATTGTACCTGTTTTCTTTTCTTCAGCTATCAAACGCATAGTTAAAGCTGGTATAAAGAAAAACAGAGTCCAGTAAGCTATTGAGAAAAAAGATTGAAGACTCGCTTGTCCGGTAATGAAAATGTCAGCACCTGATATCCAGGTAAAAAATCCACTGAAACCCAGGAAAAGAATAATTATAATAAATGCTATCAGTGAATCAAAAAATGAACTTAATTCCCGTTTTGCAATTATCCAGATAGTTTTCATTTTTAAAGTTTTAATTCATTGTTAAGTCTCTGAAGATGTCCTCAAGTTTTGTTTCAAATGGGGTCATTTCGGTAAGCACCCATTTGTTTTCGACACAAAGCCGGAATATTTCGCGTTTAACGTTTTTGTCAGTGCAATGAATATCGAACCGGTTCAGATTACGGTCAGCCAGTTCAACCATTGAGACCGAGCGCAGAGCCTTGATAGACTTATATATCTGATCAGGTTCCCCGTCTTCAATTTTCACTTTAATGATATCTGAGCCCTTTGACTGATTTCGCAGCGATTCGGCCGTACCGTCTGCAACAATTTTTCCTTTGTTAATTATGAAAATCCTGTCGCACGTTGCCTCAACTTCAGGAAGAATGTGAGTGCACAGGATAACAGTTTTCTCACTTCCCAGTTCGCGGATCAATTTTCTGATTTCAACAATCTGATTAGGATCGAGTCCCGAGGTTGGTTCATCGAGCAATAAAATTTCCGGATCATGAATTATTGCCTGGGCCAACCCGACGCGCTGCTGATAACCTTTTGATAATTCCCCGATTTTTTTATGCTTTTCTCTTTTAAGTCCGGTTATCCGTATCATTTCTGTAACCCGATCAGGGATCCGGCTTTTTTCAATACCATGAATTTTGGCGCAGAAATTCAGAAAATCGATCACAGCCATATCATGGTACAAAGGATTGTTCTCAGATAAGTATCCGATATGTTTCTTAAGCTCATAATAATTATCAGCAAGCAATTTACCGCCGATATAAACTTTGCCTTCATCAGCTGCAATGAAACTGGTGATAATTTTCATTGTAGTCGTTTTTCCTGCACCGTTTGGTCCAAGAAAGCCCAAAATCTCGCCGGTAGCTACTTTGAGCGAGATATTGTCAACAGCTTTCTGAGTTCCATATCTTTTTGTAAGGTTCTCAATAACAATATCCATAAGAAATTATTTTAATTAACTTCTGATTTAAAAATCATTGTGAAAATAGATAACGAGAGTCGTGTATGAAAATTTTAATAGTTAAATATTTCTTAAAACATTTCGCTTAATATATATTCAACTGATTCTGTACGAAAAATTCATTAATTTCGTTCTGTTATCTTATAAATTAATTTATATACGTACTTATAACCTGGTATTAATGCAAGAGAAAAACTACAAACTGGTAAACAATATAACTGGATGGGTTGCATTTGCCGTTGCCGCCATAACCTACTTAAAGACAATTGAACCGACTACAAGTCTGTGGGACTGCAGTGAATTTATATCTTCTGCATTCAGGCTTGAAGTAGGACACCCCCCCGGAAACCCCGTATTCATGATCATGGCGAGGTTTTTTACACTTTTTGCCGGAGGAAATGTTTCGAAAGTGGCAGCCATGGTAAACTCTATGTCAGCTCTTGCAAGCGCATTCGCTGTTCTGTTTCTTTTCTGGAGCATAACACATCTTGCTAAAAAGATGATGATAAAGAATGAAAATCAATACACCTCGGGAAGGATTATGGCTGTTATGGCTGCAGGCATTGTCGGATCAATAGCATATTGTTTTTCAGATTCTTTCTGGTTTTCTGCTGTTGAAGCAATAGTCTTTGCATCATCGGCATTTTTTACCGCTCTTGTTTTCTGGGCAATTCTAAAATGGGAGAACGTCGCAGATGAAAAGCATGCCGACAGGTGGATTATCCTGATAGCATTCCTGGTTGGATTGGCCATAGAAGTTCATCTTCTTAACCTGCTGACCATACCTGCAATTGGTCTTGTATATTATTTCAGAAAATTTAAATTTTCCTGGAAAGGTTTTATTACAGCAGTTGTCAGCTCGGTTACTATCCTGGCGCTTCTGATGTACGGGATCAGACCGGGGGTAGTCACAATTGCTTCAAAATTCGATCTTTTCTTCGTGAATAGTCTGGGTCTTCCTGCCCTGAGCGGGGTATTGTTTCATGTGGCCCTCATTATAATATTTTTCGTTCTGGCAATAAAATCAACTATTGATGGCTCAAACCTGAAAAAAACTGCTATTCTCTCCTTCGGGGCATTTTTTCTGAGCGGAATATGGGTCTTGTCAGGATCAACTGTATTTAACCTGTTAATGATAGTGTTGTTAGCTGTTACAGTATGGATCATTTCAGGAAAGAGTAAGGTTGTTTTGAATACAGCGCTCACCATTGTAATGGTAATACTGTTAGGTTTTTCTTCAAATGCAATCATAGTAATAAGGGCTTCTGCAAATCCTCCGCTCAATGAAAATAACCCTAGTGATCCGTTTAATCTTTTATATTTTCTGAATCGCGAACAGTATGGAGACAGACCATTGTTCAAGGGTCAGTATTTTAATGCCCCCAGGATTGGATCGAGGGATGGAAAGCCAAGGTACAACTATGTAAATGGTAAGTACGAAATAACCAGTCATGATGTTGTGATAGAATATGATCCGCGATTCATCACCCTGTTCCCAAGAATGTGGAGCGCAGAGAGTGAACATGCCCAGGAATATCAGACCTGGTCAAAAATGAAAGGGATACCATTACAGGTCACTGACGAGTCAGGCAAGAGCAAAACAATCCGTAAACCAACATTTATTGAGAATATGCGATTCATGTTTTCTTATCAGATCGGTTATATGTACTTCAGATATTTCATGTGGAATTTTTCGGGAAGACAAAATGATACTCAGGGAGCAGGAGGATCAGTGAACGGGAACTGGATTACCGGCATTAATTTTATTGATGAACCCAGGATCGGTACATCAGATATGCCGGCTGATATGAAAAAAGACCCCTCAAGAAATGTCTATTACATGCTTCCCCTTTTACTCGGGATAATAGGATTGGTATATCATTTTAAGAATGACAATAAGAACTGGTGGGTTATTCTCTTGCTGTTTTTAATGACTGGTCTGGCAATTGTTTTGTATCTGAACCAGTATCCTGATCAGCCCCGGGAACGTGATTATGCCTATGCCGGTTCATTCTACTTTTTTGCAATCTGGATAGGTATCGGGGTTCTTGCACTGTTTGAGCAGCTTGCCAGAGTGGTTAAAGAAAAAATTGCAGCGCCCGCTGCCGGATTGATCTGCTTCCTTGCCGTGCCTGTTATAATGTGTTCCCAGAACTGGGATGATCACGACCGGTCCGGCCGTTATCTAACCAGGGATGTCGCCTTCAATTATCTCAATTCGTGCGCCCCTGATGCAATTCTGTTTACCAATGGAGATAACGACACTTTTCCCTTATGGTATGCGCAGGAGGTCGAAGGAAAAAGAACCGATATAAGGATCTGTAACCTGATGCTGTTAAACACCGACTGGTATATTGATGAGATGAAAGTTAAATCGCATGAATCTGACCCTCTGCCAATAACACTTCCTGAGAAGAAATACTATGATGGAGTAAATAACCAGATCTATATTGTTGAAAAAAGCAAGGACCCGGTAGATATTTCAACAGTTATTGAATGGATAAAAAGTGAAAACAAGGCGACTAAAGTACAGATTTCAGAAACTGAGGAACTCGACAATATTCCTTCGCGGACTATCAGAATACCTGTTGATGCATCAAAAGTTATTGCCGCAGGTGTTGTAAAACCCGCTGATGCAGATAAGATAGTACCTTACATAGATATTAAGCTGAAAGGCAGCGCGATAATGAAAAGCTCACTGATTGTTCTTGATATCCTGGCCCATAATGACTGGAAAAGGCCGATTTATTTTGTTACCGGCTACCATGAAGATGCTATGGGACTTGAAGAGTATTTTCAGCTCGAAGGACTGGCATACAGGCTTGTTCCGATAAAGTCCGAGAATAAAAGCTGGTTGAAATATGGCCGGATCGATACCGATATTCTTTATAATAATATGATGACCAAGTTTGTATGGGGAGGTGCTAAAGAGAAAGGAGTTGAAATAGATTATAATCATAAGAGGAACCTGCTGGTTATCAAGGCAAGATATAATTACGCAAAACTTGCAAATGCTCTTTCGGCAGAAGGAAAGAATGAAAAAGCCTTAAGTGTGCTTGATTGTTGCATGACAACCTTCCCTGTTGAAAAAATTTCTTATGATATGTATGTTCCTGATATAATTGAGGCTTATGTTAATGCCGGAGCTATTGATAAGGCTACTGAACTTACCCGTAACCTCAGCAGCTATTATTTTGAGAAGCTTGATTATTACCTGAAGCAGAGACCGGATATCATTGCTTCTGCAGGATATGAAATTCAGTCTGCGATACAATTTACATCACAGGCAGCAGATGCATGTAAAGCTGGCGGAAAGACAGAATTTGCAGATGAAATAACTAATAAACTCCAGAATTACTATACTAAATATGTAAAATTGGCTCAACCTGGCAGGAAGTAGAGATTTCTCTGTGGCACTCTGTGCCTCTGTGATTCTCTGTGTTTCTGTGCGACTTAAATAATCGCGCAGTTTTGCAGTCTTGCAGTCCTTCAAAATAACTTACTAAACAGAAAATCAATGCTATGAAAAGATTAATGATCATCCTTTGCGGAGCCGGATTAATTTCTACTTCCACAATTGCATTTTCGCAGACCACATTAAAAATCGGACACGTAGACATTGCGGAAATATTAGCTGCCATGCCTGAGAGAGACAGTGCCGCTGCTGTAATTGAAAAAGAGACAAAAGAGATGCAATCAACTTATGATGATATGACTGCTGTTTACAACAAAATGCTGGATGATTATGAAAAAGAACAATCGACATACACAGAACCTGTGAAAAAGAATAAAGAATCTGAATTATTGGATAAAGAAAAAAGATTGCAGGAATTTGAACAGAATGCTTCTGCCAACCTGCAAAAAAGAAATTCTGATCTTATTCAACCCATACTGAACAAAATACTTAAAGCAATAGATAAAGTCGCGGCCGAGAACGGCTTTACTTATATACTTGACGTAAGCAAAGGATCGGTGGTATATACTTCAAAAGACAGCCAGAATATTAATCAGCTGGTACTAAAGATCTTAAAACCTTAATTAGAAGTCTTGCGGTCTTGTGGTCTTTGACTTTTATCTTTTGACTTTTGTCTTTTATCTTATTAACCGCAGAGCCAAATCTGTCATTCATCCGTAATAATCATCCATTTACCGATAAAGCATTTTTTAGACACGGTCACAACCTTATTTTTGTGTATCTTTCATGAAACTATTTAAAACTAACCTGATGAAAAAGATTTTGTTATCATGTATCGCAGTTTTGTTTTCTGTTTCGCTCATGGCACAAAACAGTGTAAACCTTAAAATGAACCTGGAGAAAAATAAAGTTTATCGGTTTAATTCTGCTTCGGAGCAGACAGTAACACAAACGGTAAATGGAAATCAGCAAGCCATCGATTCCAAAACTAATCAAACTGTTTCAATAAAAATGGTCGATGCTACAGCCGATTTTATGATCGCTGAAGTGCGTTTTGATACCCTTATATCAAATACAAATTCAATGGGAAAAACGATCAATATGAGTTCCGTCAGCGAAGGCAATATCAAATCAACGGAAATGGCTGATATCATGTCGTGCATCATGAACCGGTTAAGTAAGAATGCCCTCTATATTAAGATGGATTTTACTGGCAAAGTACTTGAAATTGTGAATTCAAAAATGTTGTCTGATGCAATTATGAAAGATACCAGTTCTATTGCCCTTACAGGTCCAATGGCCTCCGGTGTAAAAACGCAGATACAAAATATGGTCAGTGATAATACATTAAAAACCATGATTGAGGTGTTTACCCATTATTTGCCGGGAAAACAGGTATCCTCAGGCGATATTTGGAATGTAACCATCAGGACAAATTCAGGTGGAATGACACTGGATATTATAACTGATTACCATCTGGACGGAGTAAATGGCAATGCTGTAAATATTACTGCCGAATCAAATATTAAGGCAGCCGAGAATGCAGGCCCTATGATATCAGGTGGTGCTACAATTACATATGATGATATAAAAGGATTAAGCAAATCAAATATGGTTATTGATACCCGTACCGGTCTTTTAGTTGAAGATAATGCCAAAACGCATATTTCAGGAAATCTTGGAGTCAGTGGTCCGGGATTTAGTATGCAAATACCAATGGATATTAATGGAACATCGAAAGTCGTTGCAAAGCAGTGAATTGATACAATAATAAAATGAGAAAAATTATATTCTGTTTACTTCTGATAATCTCAATTTCTGCCCAGGCCCAGAATATCAGGGGAAAAGTATGCTTCGAGAAAGACAAACAACCAGTGCAGTTTGCTACTGTTGCTCTCCTTCAGTTGCCTGATTCAGCCATGATCACAGGCGTCATAACATTAACAGACGGGGGCTATTTGCTCGAAAAGGTAAAATCGGGCAATTATTTTATGAGGGTCAGTTTCGTGGGATATAAAACTGGCGGGAAAAAAGTATCAGTTGAAGCCGGGCAGGGTGAAATTGTTGTTGATACCATTTACTTATCTGAAACAACAGCCAGCTTAAATGAAGTTACAGTCACAGCTGAACGGATAAAGGGGAAGGAGCTGGTTGACAGGACTTTTTATGCCATTCCGGAAGTCATAGCTAAAAGCTCGACTAACGGTTATGATATCTTAAAGAAAATTCCGCAGGTCAATGTCGATTTTCAGAATAATATAACACTAAACGGAAGCAGCAATTTCATTATCCAGGTCGATGGAAGGCAACGCGACAGGGAATTTCTTAACAAACTTCTTCCTTCAGATATACAAAGCGTTGAAATTATAAGCAATCCTTCCGGTAAATATGAAGGCAATATCGACGGGGTCATAAATATCATCCTGAAAAAAGAAGCGAGGTACGGCATGAACGGTAATGCAGGCCTTAGTATCAAGCCTTTTAATAAGCCGACAGCTTCAGTAACCGGCAGTGTCGATTATGCTATGGGTAAAGTGACTTTTTATATAACTGCTTTCACTTTTTTGCAGAGACTGGATATCAATACTAAGAATACCAGCAATTTTATAATGAACGATTCCACCACCACCATGACTGGAAAAGGTGCGTTAAAAGTAACCGGTCCGTCTGTTAATACAGGGTTCGATTATTATATTAACGATAAAAACAACCTGAGTTTTAATATCAGTTATAAACCAATTGATCAGGATATTAATATACCCGGTGAAACAGTCCTGTATAAAAACAGTGTTCCCCTTAATACTGTCGCATCGCTTTCCACGAATAGTGTTCACAGCGACGAAACATCAGCATCCCTGTTTTACAAAAAGACATTTAACAAGCCGGTCCAGGAATTCACAGCCGAGACCAGCTTATACTGGTTTAAATCAACTACCGGGAATGATTTTTCCAACACAAGTTATCTGTATGACTCCGATACACAAATCAGTTCTTATTCCCGGCTGGAGGATGATATAAGCCAGAGAAAGTATTTCTCCGTTAAATTGAATTATGTACAGCCTCTCGGGATGTCGGCAAAAATTGAAACAGGATATCAGCTGTATAACCAGCAGATGAGCTATCTTTTTATTATTGATGACCAGGAAGCAAATAACATGTTTAAATATAACGAGTTTCGTAATTCAGTTTATGGTGGAATAACCTTTAATCTGAAAAAAATCGGATTCCAGGCAATGCTCAGGATCGAAAACAGTCATATCAAGGCTGATTCGGTCGCTGCGCCAGACTATACATGTTTCCTTCCGTCCACCAATATTCAATATAAATTTTCGGCTTCACATAACTTAAAATTCACCTATAATCGCAGAATTAACCGCCCGGGAATCTATAACCTGGATCCATATTATAAAATAGGACAGAATTATGATGTATCACAGGGCAATCCTGACCTCAGACCTGATTATCGCGACCGTCTGCAACTTACCTATACATGGAACTTCGGCAGCAATTATTTCTCCCCTTATGTGTATAAAGAGTTTTATACCGATAAAGTCGGGAATGAGTACCAGGTAGTCATCTCGCCTATCACCGGCAGCCTGACAACATTCACAAAACCTTTTAACCTGCTCAGCGGTTATGAAACCGGTGGTGGTCTTAATACCATGCTATGGTATGTAAATATTAATGCAAGGATTTATAAAGGACATATCAATGAGTATACCGGACAGACAGTTACAATCCCCGGTCTGGATTATTTCTCCTATAGTATAACCAGCTATGCATTTGCGCCCCTTGACAAAAATAAGAAAACCACTGCATTTGTCTTCTTGAGTTTCAATGGTGTAAATATGAATGCACAGAGCAAAACCTACAGTATTCCTTTTTATGGCATTGGGGCCCAGAAGCAAATCAAGGATCATAGCTTTGGTATATTCTGGCTGCTGCCCTTTTCGAAAAATATAAATTTCCAGAAGACCATAACTGAGACCCCTGCCTTTACCTCAGAAAACATTATCGGTTTTAACGTCTCAAATTTTATCCAGTTCAGTTATTCCTATAAATTCAATAAGGGGAAGAATGTCAAAAAACTCGACCACAAGGTAGACGTGGAGAGTGATAGTAAAAGCCAGACAATCGGGAAATAATTATATCTTGCGCTCTGGCCTTCTTTACTTGTGTTCTGCGGTTTTGTGGTCCTGCGGTCCTGCGGTCGCAAATACAAGCGTTCGAAGAGCACACGACTTAAGACAAGCGATACTTATGGATTAGAACAAGTTAAAGCCGTGGACCTCAAGGTTCTTTAAACTTTTCATCAATCCGGTCATTAAACCATTTGTCGATCATTGATTTTTTGAATCGCCATTCCTTACCCAGTTTTGCAGCAGGGATCTTCTTTTCCTGTGCCCAGGTATAAATTGTCTGAGGCTTTACCCTGAGGTACTCTGCCACTTCTTCAAGAGTCATTATCTTATCATCGTTCGACATAATTTGTCTTTGAAGTATCAGATTTATGTTCAGGGGGCTTATCCTTTAGTACCACCTGATCTCCTGCAGTTTTGAACAGACTTGCTGCCGACTGCATTACAGCAACATAAAAATTACTCTGTTTTGTTCTGAACAACTCCTGAGGAAGATCACGACTCCCGACAAATGGCCTTAGACTCCAGGCTAATTGCGAGCTTACAAAAGCAAGTATCACCACCCATATTTTAAATATTTTCATTCCAAGTTTTGGATAGATATTTTTCTTTTCACAGGAGAAAGTGAGCCCTTCAGTAATTGTTTTGACGGCAAAAATACCTGAAAAAACGAATATTGCCACATGCAGCAATTTGATGAAGGAATAATTATCGCTGGTGATCATGAAAAAGATCACTATCGGAGCAAATGATAATGAGATTGTTGAAAAGACAAAAAAACCTGAAAGTATTATGTTGGCCATCTGGTATATAGTCAGCGTGGAACCAATCATATATTGAATGACGTAAAGTGCTGGGAAGCAAATTAACAAAGAAAGAAAGATCAGGCTCGGTATTTTAATACTCGTAACTATGCTTTGCTGTAATCCATTGTAGCTGCCCATTACAATTCCATAAATAAAAGTAAAGAGCAGAATGAACAGCATTTGCTTAAGAACATACTTGCGGGAAAAAGTGTTATCACTCAGCTTTTCGAAATATTCTTCGCTGTGCTGAAATACTTTAAAGATGGGTAATTCTGTTTTCATTTTGTTTTTTTAACAAATTTATATTAAAAAACATTAACAAACAATAGTAACTAATAATATTTATTAATATATTTGACTAAAATACTTTGTGTATCTTCGTAAAACCTTCGTGTTCGACAACACAAAGTCTCACAAAGGAATAATTTTAAATCTTCCTTCCATGACAGAAAAAATTAAAGAATTCATCAGTGATCCGGAAAAACTTGAGAGGCTTTACCGGGAAGACAAAAAGGCTTTTGAAGCTGATTTTGTGAAAATCTATCCTGAGATTCAGGATACCGAAATGGCAAGATTCTGGAAAAGCAGGCTGGATTTTGACAAAATGCCTGACAAAACGAAACAGAATTCCGGTTCCGACATTTTCATCATGATTGCCGTTTGTCTTTTTGCAGGATTCCTGATAAAAATTCCGGACATTTTTAATATTAATTTGAATAAATTTCCTTTTTATGAGAAGGATGCAGGGATTATCGTCTTTCTTGGTCTTACAATTTATGCCTTCTCCATTAACAGACGCTTTGAAAAAAAGAACCTCGCAATAATTCTTATGACCTTTGTAGTTTCGATAATATATATTAATCTGCTTCCAAATCTCAGAAACAGCTCCTCAATTAACCTGGTATATATTCATATGCCTTTACTGATGTGGTGTGCCTACGGATTGGTATTCATTGACTTTGACTTAAAGAATAAAAACAAACGAATTGAATATATCAAGCATAACGGTGATCTTGCTATTATGGGAGCTCTTATCCTGATAGCCGGAGCGTTACTCTCGGGAATCACAATCGGATTATTCAAGGCAATCGGCTTAAATATCGAAAAGTTTTACAGTCATTATATTATTATTATTGGATTAGTCGCTGCCCCTGTTGTCACAACTTTCATCCTGAAAAATTCCGCATCCCTGACAAACAAGATCGCTCCGATAATAGCAAATATCTTCAGTCCTCTTGTGCTGATCACTTTAGTAGTCTACCTGATAGCTATTGCAGTTTCAGGAAAGGATCCTTACAACGACAGAGACTTCTTATTGACTTTTAACATTATGCTCATAGGTGTAATGGCGATCATCGTCTTTTCGGTCTCTGAAACTTCCCTTTACGGGAAACAGAGGTTAAGTGAAATGGTTTTATTTATCCTTTCTATTGTTACTCTCATTATAAACCTGATTGCCCTGTCAGCAATTTTTTACAGGCTTGGTGAGTACGGATTAACACCCAACAGACTGGCGATTCTGGGTTCTAACATTTTGATTTTTATCAACCTGATTCTGATAATGATTGATCTTTTCAGGATAAATTTCCAAAAAACCGGACTTGAAAAAGTGGAGTTGACCATTTCAAAATACTTGCCAGTCTATATCATTTGGACTATAATCGTGGTATTCGGATTTCCTGTGCTTTTTGGAATGAAATAAGATGTCGATATGAGGCGTGAGGCGTGAGGCGTGAGGTGTGAGGTGTGAGGTTTTGGGAATATTTCAGTTTAATGAGATAGTAAATTATAAGCCAGTATAAAAAATTGATTCATATAAAAAGACATATTGTATTTTCATTCTTTATTTTTATAGCATTAAAAATAAATGCTCAGCAACCAGACACATCAAAATTTGACAGGTTCTCAATTCATACCCAGACAACTGTAGTTACCCAGTTTAAACCTGCATTTAATGCAAAATATACTGGTCAGAATAGTTTAGTTCCACAGGCGGAAACCAGACGTTCAATTACAACCACTCTTTTTTTTGCTTCTAAGCTATGGCAGGGTGCTGGTATTTATATAAATCCTGAAATTGGCGGTGGCTCCGGACTTAGTTCTTCATTAGGGGTTGGCGCTTCGACAAATGGCGAAACTTACAGGATTGGAGATCCTGCACCGGCTTTTGAATTAGGAAGGTTATACTTTAAACAAGTCATTATCTTAAATAAAGAAACTTTATACCAGGAAAGTGATATTAACAAACTTGGAGGAAATGCTCCAACTGAATATTTTTCTTTTACACTTGGAAAAATAAGCGTTTCAGATTTTTTCGATATCAATAGATATAGTCACGACCCTCGTACTCAATTTCTGAGTTGGGCTCTGATGAGCAACGGCGCCTGGGATTATCCTGCAAATACCAAAGGTTATTCTCCGAGTCTGGTCTTAGAGTATGTAACACCCAAACATGAATTACGATACGGATTTTCATTAGTTCCCACGGAAGCAAATGGTATGGTAATGAATTGGAATATAAATGAAGCGGGTTCTCATACTCTGGAATATACGTACAACTATTCCATAAATGGGAAAAAGGGAGCATTTCGTTTGTTGTCGTTTTTCACAATAGCCAACATGGGAAATTATGATCAAAGCATAGAACTTAATCCCTCAGCACCGAACCTTAATACTACAGAAAAAAATGGGCATACCAAATATGGTTTTGGTTTTAACTGCGAACAAGAAATCAATAAGGAATTAGGTGTGTTTCTGCGTGCAGGCTGGAATGATGGCAACAATGAAACCTGGATATTTACTGAAATTGACCGTTCGTTAAGTTTTGGGGGTTCATTATATGGCAACAGATGGAACAGGCAAAATGACAATATAGGTTTAGCGTATGTGGTTTCCGGTCTTTCCGTTCCACATCGTAACTATCTGAAAGCCGGTGGCTTAGGCTTCGAATTAGGTGATGGTAATCTTAATTATGGGTTAGAACAGCTTACCGAAATATACTATTCAATGGAAGTAACAAAATATTTATTTATATCAGGTACTTACCAGTTTATTTTATACCCCGGTTATAACAGAGACAGAGGACCTGTAAATGTGTTTTCAGTACGTTTCCATGTTATAATCTAAATCACAATTTTTTCTCTGTACATCCTGTGAACTATAACAGGGAAAATCAATAATGTAAGCAGTGTTGCACTTATTAGTCCGCCAACAATAACGATGGCTAGCGGTTTTTGAGTTTCAGATCCAATGCCTGTGGAAATTGCTGCGGGCAGAAGTCCGAAAATAGCCATAAGAGCTGTCATTACAACGGGGCGTACACGGCTCATAACACCACTCTTCAAAGCAGTATTAAGTGACATCCTTTTTGCAAGGTTCTGTTTGAATACCGAAATAATAATCACACCGTTCTGAATACATATTCCGAACAACGCAATAAAACCGATTCCTGCAGCAATATTAAAGTTTGTACCGCTGATGAGCAGCGCCAAAATTCCTCCGACCAGTGCAAAAGGAACATTCATAAGTACGAGTAATACGTCTTTAATTTTGCGGAAAAGGACCAGTAAAATAACAAATATGATTATAAGGCTTATCGGGACTACAATAGATAATCTGGTCATTGCCCTGATTTCACTTTCATAATCGCCGCTCCACTGAATAGTGTATCCTTTTGGCAGTTTAATATCAGCTGATAATTTTTTTTGACCTTCTGCTACGGTGCTTCCAAGGTCTCTCCCGCGCACTGCAAATGCCACAGCCGTAAAGCGTTTGTTATTGTCCCGATATATGAATGAGGGTCCGCTGCCCAGCCGGATATCTGCAATTTCCTTGAGTGGAATTTTTCCACCTGATGCGGCAGGAATCATTAAATCTCCGATTTCAGATTCTGATTTTCTGAAAGGATATTGATAACGGACACGAATATCAAATTTCTTTTCACCTTCATATAACTGAGATGCTGCTTTCCCTCCTATTGCCAGCTCTATTACCGCATTTGCTTCAGCAGCAGAAATGCCATATGCTGCCATCTTCTCTCTGTCGAGTTTAATCTGAAGCTCCGGCTGACCTAAATTTTTAAGAACGCCCACGTCTTCCATCCCCCGGATGGGATTAATCTTTTCACTGACCTGCCTGGCTAATTTTGATATAGTGTCCAGGTTTTCGCCAAATACTTTTACGGCCTGGTTCACATTAATTCCTGCGACTGCCTCATTTACATTATCAATTATTGGCTGCGAAAAACTCCAGACCGCTCCGACATATTTTGAGTCTAACCTTTGCTGCATTTTATCAATAAGTTCATCTTTGGTAAGGTGCGATTTCCATTTTTCTTTAGGATAAAGATCTACCAGACATTCAATATCATAAAATCCCTTGGGATCAGTACCGTCATCTGGCCGTCCGATCTGTGACACAACTTCATGTACTTCAGGAAATCTCAATAGATCGTATCGCATGCTGTCTGCAAGCATTTTAGCTTGTGGCAAAGAAATACTCATCGGTGCACTGCCTTCCACCCAAAGGGCGCCTTCATTCAGGTGCGGAATAAATTCCGTACCCAGGAATCTGGCAGAAAAAAAGGTAATGCCGACGACTAAAATTGCAATACTGAAACTGAGTTTTTTATGCCCCATCACCCAGTTAAAAAGTCTTTCATAATATTTCATCATCCCGGAAACCAGCGGATTATGCTTTTCAACGACATTCTTGTGAAGCAAACGGCTGGTAAGTGCAGGGACGAAAGTGAGTGTAAATAATAATGCTCCCAGCAGAGCAAATCCAAGTGTGTAAGCAAGCGGAGAAAATAATTTTCCTTCCACTTTTTCAAAAGAAAAAATTGGGATTAGTGCGGTTATGATGATTAATTTTGAGAACAATATGGCTTTGCCCATGTCCACACCGGTACGTCTTATTAGACCCAGCTTGGCAATCTTATTGAATTTTTCCATTCCAATTTCAGCTGCATAATATCCCAAAGCAACAAATACACCTTCCACCATCACCACAGCACCATCAATTAAAATTCCAAAATCAATAGCTCCGATGGAGATAAGGTTGGCGAACATTCCTTTTAAATAAAGCATAATAAATGCAAACAATAGCGACAGAGGAATAATAAGCGAAACTATAAGAGTTGCCCGCCAGTCGCGCATAAAAACAAGGACTACTGCAGTAACCAAAATAATACCCAGTAAAACGTTGTGAAACACTGTATGCAGACAAAAATTAATAAGATTTTGCCTGTCGTAGACAGTTTGAATTTCTACTCCTGCCGGCAATATCTTTTCGTTCAGCTCTTTAACTTTTTCTTTCAGAGATTTAAGAACCGGACTCGGGTCAATACCTTTTCTCATCAGCACAATACCTTCCACAACATCTGTTTCGTGGCCACGTGCTACCATGCCTAACCGGGGCTGATTAGATTCTTTTATATCGGCGACATTTTTGACCAGAAGGGAGGTGCCTTTCACATTTTTAATAACAATGTTTCTTATATCGTCCATGTCATTGATAAGACCAATACCACGCACAACAAAAGCCTGCGCTGACTTTTCAATTACATCACCACCTACATTTACATTACTCTTGCTAATTGCATCATATACATCAAGAGCTGTAATATCATACTGCGATAGTAACTCCGGATTGACATTCACATCATAAGTTTTAATTGGCCCTCCGAACGCTACCACATCAGCTACGCCCTGTACCGTGCGAAGGGTACGGTCTATTACCCAGTCCTGAAGAGTTCTGAGTTCCGTAGGAGTATTGTTCCTTGAATGGATTGTATAGCGAAAAATCTCATCGGTGGGACCGGTAGGTGGCGTAAGCTCAAAATCAGCACCTTCAGGAAAATCAATTGAGGGTAACAAACCAGTTATCTGTTGACGGGCATACATATCTTCCACATCGTCTTCGAACACTAACGTAACTACAGAAAGCCCGAATAATGATTGCGAACGGAGATTGGTTTTTCTCTGAACACTGTTCATGGCAATTTCCACCGGAATCGTCACAAACCTTTCCACTTCCTGTGCACTGCGGCCGGGCCAACGCGTAATAATCTGTATCTGGGTGTTGGTAAAATCAGGAAAAGCAACGATGGGCGTTTTGATAAAACAATAAATGCCTGCAACTGCAAGAATTCCTGTCATAAAAAAAATTAAGAGCTTATTCCGAAGCGAAAAGGAAATAATATTCTTTACTAAATTATTCATATCCGGGAGCTTACGATATTTGTGTTAGAAAGCTTTATAAATTTTTTATTGCTGTATAGATAAACAAACTGTTCCGGGCAACCATAACGTCGCCTTCGTGCAACGAATCGCTCTCAATAAAACTTATATCATTAAATGATTTTAGTATCGTTACCTGTTCTACAGTTATATCGCATCTGTTTCGAAAATGCAGTAGATAGCTTTTGTTATCGTCAAAAATAATGGAGCTGGTTTTGACAGCCAGCATTTTTTTATTGTCAGGAAAACGAATAACAATATGCGCAAACATTCCTGGTTTCAGATCATATTCTGAATTTCTGAGACCTATTTTTACATTAATAAGCTTTGTTTCCGGGTCAAGAATGTTGGAAATACGCTCTACCTTACCGATAAACTTTTTATCCGGATAGCTTAAAGTAACTACTTCTGCATCAGAACCCACCTTGATTTTTGAAATATCCGATTCATAAACATTTGCTGTTGCCCAGATTTCCTTAAGATCGCTGATTGTGAAAAGATTGTCGTTGGCATCAGGCCGAAGGTCCATTCCTGCAGTAACATTCTTCTCGACAACAAATCCGCTTATCGGTGCTTTTATCATATATCCTGAACCTGTGGAATCATTTGCAGCATATGAGCTGCCATTAATTGCAAGAACCTCTTTTATTTTTTTAAACTGTGCGAGGGCCTTCTGATATTCGTTTTGAGCGATCATATAGTCTTTCTCTGAACTCACGCCGCTGCTTCTCATGCTGCCTGTCACTTCTAGATTTTTCTCAGCAATTGCGAGTTCTGACTGAGAAGATTTAAATTCATTAAAGTAGTTTGCCATATCTGTACTCCGTAACACTGCAAGCACTTTGCCCTTTTCCACATAGTCGCCCAGCGAAACCTTTACCTCGGTAACATGACCGCTGACCATAGGAAATATTTTTGAAACCTTATCCTCATTCAGGGTAATTTTTCCGGAAAGGGTAATCTCGCTATTGACCGATTCCGTTTTTACCGTATCATAGGTAAGATTTTTTAACAGTGAATCGGGTATGCAAAATTTTTTTGCAGCATTATTATCATTCGAGACATGATTGTGACATGAACACACCAACAGGAATGAAAGAATTAAACCTGGGCCAGATAGTACTTTTCGTTGGATCATTGGAGTTTATTTTATTATAATTGTACCCGTGGCCATGTTTAAGTTTTCCATGGCATCAAGACGGTTATTTTGAAGCTGATAGTATTCGCTTTTTGAGTTTTTATACGTTTCGTAATAATCAATAAATTCGAGCAAACTAATAGTATGGTTCTGATAGGCAGAAGTAATTCCATCAAACAGATTATCGTAGTTACTGTCAAATTTTTGTAATGATAATTTATAAAGCTTATCTGTTTCCAGAAGCTGCACATATGCTTTATTAATATCATTTTTTACCTCGAGCTCTTTCTGGTTTTTAAGTGTTTTGCTTTCTTCAATTTTATTTTCGGCAATCTTAATGTTGCCTTGGTTGCGGTTCCATAACGGAAGGTCAAAACCTAATGAAAGAGAATTGTAATTATGAACATAACTTCCTGCCTTATCATATCTTGCTCCTAAAGTCATATCAGGAATACGCATTGCTTTTTGCAATGAAAGATTCATTTGTTCGGATTGTATTTTTGCTTCGGAGATTTTGAGGTCGTATCGATTAGACAAACCCCAATCCAATAATTGTCCGAGGCTTAATGATTCAGGATTTATACTATCGAATGCGGAAATGTTTAGAACAGGTTTTATAGGTCTTGAAAGAGTATCACCGGTAAGCAATATAATATTACTTTGTCTTTCAGTCAGATTTTTAAGCACATCAATCTTCTCGTTTTCGAGATTAAACTGCAACGACTGTAAACGTGCAAGCTCTTTAAAAGGAATATTACCTTTTTTATATTCTATTGTATAGGCATCTACAAGTGATTTTAATGCAGCAAGTTCGCGGTCATAAACTGAAAGTGATTTCTCTAAAAAATAAAATTCAAAAAAGGAAGTTCTTAATTCATAACGCAAGGCACGCATTAAATCATAAAACTGATAATTAGCAATTTGTGAATTGATTTTTTCAATGTTTATTCTTTTGTCCCGTTTCCCGGCAAGATAAATAAGTTGCTGCAAAATGACAGCCGTCTCTCCTGATTCGGAAATGTCAAACCATTTTTTAGTATTGCTATTATATGCTCCCTGTTCAAAATTTAAATTAGGATTGTCCCAGAGTTTTGCCTGAATTACAGCTGCATCGGCTTCGGCAATCTGATATTTTGCAGCAAGCAGATCAAAATTATTTTTCAGAAAAAAGGTTTCTGCATCCTGAAGTGATAATAAAAGTGTATCTGCCTGATTTTTTTTTTGCGCCTCTACCTTTTCTGCAATGAAACAAACTGAGAATAACAGAATAATTATTCTAAGCATAAGTTTTAAGTTATTTTTAATAATATGCCACAAATTTATATCTGTGATATTATAAAAATATTAGAACGAGATTAGAAAATGATTAGAATCAGAAATTTGGGGAATTTTAACCTTTCTTTAACACAACAGTGACTATAGTCCCTTTTCCTATTTCAGATTTGACAGAAAGTTCCCCGTTATGCAGCTGAAAAATTTTCTGGCATAAGGATAAGCCAACTCCCGAACCGGAGAAAGAACGGGCATTCTCAGCACGATAAAATGTTTGAAATATATTGTTGAGGTCCTTCTCAGGTATGCCGATACCGGTACCTTTAATGAGCAGGTCATCTGAATTTGCCGGCATTTTTTCAAAGAAGAGATCCATTTTACTTTCAGACATCTGATTTTGGACCGCATTTTTCGATTCTTCGAGCAATTCATCTATCCTGACATATTCCATTTTAATATTATTAATATCGGAACTGGCCTGTGCAATATTTAATAAACCGTCACTTAATTTGTGCAAACGTTCTGCTTCTTCCAGAACAGTCTGTAACACAATTTTGTACTCATCAGCATTTCTGTGCCTCGAAAGCAGTACCTCAATATTGCCAATAATTGAAGTAAGCGGTGTTCTTAATTCATGTGATGCGCTTGCGACAAAATTCTGCTGAAGTTCAAATGCATTTTGCAGGCGTTCAAGCATATTATTAAAAGTAATGGCCAGTTCGGCAAGCTCATCTTTCCCGTTTCCCTCACTTAACCTTAAGCTAAGATTGGAATCAGTGATGCTGTTGACATGATTAATAATTTCATTTACAGGTTTAAGCATCCTCATCGTAAAAAACCGTCCGATAAAAAACAGAATGAAAATGCTGAAGAAAAATCCTGTCAATAAACCATTGCCAAGCTGAGTCAGCTTTGCATCCCCTATTTTGTCAGCCGCAGAAGCCAGAATTACAAAATTGCCCTGATTGTCTGGATAATAAATGCCATAAGTATAAGTTCCGTTATTTTTGCTCCGGTATGTTTTTTCTCTCCTGGTTTTTTCTATAACTGAGACGGGAAAAGCCGATGGTACTGAATCCCTGATAAAGGCTGGCTGGTTTATTGAATCGTACAACCTTATTGTTTCGCCCGGTAGTTTTTCGAGCAATACTTTCTGAAATCCCTGAAAAACTTTATTGCTCACCTCATCTTCTTCCAGATAAACATTTGCTGCAGCGTATGTACGCATCCGAAGCCGGTAAAAAAAATCATTTGAAGCAAAAGATTTACTGATGGAATAAATAAAAAGATTCAGAGCGATCAAAAAGAGTGAAATTGTTAAAGTAAACAAAAGCGAAAGTTTAGTCTTGATTTTCATTCTCGCCCTCTTTAAAAATGTATCCCATTCCAGTTATCGTATGAATAAGCTTAGGTGAAAAATCCTTATCAATCTTATTCCTGAGATAATTAACATAAACATCAACAACATTTGAATTATTATCATAAGCATTTCCCCATACTGAATCCAAAATCTGTGTCCTGGATTTAACAATACCGATATTGTTAATAAAATATTGAAGCAGCGAAAATTCTCTGGCTGTCAGTTTAATCAGTTGCCCGTTTCGCCTGACCTCCTTGCTAAAATCATTTAATTCCAGGCCTGCAAAATTAAAAACAGGATTTATAGTTCGATTCTGATTTCTCCGGATTAAGGCATCCATTCTTGCCAGGAGTTCTTTGAATTTAAAGGGTTTAATTAAATAATCGTCTGCCCCGGTTCTTAATCCCGTTACTATGTTGTCTGTCGAACCAAGTGCCGTCAGCATTAAAATTGGCGTTTCAATTTTTTCTTCCCGCAACATCCTGCATACTTCCAAACCATTTATCAGAGGAAGAATTATATCCAAAATAATCAGATCATATACTTCCTGTGCAGCCAATTTTTTACCGGTGTATCCGTCAAAAGCAACATGAACATGAAATGATTCTTCTTCCAGACCTTTTTTTATGAAAGCAGATACATTTACCTCGTCCTCTATCAGAAGTACATTCATTGGATATCGAAAGTTAACTTATTCATAAAAAATATTATTGAAAGCAGCTGTTTTATCATTGAAAAGAATTAGAATTCAGCAAAATGATCAAATATCTTATGTATCACAAACTTATTAATTTTTTTAATAATAACCCGGATGCCTTTTGCACTTACAATTGGCAGAGCCACCATTCATCCGTATGAAACGGATGTTTACCGAAAATATTTATCAGCATGGCAGATAATATTGTACTTTTATATAGAAAAAATTATTGCTATGAAATTACCCGAAAGAAATAAAGTTTGTAGTGTCGAACGTGCAGGCGCTCTGGATCTGAAACTGAGGAAACTGATCCATAGTCCGTACAAAATCCTAAGGCCTTGCATTAAGGAAGGAATGACCGTTGCAGACATAGGATGCGGACCGGGTTTTTTTACTTTGGAAATGGCAAGAATGGTCGGGATAAAAGGAAAAGTGACGGCTGTTGATCTGCAGGAAGGAATGCTTGACATCGTCAGAAAAAAAGTTTCAGGTACTGATCTTCAAAATATTATTGAATTTCATAATTGCCCTGATAATAAAATAGGTCTTGTAAAAACATTCGATTTTATACTTGTATTTTATATGCTTCATGAAGTGCCTGATCAATCAGCATTTTTACAAGAAGTTTATTCATTGGTAAAAACCGAAGGGAAAGTTCTTATTGTCGAACCAAGATTTCATGTTACAAAAAATGATTTCGATAATTCAGAAAAGATCCTGAAAAATATCGGATTTGACATTATTGAAAAACCTAAAGTATTTTTCAGCAGGTCGGTTGTTATAAAAAAAAGATAAGCCATTTCTCGCAGCCATCTATATCTAATGACCTGCTAATATGCATAATACAGACAGTGGCTATCAGCGGGTTAAATAAATAAAAAATGAGTATCGGGAATATGCATATAATATGTATTTCTTTTTGTGCCAAGTAGTAGTTTTTCTTAATTGGAGATTACCTTCGGTGAGCTCGTCCCGCAAGGCGGGACTCGGTTCCTCACTTCTCCGCCTGATGGCGGATTCGTTCGGAATGACAACATCAATTGGTGTAGTGTGATAATGGAAGCGGTGGCGATTCGCTGAGCGAATTGCCACCGCTTCCATTATGCCACATAAAATCTTGTCATTCCGAGTCCGCCAACTGGCGGACGAGGAATCTCATAATCATTTGTTTTGAGATTATTATTGATTCCCGATACTCATAAAATAAAATATTCTTGACTTTATGGAAATTATTTCTTATTTTTGTTAATTAGTAGATAAGAATTATTCTCATTAGAAAATTATTAGCCTTGAGAATAGACAAAATAAGAAATAAACTGGTTGAAAAAGGGCTGAAAGTCACTCCTCAGAGGATGGCCATTCTTGAAGCTATTATTAAACTGAATAATCACCCTACAGCCGAGAATATTATTGATTATATCAGGAAGAACTACCCTAATATAGCAACTGCAACCGTTTATAAAGTTCTTGATGCTTTAGTTGCCAATGAATTAATAGAAAAAGTAAAAACAGAAAGGGATATTATGAGATATGATGCCATAATGGAAAGCCATCATCATATTTATTATTCAGATTCGGACAGGATTGAGGATTACAGTGACAATGATCTGAATGAATTGCTTGAAAAGTATTTTGAAAAAAAGGGAATACCTGGTTTTAAGATTGAAGATATAAAACTGCAAATAATTGGTAAATATGTAAAACGCAAAAAATAACAGATATGGAAAAGAATTCAAACGAAGGAAGCAAATGCCCCGTTACCGGAGCAACACAGAAGCACAGTGTTGGCACCGGCGGTACAAAAAACCGTGACTGGTGGCCTAATCAGTTAAAATTGAACGTACTGCGACAACATTCCTCTTTATCT
>JBEKDR010000008.1:0-74412 GCA_050014255.1 Bacteroidales bacterium | reverse complement strand
TTTTTACGGTAATTAAAATCTATGATAAAAAGTTTTTTACGATATCAGGAGTTAAGGCGAACCATATTTTCAAATGCAATTCATTATATCCTTATAGTGCAAAATATTTGGCTTTCCGGCAGAATTTTTACTTAAACTAACCATGGCTTTTGCCAGTTTATCCGCCGGCATGCTCCTGTATTTTCCGGAAGATCCTGTCAGAACCGGGTCAATCAATTTCATCACAACCGAAGCAATTTTTTCAAATAACCTGAATTCTTTCCTGTCTCCAACGAGGAAACCCGGCCTGAAGTGATAAACCTTTTCCGGAAAGAATTCCTGCGTGTTATTCTCCATTATTGATAACCGGTACTCATAATTTAAAATATAATGGATTTGCTGATGTTTACTATTCGTATAATATCGCATGTTTCGGGATTAAATATGATAAGCCCGTCGCTGAAAAATTTGATAATGCCTCCTCCAAAATCACCTGTTACGTACACTAAACTTTCGTTTTGAAGAGCATAGATAGCATCTTTGGTAGCAATATAAAGTATACTATTTGCAGAATCGACCGTCATCGATTTTATTTCGTTATCTTTCTGAAAACCAGCGACTAAATTTAATTTACTGCCTTTGGGAGAAAAGGAAAAAACACCGCTTCCTATCGCCAGATAGAGCGAGTCATTCATTTCAGCAGCGGTAGTCACAGGTTTGGGTGAAACCAAAAGCTGTTTATATTTTCCTCCCCGTGCAAATGCATACAGCCTGTATTGTTTATCATTTCTGTTCTGATCGAATAAGTACATAACGTCTTTCCCTTCCGCTATTCCCATCCCTGATCCGGGTAATTTAACAAGCCCGACAAGGCTGCCCTTATCGTTCATATAGCAAAGTTCACTGTCTTTTACTGCCATCAAAAGGCCGTCGGATGCAAAGGCATAGGAACTGATAGTGCTATCTGCTTCTTTCCCGAACTGAGATATCCCTCCCCAACCCAATATATAAAATTTATGTCCTGTGGAAAGGGTGATGTATTTGTTTTGAGATATATCAATGGCACCTATAAAGTGATCCTTTTTCAACGCAGGTTCCAACATTTTGTTGTTCAGCATTATTTCATAACGCAACGTGTTCTTTTGCTGTGCAATGGCTGCCTGGGTAAATATTAAACAAAAAATTGACAGAAAGTATGCAATTGCTTTTTTCATGGATCAGGGCTTTCTTGTTTAATATTGTCTCAAAGGCACTTTCCAGTCCTCTGATACATGAGCGAAGATGTTATAATTCTGAAGCACGGCCTGCCCGCCCGATTTCATTATTGCAAAATTAGCATCTTTAAGATTGTCACTAATAAAATCCTTCCCCTGCTCGATATTTGAATTTGCAGTTTCCCGTGCCGTATTATAAATAGCATTTGATGTCAGTTTTCGTAAATTGAATTGCCCGGCTTCTTCCATCTTTGTCACATCACCGCTTACGGCAGCATCAGATGCATCTTTCAGGTAAGACATTGTCTCTTTTTTAATATTCACCATGAACCGGCCAGCTAAAGCTGCTACCCGTCCTCCCTCGAAAGTTTCAATCTTATTGATTGCCGCATCGAGGTATTTATCTGCATCATCTTCTTCCTGTGTAACGGGTGTTTCTTCTATCCGGTTGCTATTTGGAGATGCTCCTGCCCAGGATGTATAATCCCATGTAATATTAATTCCGTGTTTTTTTATGTTTTGCCGTTCTTTTTCTTCCATAGTCATAGGGGCTCCGGGATTGTCCAATGATTTAAATTGGGTACCGGTTGTCGACAATGTTTTAAACTGAATACCGTTTGGATCATTCAGCAGTTTATACGATTGCATCATTTTTTCATATCTTGCCTGTCCTATCGAATCGCTGAAGCGTTTTTCCGCGGCAGCTCTCTGAGCAAGATTGCTTTGCGAATCACCGCTGAAAATAAGGCTGAAAAAAGCACTTGCTATACCGCTGGCAATCTGCATTTTCATGCTATTCTGGAAAGCAACTTTCGAAGAGACTGCGTTTGTTTTGTTAACATTGGAGGCTGACCGGTTACTTTGCTGATTATTAGCATTGTCCGTGTTTATCTGCCGCCCTGTCATGTCTTCCAGTTGCTGGAGAGCACTGCCTGATTTATTGCCATAGTCAAAGCCATTCCCGGCATCATTTCTTTGCTGTGCCTGTATCTTATCACCAGTAGTTAAGCCTGCCTGAGAGAAGGCAGCAACCGGAATGAATAAACTCAGGAACAATCCCCCAAAAAGTCTAAGTCTAAGGTGCTTTTTCATACGGATCATTTAAAATGGTTTTTTTACATGAACGTTTTTAATTTGCTTTAGTTGTTTCCCATTCATATATTTTATCCTGTGCTGCTCTCGCATCCTGTGCTTCCGGCTCAAGAAGGAGATATTCCTGCATGTAAAAAATGGCGGCATCAATATTGCTTACCTGGGCAAAAAGCAAGGCAAGGTTATAATAGGCTGCAGGATAAGCTGTTTGATCTATTCCTATCACTTTTTTGTAAAGTTCGATTGCTTTTTCATAATCTTTCTGCTGGTTGAGAAAATTGGCCTGAACAATGAATTTCCGTTCTTCTTCTGACAGGGAAGGTTTGGTTTTTAAAGCACAATAATTTTTTGCTATTTGTTTAAATGCATCAAGCTCTGAACTATAGCGCTGAGCGCTTAACTTCTTCTGTATGGTAAATAAAGCATCAGCCAATTGTTTATTGCATACTGGATAACGGGAAGGATCCGGCATGGTAATACCAAAACCGGCCTTAGAATTTAAGAAATATATATTATTCGTCCCAACAATTTTATCAGAATAACTGTCTACGTCTTTTTCGCCGGTTTTTTCCTCATAATAAAGGTAATACTTCATCTTAAGAAAGATTTCCTTATCACCAAATAACTTTGAAAAGTATATCATTTTTTCCCCTGATTTCATGTCCAGTTCTATTCCCTCATCAGAAACCACAGCTTTTTTGTATTTAATTTTGTCCCGGGACACGATAGTGTCTTCGATCGAAACACATTTATCATTCAATATACGACTAATTGCTTCCTTTGCCAAAGCCATGCTTTCCATTGGCTTTGGATAGTAAATACTTTCGGTAGTTTTGCGTTGCTGCTGTGCCCGGGCAGTGCTTAACAGGGACATCAATGCCAAAATGGTTATACTTAAAAATACTTTGTGGAAATTCATTCTTTTCATTTTCAACATTTTTAAAACTTAAGTTAATTAAACACTGTTTATATCGTGCAAGCGGGACTTTTGTTACAAATGAGTCTCACAAAATAAAATATAGCGCCCCGGGTTTTCTTATTCAATAATTAAAGTTTATTTATTGATTCCAGCTTCCCATTCGTATATTTTGTCTTGTGCAGCACGGGCATCCTGCGCTTCAGGTCCAAGAAGAAGGTATTTATTCATATAATAAATAGCAGTATTAAAACTGTGAACCTGGGCAAAGAGCAAAGCAAGATTATTATAAGCGGCAGGATAAGCGGTTTGATCTATTTCTATTGCCTTTTCATACTGTTCAATTGCTTTTTCGTATTCCTTCTGTTGATTGAAGAAATTAGCTTTTACAATGAGTTTGCGTTGCTCTTCCTGCATGGAAGGCTTAACGCTTAGTGCTATATACTTTTCTGCCAAGGGTTTAAACGCCGTAAGCAGATTATCATATCTTTGAGTATAAACCTTCTGTTGTATAAAATATAAGGCATCAGCTAAATCTTTATCACATACAGGAAACTGGGACGGGTTATGAAACTTCATTCCGAAAAAGGCGCTGTCGTTCTTCTCTATTAAAATGTTCCTGAGACCGGAAATCTGATCATAATAATCATCCCTGTCATTATCACCATAAATGGTGTATCTTGAATTGACCTTAATATCATACTCGCCGAATAGCGTTGAAAAATAAATGGTTTTAATGCCTGTTTTCAAAGTGAGCTCTATTCTGTCGTCAAACACGGAAGCATTTTTATACTTGATTTTAACGTTAGCGGAATCATAAACCGTAATGCATTTATCATTCAAAATACGGGCAATAGTTGTTTTTGCCTCATCCAGGTTTTTACTTAATTTTGGATAATAGATGTCTCTTTGAATATGTGAATCTATTCCATTTGCAATAGTCGTAAAAAACATTATAAAGAAGAGTGCCATCCATCGGGTTATTTTTAAGTTCTTCATTATTCCTGTTGTTTTGAGATTCCCAATCAGCTATCAAAAGTGGGATAATAATGTTGAAATGTCAACTAAACGGGCCAATTTATCTTTTTTTAACAATCCCATTGAACTCTGAAAATTCTGGTGATAATGAGCATTTATAATTGATTTAAACTGAGTGTCATGCTTAATGTAATGACCATTTTTCACTTTAATCAATACTATTTAATATTAGAAAATGATAAACATCTCATATTTTCTTCGTATTTTTTTCCACCTTTGGCGATAAATTGCATAATTCGATGAAAAAAACTATTCTTTTCATTTTAGCATGTTCATTTGCTTTATTTTTATTCCAGAATGAAAGTCAGGCACAAACCAAAAGTCTGGCACAAACCAAAAAACTGATCCATTACTGGCATTTTAATAATACGGTAACAGGTGTACATCTGGGCGCATTACCGGCCGATTATTCAACACTGGGGAATGCGTCAATTATTTATAAACCGGTTAAAGTTGCGGGCGCTGCTGATACAATCAATGCTTATATTGATAATCTTGCAGGTGATACCATAAATCAAAGACCCGGTTATGGGGGATGCTGCGGGGCGACGAATTATGCAGTAAGAACACGTAACCCCAGTGATTATATGCAGTTCCTATGGTACATCCCGACTAAAAAATATGAGAATATTGTAATTAAATACGAAACACAATCATCAAGTACAGCGAGTGGTCAGCATCGCCAGGTATTCTCATACAGCCTGGACAGCGCTTTAACTTTTACAACTGCCGGTTTGCCGATTGCATATGATTCCGCCGGCCTGGCATGGGGAAAAGTTAATCTTGATCTGACTTCCATACCTGCAGTTAACAACACAGGTAAACTGGTATTAAAGATCTTATTTACCGCTCCAAATACCGGTACAAGCGGAAACAACAGGTTTGACAATATTACTGTCGAAGGCGATACTATCATTAAACCGGCATTTACAAGTACTGCGCTGACAACAGGTATAATTAACAGGCTCTATTCCTATACTATTACTTCAACAGGATCTCCTGCTCCTGTCTATTCAGTCAGCGGCAATCCTTCCTGGCTGACCCTCAGTGGTAATACGCTAAGCGGAACGCCACCATCGGTTGATACGTTTGGCCCGATTACAATAACAGCTACCAATATAGCCGGAAGTTCCCAACAGGTATTTAACATTATAGTAGGAGCAGATGTAACACCTGTTGAACCGGCAATTACAAGTGTTGCTCCAACGGCAGGTATTATAGGAACCCCTTTCATTTATAAAATAGCAAGTACCGGCGTTCCAAAACCGACTATCTCTGTCAGCGGCAACCCGGAATGGCTCACACTTGCCGATACAATCCTGAGCGGTACTCCTCCTACTTTTGGAGTATTCGGCCCGATTACAATCACGGCAACAAATATTCTTGGCAGTGTTCAGCAATTATTCAGCATATCAGTGCCTTCTGCTCCGCTGATAACAAGTGCTCCTATAACTGCAGGAATAGTTAATTCTCTCTATACTTATACTATTGCTGCTTCCGGATTGCCGATGCCGGATCTTTCGGTAAGCGGCAGCCCCTCCTGGATTGCACTTAACGGCAACGTGTTAAGCGGCACTCCGCCTTCAACAGGTACCTTCGGACCTGTCATAATTACTGCCACGAATACTGAAGGAAGCACTCAACAAACTTTTAGTATCATTGTCTCTTCCGTTCCTCAATTTACAAGTACGGCTCTGACTTCCGGAACAGCCGGTTCGGTATATACTTACAATATCATGGCTACAGGAACTCCTGCCCCTGAATTCACAGTTGATGGTAACCCATCATGGCTGATCTTAAATGGCAGTACATTAAGCGGTACTCCAACGTCATCAGGATTAATTGGTCCGATTACCATAACAGCTACAAATATTGCATCGTCTGTCAACCAAATATTTTATATACACGTGGCAAATCCAAGTGTAAATACCAGTTCGGCAAAGATGATTGATTACTGGCATTTTAATAACACACTGCCTGCCGATGGTTCAGGGGGTATTTTATATGATTCTCAGCCTATTCTGGCTGATTTCTCCAGGCTTGGAGGTGCTGCAATTATTTACAAACCTTTTAAGGGAGTTGTAAACGATTGGGGGAATATCGACAATCTCGTGGGAGACACTATAAATCAACGAACAGGATATATCGATTGTTGTGGCGCGGTGAATAATGCTGTCCGGACACGTAACCCAAGCGACAGTATGGAATTTTTATGGTACATACCGACAACAAGGTATGAGAACATTGTTATTAAGTATGAAACTCAGTTATCAAGTATTAAGAGTGGTCAGCACGAACAGATCTTTTCATACAGTCTTGATAGTGCTTCAACCTTTATAAACACGGGTTTGCCTGTATTCTCAAATTTTGCTGATACAATCTGGAGTCTTGTAACCCTGGATTTACGTTCTATTCCTGAAATTAATAACAACAGAAAATTTGTCCTTAAGATTAATTTCTCTGCCCCAAACACAGGTAGCAAAGGAAATAACCGGTTTGATAACATAACAGTTGAAGGAGATATTTCTTCCGACATTGATGCGGTCCCTGAAATTACAAAGTCTGATTATGCAATTTATCCCAATCCTGCGAAAGATCATATTAACCTGATAACAACTTATGAGGGAGAAAAAGTTGTTTCAATATATAATTCAGCAGGGATACTGGTATCTTCCTACAATTTGTCCGGAAAGGAAATTCTCATCAACACTTCTCTTTTGAGCCAGGGACTGTATTTTATGAAAATCACCGAGACAGATGTGAAAAATGTCACCATATTGAAATTCATTAAAGAGTAGCTGGAAAGAAGGTTCTTATTATAGCAGAGTTTTTATAATGCTTTATTTTTTTCTTGCACTCCAGAGAAGCTGAAATTGAAGACAGGTATTTGCATCAACATTTACGACAGAATTCCAGTACTCAAATTCCGTCTGATCCTTGACACTGAGAGTGTACGCATGTGTTTTGACTTTTCCCAGATCCTCTGTTACGGTTATTGAAGCATTATCGCCGCAAAGAGGAGCTGCTGTCCAATAGACACTTGTTGCTGAGGAACCAACGACTTCTCCATTTATATAAAATGTCAAAGCAGTCGCGCCGTCAGCTATCAAGCCTGCAGATGCAGCCTGATCATACCATATGACAACTGCCCCTTCATATAAACAGCTTCCATTGTCTTCCTGGGCAGAAGGATCATAGTTTTGACTGTCTTTATCCGTGCAGCCTTTAATCTTGTTATCTTTTTTGCAACTATTTGTAACGGATAGTCCTGCCATGAGGAATAGACAAATAAATAATAAGGTTATTTTTTTCATATTTTAAGTATTTAAGGTATTATTTTCTTTTTAATTTCCATTAAAATTTAGTTATGAAAGCACTTTAATCTTTAATGCAACGGACACTAAAACCGTCTTTTTTGAAAATTTCATTTCGGGCAACAACTGTAGTATCGCCATGAACCCAGCGACACCATGCTGCACTTAAAGGACTTACATCAAGCTCTGTAGTTGACCACCAGCCTCCATAAATACCCTGTCCGTTAAAAATACCATCAATGCTTCCGCGCTGCCCGGCCGGAAGGGCTGTGAAACCGCTCTCATTTGTAGCGTCTGTGTTAGGAAGCACCCAGTCATTTGTACCGGTTTCTTTTATTTTCGACCCTGCTATATCGCTTCCTCCAAGATAATCAACCAATTGTTGCCACTCACTGTCTGAAGGGATGTGCCAGCCGGCTGGACATAAATTACCTGTACTTACTGCAAACCAGTTATAATAAGCACCATATATGTTTGCATAGAGTGTATCATTATTATCGTACCAGCTATAAGCGGGTGTAAGAAGGTTGCTCCATTGTGCATCATCGGTCACCGATTGTATAGCCGAGCCATCGTTGAATTTTGTAGTCCTTAAGTTTTCTGCCATCCAAACCTGGATTCCGATCGGAATGGTTTTATAACTCTTGCCATCAATGTCTGTTATTGTTCCGTAAGTCAGGCTTGTATTGAAATGTATTCCCGGTGTTTTTGTCGTAAATTTCAACTCACTTCCGTATGATGTACCCGCACTGTTAGTAGCATAAGCCCGCAAAAAGTAGGATGTCCCAAATTTTAAGCCCGAAACTGAACTGACAAAATCCCCTTCTCCCGAGCCATCTGCTGTTCTGCTTTTATCTATCCCAGGGGCTGAACTTGTCCCCCAGCAAACACCTCTGATAACATTGGGATCTCCTCCGTCATCCGTAACAATCCCTCCCGATGTGGCAGTTGAATACAAGATTTCAGTCACCGGCGATGTTACAACGGCAGGTGACAGAATAACCGTATTCTGTTTCTTACAGAAAAGATTTAATATAATCAGCATCATAATTCCTGAAAGTCTGAATATATTTTTTATTGGGTTCATCTCAAGTCCGGTTTATATGAAAAGATTTTGCCCAAAGGTACAATTGTTTGAATAAATTTTAGTCTTAAAAAGACTACCTTATCAAAACAATGCTTTTGGTCTGCTGCTAATATAATACGTGAATTAGTTATTAAAAATTGCCACCAGGACAAAAAGACCACAATAAAGTTAGGTATAATGACAATTTCTTTGTGCAACCTAGTGTTTTTGCGCCCCTGTTGCTAAACAAGGTCGCAGGCATCCGGTGGCATCCAGTGAGCATCTTTTCCTTCCCATTTTATATTACAACCTATCGGATTTGTAACCGGAACTGAGATTGGTTTTCCACTGGTAAGCTCCTCAAGAGCCAAATCAAGATTATTAATTGTCATTTTCGAAGTGTCTCTCGGATTATCAACTCCCCGTCCGGTATAAACAAGTTTTCTCTCTTCGTTAAACACGTAAAAGTGAGGGGTTCGCAATGCTCCGTATGCTTTTGCCACTTCCTGAGGTTTGTCATAAAGATAGACCCATGGAAACTTATGCGTTTTCATCCTTTCAACCATGTTGGGAAAACTATCTTCAGGATATGTGTTTTCATGGTTAGAATTTATCCCGGCAAAACCAACACCCTTTTTGCTGAATTTTTCTACAGTTGCTCTTGTAATTTCATCTGATCCAATTACATATGGACAATGATTACAGGTAAAAAAGATCACCAGATATTTATTTTTTTTAAAATCTGAAAGGCTGTATTCCCTCCTGTCTGTCGAGAGAAGTTTAAAGTCTATCGCCTTTTGTCCGGGTTGTAATGTAAATGCCATATTATTTAAATTTATTCACAAAGATAAACACCGATTTTAATGAATTGTTAATTTATCCGACTTTTTCGTTAGGTTTGGCTTCAGTTTTTAAATACTTGAATGATGAGTCCTTTGTTGCTGTTTATAATCATCCTGTGTTATTTTTCTATCCTGATGGTGATTTCCCGGATCGCTTCCAGGCATATACATGATACCACTTTTTTTGACGGCGACAGAGCTTCACCCTGGTTTCTGGTAGCTTTTGGAATGATCGGATCGGGTATTTCTGCAGTGTCGCTTGTTTCGATCCCGGGAAATGTTGGCAATAACAATCTCTATTATTTTCAGTTTATCCTCGGTACCATAGTGGGCTATCTTTTCATTGCTTTTATACTCACTCCTATTTATTTCAGGTTGAAACTGGTTTCAATATACACCTACCTGAATATCCGCTTTGGAAATGTTACTTATAAAACCGGTTCATTGTTTTTTCTGGTATCACAATCTTTCGGAGCTGCTCTCCGGTTGCTTCTGTCCATAAAAATTTTGCAATACGCTTTCTTCGATAAACTGCATATTCCTTACTTCGTAACCATTATTGTAGTCCTTATTCTTATCTGGTTATATACCAATAAATCAGGTATTAAGACGATTGTCTGGACAGATGCCTTACAGTCGCTTTTTTTGATTACTGTAATTGTCATTTCAATTCTCACCATAAAAAACTCATTGGGCCTTTCCCTTCCTGAAATGACAAAAACGGTTATACACCATCCATATGCCCGGATCTTTGACTGGGATTTTCATTCCGGATCTAATTTCTTCAAACAGTTCATCTCAGGATTACTTATTACTGTAGCACTCGTGGGACTTGACCAGAGCATGATGCAAAAAACTCTTACGGTAAAAAATGCAAAAGATGCTAAGAAAAATGTTCTTACATTCAGTTTTTTTATTGCATTTGCCCAGACAATGTTCCTGGGGCTGGGAATATTGATCTATTTATATGCCGAACGGCATGGAATTAATCTTGCAACACAGAACGGAAAATTTGTAAATACTGATGACCTCTATCCCTTACTGACACTGAATTATTTTGGCAAAATAGGCGCTATTGCATTTCTTATTGGTGTAATTGCCTCGACATTTGCAAGTATTGATTCCTGTATTGCAGCTCTGACAACAGCCTTCAGTTATGATTTTATCGATATCGAAAATCAACCTCACGAGCTCAGGAAGAAGTTAAAAAATCGCGTATTATTTGGGGTAAACATTGTAATGTTTTTAATCGTAATGTCGTTCTGGAACAGCAAGGGAGCGATTATCAATACAATTTTCAAAATTGCCGGGTATACTTATGGACCTATATTAGGATTGTATCTGACCGGATTATTTTCCAAAATTAAATTCAAGGAGAAATTGGTCCCGGTTGCTTGTTTATCAGCAGCATTTCTTACCTGGCTCCTTAATGGATATTTTATAAAGGCTTTCCATTTTGATTTCGGGTTTATGAATATTTTTGTAAATGCATTACTGACGATTTTATTTTTATTCATTATCAGGAAAAAAATGCGTTTGGAAAATCTTATAGTTAATTAGTAATTTGAACTTAGATTCTTACATGAATAACTAATGGAGAAAAAAGAAGAAATTATAATCAGGCTCACAACAGATAAACAAGAAATTGCCGTTTGTGCACTGATGATGTCTGTTACAGATCCCTGGATAACCCTGGGTATGAATTACGAAATATGCCTTAAAGCTTTTGAAGGAGGCTGCAAGGAAATTTATGTGGTTAAAACAGAAAATGTCATTGCCGGCTTTGTTATCATTCAGACCTGTGGAACTTTTTCGGGATATATTCAGACAATCTGCATCGATGAACCTTACAGAGGCAGGGGCTTCGGGAAAAAGCTTCTGCAATTCTGTGAAGAAAGGATTTTAAAGTTTTCACCAAATGTTTTTATTTGTGTCTCTTCATTTAACAAAGGGGCCATTAAACTTTATTATGAGTTTGGATTTAAGCTGGTTGGAGAACTGGAGAACTTTGTGAAAGCCGGATTTACCGAATTATTGCTTCGTAAAACGGTTGGTCCTAGGGTTGGATATATCGCTAAAAAACAAAAAAGTATTCCTTAAGTTTAGTTCTTACCCCCTTTCCTGTTTCCCCCAAGGGGGAAATGATTAACTTCAACTCCTTCCCCTATGGGAAGGCTGGAAAGAGGGTTATATATAAAAAAAAACTTAAATGCGTAATCAATTATTTCTTATTCTGATCTTTCTCTCTGCTCTAAATTCTGTCTCAAATAGCCAGAGCATTTCACCGGAAGCCACCAGAGCAAACCTTATTGCCGTAATCGACAGTATTCTTCAAACCAAGGTCAATAAGGACGAGATACCCGGAGCTGTTATAGAGATAAAAAAAGAAAATCAGATAATCTATAAACAGGCTTACGGATACGCACAAAAGTATGATTATAACCATAATCTGCTCAATCCACCTGAGGAAATGACAGTTAATACTCTTTTTGACATTGCTTCGCTCACCAAAGTCATTGGGACAACAACATCCGTTATGTTGCTGGTTGACAAAGGTTTGCTTAAAGTTGATGACCCGGTATACAAATATATTAAAGCGTTCGGCACCCCTGACAAAAGAGAGATAACAATCCGTCACCTTCTTACACACACAGCTGGTCTATATGAGTGGTATCCTCTTTATTATCGTGCTTCCAATAAAGAAGAAAGTTACAGACTGATCGGAGAACTTCCTCTGATGTTTCCCATCGGGGCAGAACGACGGTACAGTGATCTGGGGTTTGTAATTCTTGGGGAAATAGTTGAGATTGTATCAGGTCTGCCATTGGAAAAATTCGAGATGCAAAATATTTTTCTGCCACTTCAAATGAAGAACACAACATATAACCCTCTCAGAAAAGGAAATTTTAAAAATATAGCAGCTACGTCGCATGGTAATCCGTATGAAAAAAGAATGGTTTATGATTCAACTCTGGGGTTTAAAATTAAGGAAATTGATCCTGCGCAATGGAACGCTTGGCGAACTTATACTTTAAGAGGAGAAGTAAATGACGGAAATGCCTGGTATGCCAATGAAGGGATTTCTGGCGCTGCAGGATTGTTTTCGACAGTCGATGATATGCAGAAGCTGGTTGATATGCTGATCCATAAAGGTAAGACAGGTGACATTCAGTTTATTTCAGAAAAAACTATTCAAACTTTTTTGACAAAAGATAAATTCAATAATGGCCTTGGCTGGATGATGGATCCTGATAACTCTTTCATGAAAAACGGTCCGGAAGGAACTTTTGGCCATACCGGATTTACAGGAACAAGCATTGCTGTTATTCCGCAATACAGTATATCAGTTATACTGTTAATAAACCGTCAGAATACGGGATTATTGAGTACTGGTGAGTATTATAACGTAAGTCCTATACGGTTGCAGGTGTTCAACGCAATATTAAAATATCAAAAACAAATTGCAGAACAATAAATTGCATTTATTTCTCAGACCTCTTCTCAAGCAGTAATTTAAAAAAGAATCTGAAATACCTGATGCCTGACAGAAATAAAGCTAATCCTATGCCATTGTAAAGAATTGACAGGTAGCGTTTTGGTATTGTTGAATGCCTCAGGGCAATTCCCATTGAAACCATTATCAGGACAATTAGGTAGCTTTTCCCGGTCATAAAGGAAAAGGGACTCTTTTTTTCTGTGAGAGGCAATATCCGGTTCAGGTTTTTATCGGCAATCTTAAGGAAGCCAAAATGATGTATAGGCATTGCTGCCAGGAATCCGGCAAAATATAAGAGAAACTGTTCCCTTCCGGTATATAAAGAAAGCCACGACACTGCATAACTGACAAGTAAAACCCCTACACCGCACCACATAAAGCCAGCCAGAAGAACAAGAACACTTTTATCAACTTCCGGAGCAAATTTTTTAGTTTCCATATTTTATTATACCATTTTTGCATGACGGAATGGCTGAATTTCAATTTTTGTCCAGACTCCACCGATAATGTAAGGTTCGTCTTTTAGTCTCTCATCCAGAGCCTGCCGGTCAGGAAATTCATAAACAATCATCGATCCTATCATTTTTCCAATATCATCGAGAATAGCGCCACCGAATAAAAATTCGCCGGCTATTTTAAGTCTGCTGATTTTTTGAAGATGTTCTTCACGAACATTTAACCTGCGCTGAAGTGCTTCCGGATCTGTTCCGTCATAAGCTATGAGCAAAAATTGCATACTTTTTTCAAATTTTAATGATTAATAATAACCTTCTGACAAAAATATTGATTTTCTTCAATTACCATGAATCTAATTATCACCTGGAATACAGGGAATGATTTTCAGTATCATTGATTATATTTGTCATCTTTAACAGTGCCATCAAGAAGTTTACAGATTAATATTTTATTATTTGCAATATGTTGAATTTTAAGAATCTATTAAATTATTTCGGATTCTTAAGAGACCTGAAAAGAAGCGATCATAAGCGTGTCTTCGGGGCCCTGGATATTTTCAAATATATTGGTCCCGGATTACTTGTGACTGTTGGATTCATCGATCCAGGTAACTGGGCTGCTAATATTGCAACCGGATCAGAATTCGGGTACACGTTGTTATGGGTTATTTCTCTTTCCACAATTATGCTGATCGTTCTTCAGCATAATGTTGCTCATCTTGGAATTGCGACCGGGCTTTGCCTGTCAGAAGCTGCAACAATTTATATAAAACCATGGATTTCAAAATCAGTTCTGTCATTTGCAGTCCTGGCTTCTGTTTCTACGTCTCTGGCAGAGATCCTCGGAGGTGCTATTGCCTTGAACATGTTGTTTAGTGTTCCCATAAAAATAGGTGCCGTGCTGGTGACCATATTTGTAATTATAATGCTGTTTTCAAATTCTTATCAGAAAATTGAAAGATGGATCATAGGATTTGTTTCCATTATCGGCCTTTCATTTCTATATGAACTGTTCCTGGTAAAAGTCGACTGGATACAGGCAGGAATCTCATGGGTTAAACCTTCAATCCCAAATGGTTCTATTTTATTAATAATGAGTGTTCTGGGGGCAGTTGTAATGCCGCATAATCTTTTTCTTCATTCAGAAATCATCCAAAGCCGCCAATGGAACCTTCAGGATGAAAAAATCATTAAAAAACAACTCCGGTTTGAATTTGCAGATACACTGTTTTCAATGATAATTGGCTGGGCTATTAACAGCGCTATGATAATTCTGGCTGCTGCTACATTTTTTGCAAAGAGCCAGAAAGTCGAAGAGCTTCAGCAGGCAAAAAGACTTCTTGAGCCATTGCTTGGATCCAATGCCTCAGGTGTTTTTGCAGTTGCCCTTCTCTTTGCCGGAGTTGCATCGACAATAACTTCCGGAATGGCCGGAGGATCGATAGTTTCAGGAATGTACGGAGAACCATACAATGTTAAAGATAATCATTCCCGTATCGGCGTTCTAATATCCCTTCTGGGTGCTTTAATTTTGATCTTCTTTATAGGTGATCCGTTTAAAGGCCTAATTTTATCACAGGTTTTTCTTAGCATTCAGCTCCCTTTTACTATTGCAATACAGATATATTTAACTTCTTCTAAAAAAGTTATGGGGAAATATGCCAACAGCCGTTTTCTTATTGTACTATTGTTGGTCATTGCCGGCATTGTTACTTTTCTTAATTTTAAATTATTTATTGCCTTTTTTAAATGATAAATAAGGATAAAATACATTATATGCCTGAAAAACAATATAAAATCGGTCTTGTATTAAGCGGTGGAGGAGCAAGAGGATTCGCGCATCTTGGAGTGATCGAGGCGCTGAATGAGGCGGGAATCTTTCCTGATGTAATATCCGGAACCAGTGCAGGAGCGATTATTGGCGTTCTTTATGCTGATGGTTATTCTCCGAACGAGATAATTAACCTTATGAATGGCGGCAGCCGGCTTGATTTTATGCGTCCGGCGTTACCAAGAGAGGGGTTACTTCAAATTAGTGGCATACTCAAAATATTGAAAACTAGCTTACACTCAAAAGAGTTTAAAGATCTTAAAATACCTTTATATGTTACTGCAACTGATCTGAATAACGGAAAAGCTGTCTATTTTTCAGAAGGAGAGTTATATGATCCTGTTATCGCATCAGCAAGTATCCCGGTGCTTTTCCAACCCGTAAAAATCAATGATATTTCCTACGTTGATGGCGGTGTTCTTGATAATCTGCCCTTAAGGCCAATCGAAAACAAATGCAGGATTCTTATCGGTTCTTTTGTAAATCCGGTAAGTTATATGGAAAAAATCAGCGGATTGATAAATATTGCTGAAAGAACATTTATGCTGAGCATGTCGAAAGAGATTTTCGAAAAAGCGAAGAAATTCGATCTTTTTATTGCTCCGCTGGAACTAAGAAATTATAAAATTCTCGATCCGGAAAAAGCTCATGAACTATTTGAGATAGGTTATATTGCAACTAAAGAAAAGCTGAATGAAATTGATATCGAAAAACTTATTGATTTTAAACCTGCTACTAATTAATTAGTGAATACAGATTCTTAATTTCAGCTTCCCATAATGATTCATCAGGCGTCTCAAGAATAAGAGGCATATTATCCAACCGTCCATCATTCATCAACATCCTGAACACCTCCTCACCGAGGAATCCTTTTCCTATATTATCATGCCGGTCAACTCTTGTTGCCAGTTCCTTTTTTGAGTCATTTATGTGCATTCCCCGAAGGTACTTAAATCCGATAATCTTATCAAACATATTGAATGTTTCAACATATCCTTCAGGTGATTTAATATTATATCCTGAGGTATAAGCATGACAGGTATCTATACAAATTCCGACACGCGATTTATCTTCAACCTTGTCAATAATAAATCTGATCTGCTCGAATTTATGTCCCATATTTGTACCCTGCCCTGCAGTGTTCTCTATAACTGCCGTAACACCTTTTGTTTTATCCAGAACAATGTTAATAGATTCTGCAATCAGGTTGAGGCATTCCTCCTCGCTGATCGTTCTCAGGTGACTTCCAGGGTGGAAATTCAGTCTGTCAAGACCCAGTTGTTCACATCGTTGCATTTCATCAAGAAAAGAAGCTCTTGATTTTTCCAATGGTTCTTTTTCGGGGTGCCCGAGGTTTATCAGATAGCTGTCGTGTGGCAGAATCTGAAATGGTTTGTAGTTGTACTTCTCACAATTCTCTCTGAATGCTTTAATACTAGCTTTGGATAACGGATTTGAAAACCATTGCCTCTGATTTTTTGTAAACAGGGCAAAAGCTTTTGCTCCTATCAAATTTGCGTTTACCGGAGCGTTTTCCACACCTCCCGAAGCGCTTACATGTGCACCAACGTATTTCATAGTCTGAATTTTTAAACAATATAACAAAAACTATTATCTTATTGTTTATATTATAAATTTGAAAAAGACTAAGGATATTGTTAATTTTGTAATGAACCCTTTAAACACAGTAAGATAAATGACAGATTTAAACAGTAGTATCCCTAGAGTACAGGGACCAAAAAAAAGCAGCCCCGTCGTGATGATTGTTACATCAATTGTCCTGGGCGTTGCTTTGGTTGTTCTTATTTATATGTATTTCGATAAGAAGAACAAAATGATCGAAATGGAAACTGCCCTGACCCAGGAAAAAGATTCCCTGGCCAATGAGCTAAGGCATATGGTCGTTGCATTTGATACTCTGAAGACCGACAATGATACATTAAAAGCAGGAATGCAGAAGCAAAAAAATAAGATTGTCCAGTTATTATCTATTAATGCATCAAATGTCAGGCTGATAAAATCATATAAGAGCGAGATCACAACAATGAGAGAAATAATGAAAAGTTACATTGTTCAGATCGATTCTCTTAATACGCGAAACAAAATGCTTACCACAGAAAATACTGAAATCAAGGAGCAAATCACACAAGTCCGTAATACAAATACCGAACTCTCAAAAGTAAAAGAAGAACTTAGTACTAAAGTTGAGGTTGCTTCTATTATTCAGGCCAAGAATATTGCCGCTGTTTCTCTGAATAAAAAGAGAAAAGAAACCACAAGGATTAATAACCTTGATAAGCTCAGAATTTGTTTCACTCTGCGCGAGAATCCTCTGGCTAAACCCGGACAGAAAGATGTATATATGAGAGTTATAAGGCCCGACTCATTGGTTGTAACAAGCAGTCCGGATAATCTTTTTGAATATAAGGGCAACAAAATTATTTATTCTGCCAACCGGCAGGTAGATTATTTGAATCAGGATATAGAAGTGTGCATTTTTATGGATAATAAAGGTGATTTTATTATCGGTAATTATAGTGTTGAACTTTATCTTGATAATAATATTATCGGGCGCACAAATTTCATGCTTTCAAAAAAGTAACTATAAGTCACCTGACATCATAAATTCAGATATTATATTGTCTGATATCAACTTTCCCTGGTTTGTAAGAACCAGGGAATTTTTTTCCTGTTTCATAAGGCCATATTTTTTGAATTTACCCGCCAGATTTACAACATAATCATATCCTTCTTTTTCAAACATTCTCTCAACATACTCAAGATCAATGCCCCACATGGTTCTAAGGGATGTCATAATATATTCATTAAAGCGCGTCTTTTCATTAAGTTCTTCTCTTTCAAAATAGGGCTTCCCGGCATTAACAAACTTAATATAACCCTTCAGATCCCGAATATTCCACTGGCGCGAATAACCGTTAAAAGAGTGCGCTGAGGGTCCTAATCCAAGATAATTAACCTGTTTCCAGTAATTTGAATTGTGGATAGAGAAATAACCGGGCTTGCCGAAATTTGAAATTTCATATTGAATAAAACCTGCTGATTCTGCCTTTTCAATAAGAATATTAAATTGTGCGGCACTATCATTTTCATCAATTTCAGAAATTTTACCTTTCCCGAGCATCTTTCCGAAAACAGTTCCCGGTTCAAATGTCAGGTGATATGCAGACATGTGCTTAATATCAAAGGAAAATGAAAAATCAAGATTTGATTCCCACTCTTTCAGACTCATACCTGGAATTCCATAAATAAGATCAATCGTTACGTTTTCAAAACCGGCATTCAACGTCTCTTTGAGAGCAATGACAGCTTGTTCCGAGTTGTGCCTTCTATTGAGCATTTTAAGATCTGAATCCTTCCAGGACTGAATTCCCAGGCTGATTCTATTTATATTATGATTCTTCAACCCTTCTAAAAATTCAGCCTGAACATCATCCGGATTTATTTCGATTGTTATTTCACAATCTTCCGTCATTCTGAACAACTTACTTATATGATTCAGTATAGTTCCCAAATCTTTAATTGAAACCACCGACGGAGTGCCACCGCCAAGATATATTGTCGAAACTGTTTCATTTTCAAGATATTCCTTTCTTAATGATGCTTCCTTTAGCAATGCACCAATAAATGCAGAATTATCATTTGCCGAAATGACATGATAGAAATCACAGTAAAAACAGAGTTTCTTACAAAATGGGATGTGTATATATATTCCTGCCATCTTTTCAAATTATTCACAAATTTATTTAAATAGTTATAATCCTTTGTGTTCCCTTGTGATGACCTTTATGAGCCTTTGTGGTTAAAAGATATTTTATCACAAAGTGACACAAAGTATTTCACAAAGGTTCACTAAGTTTATGAATTAATCATTTTAAATTTGCATCAAATATTAAAAATGATAAAGAAGAATATATTTTCAATCCTGGTAGCTTTGATAATAATGTATTTAAGCCTCACCAGTTCGCATACTTTCGATAAAGTTCCATTTATTAATATTCCAAATATCGATAAAGTTGTCCATTTCGGAATGTATTTTGGTCTGATGTTGGTAATTATTCTTGAAAACAGAAAAAATATAAAAAGTGCCGGCCATTTATTCCTTATCGGTCTGATTCCACTTTCATATGGTATCCTGATGGAAATATGTCAATCCACATTTACTGCTACCAGAACCGGTAGTGTTTATGACGCGCTTGTCAATGGTGCCGGAATTCTTGTTTCAATTCTGCTATGGCTCTGGATAAGCCCGCTAAAAAAAGAAATAATCAGATAGTTATTAATTCCGGATTCTTCGATTTAATAACCAGTTCATGAATTGTCCTGTTACTGAATAGTTTAATAAGTTCTTTCCTTGATTTCTCATAGTCCTTATGAAGTGGACATTGTTTCCCCACTTTTTCTACCCCTTCGCACGAACCATTATGCATTACACAATTTGTAAAAGTATCATGCCCGTCAATTATGTTTACAATATCAAGCAAAGTTATTTTCCTTGGATCTTTTAATAAAGAAAAACCTCCATGAGGTCCCTTGGAGGAACTGAGAATTTTATGTTTTGTCAGCAGCTGAAGAATTTTTGCCAGAAAGGGTGTCGGAAGGTCAAGATCACTGCTTATTTTTTTTATTCCTGTTTTACCGTTTGATAATGGTTGACTTGCCAGATAAATGACAGCTCTTATTCCGTATCTGCAAGAATTTGAAAGCATATTAATACATTTTTAATGAGATCTTTTCGACTCTTCTTATATGTCTTCCACCCTCAAATGGCGTTGTCAGGAAAGTTTTGGCAATCAGAAATGCTTCAGATTCCGAAATAAACCAGCCTGGCAATGTCAGAATATTTGCATCGTTATGTGCACGCGATAAACGACTGATCTCCTCGTTCCAGCAAAGAGCAGCTCTGATCCCCGGATGCTTGTTTACAACCATGTTTATCCCATTGCCTGTCCCGCATATCGATATCCCAAATTCAAATTCACCTCCGGTAATCGCGTTTGCAAGAGGATGACCAAAATCAGGATAATCGACTATTTCACCTGAAGAACATCCAAAATCTTTAACATCATATTTTTCCTTAATAAGATAATCTAACAACTTCTCCTTAAGGTAATATCCGGCATGATCCGACACTATTGCAATTCTTTTGTTTTTCAACTTTTTGACTTTTAATTTATTTTCTGTAACGCGTTCGCAAATTAACACAATTGCCTAATTAAAAGAAAAAAGTATTCTTATATCTTCAAACTAAAAAGCTTTATATTGTAGAGTAACAAAACAATCAGGTGAATGTTTGGTCTGGAGGATTTTCTTTTCCTATTCACCCCCTTTTCATTCCCCCCTTGCTTCGCCGAAGCGTCTACACAAAGGCGAAGGAAGCGGCAGAGGGGTTTTACCTCTGAAACTGATTTTTATCAAGAAGACTCTGCGAAGCCACAGATGCTTTATATTTTAAATCTCTTGTTAATAACATGTAAATAATCGCCAATAAAGATTTATAATATCATTTTTTATTAACCAATTATAAGTTTTCTGGTACCTGATAATGGAATAAATAAAGTTATAAAAAAATAAAATCAAAATATGAACTTTAAATAAACCCTAAAAACTTTACTTTTGCTGTTTTATCATTATCAACAAACACCTCTTAACAGTTGTTAATTAATTTACTAATCATCTGGCACTCAAAAACGGTATGTTTTTTGAACTGTTGAAAAGATGTTACTATACCGGTAATGATGAAAAATGCAATAAATATCTGAATTTAATATTAACACTATTAACAGGACATTATAATTATCATTAATAAATTTAATATTAATATTTTAAAATAATATGCTGTTAATTAAAGTCAGAAAGCATGGCAGGAAAATTCGATATAGCAATAATGATTAAGTTTACCGGCAGATTGATGCCAATTCTATAACAATGTGCAAATGCAATCAACAGAGCAAAATATATTGGATATTAAAAGACTGAAAGCAGAAAAAAATGCAATCATTCTGGCCCATTATTATCAGACCGGAGATATTCAGGATATTGCTGATTTTGTTGGAGATAGTCTGGCGCTTTCTCAAAAAGCAGCCAAAAATTCAGCGGATATCATAATTTTTGCCGGAGTTAAATTTATGGCCGAAACGGCAAAAATACTTGCTCCGGGGAAAAAAGTTCTTCTTCCTGATCTTAATGCTGGTTGTTCACTGGCAAACTCATGCAAAGCAGAGGATTTTGAAAATTTTTTAAATGAAAACTCGGGAAGAACGGTTATTTCATATGTTAACACTACTGCAGAAATTAAGGCATTGTCAGATATAATATGTACATCATCCAATGCAGTTCAGATTATTGAATCTCTTCCTGTTGAAGAGAAAATAATATTTGCCCCTGATCGTAACCTGGGAAACTACATACATAACAAGACTGGGCGCGATATAGTTATATGGAACGGAAGCTGCCATGTTCATGAAGAATTTTCACTGGAAGCAATTCTGAGATTGAAGAAAGAAAATCCTGATGCAAAAATTATCGTACATCCCGAATGTGAATTGCCTGTCAGGATGGTCGCAGATTTTATAGGTTCTACGTCTTCATTATTGCAATTCACAAAGAAAGACAAAGGAAATTGTTATATTGTAGCAACTGAAGTAGGTATAATTCATCAGATGAAAAAAGAGAATCCGGGAAAAATTTATATTCCTGCTCCACCAAAAGATTCGACATGCGGATGTAGTGAGTGCAATTTTATGAAACTTATAACAATCGAAAAAATACTGAATTGTCTTAAAAATGAGGAACCAGAAATTATTATTGATGACAAAATACTGATAAGAGCACAAAAGCCTATACAAAGAATGATGAAAATATCTGAAAAACTTGGTCTTTAAATCATGAAAAGAATTACTTTTTTAATATTTTTTGTCTTAATCTGCAAAATAAGCTCTTCACAGGAAAATGAGACTTTAAAAGATGGTTATCAGGTATTTAAATATCCAAATGGAGCAGTATCGAGTGAAGGTCTGATTAAAAATGGAAAACCAGAAGGATTCTGGAAAAGTTTTTATGTCACAGGAGTCAGGAAATCTGAAGGAAAGAGAACAAACTTTCTTCTTGACAGTATATGGCTGTTTTATGATCAGGCAGGAGACACGACAGAAAAGATAAATTATCTCTATGGCAAAAAGAATGGTTGGTATTATAAATATAAAAAGGCTCCGTCGCGAGGAGTTTTTATCTGGTCAAAAGAGCTATTTGCAGCCGACAGGAAAGAGGGTACAGCATTTATCTATTTCGCCGATGGAAAAGTCCAGCAGACTTTCACTTATAACGCCGGGAAAAAAGAGGGTTTATCAAAAGAATACGACAAAGATGGGAATATTATAACGCTGCTCGAATATAATAATGATTTTCTTGTCGGCAGGGAAAGAATAAACAGAACCGACAAGAATGGTTTAAAGCAGGGCGACTGGAAAGAATTCTATGCAAACGGAGGAATCAAATCAGAAAGAACTTTCAAAGATGATCTTATACATGGATATTATAAAGAATATGATATCCATGGAAAACTTGTTCTTACAATGCTTTATGAAAATGGTGCAATTGTAAAATCGAGAGTGGAAGATGAACCGGACATTGAAATAGTAAATAAACATGATGAAGATGGTAAATTGATCTATAGCGGTCCTTATCGGAATAAAATTCCTGTTGGTGTTCACAGAGAATTCGGAAAGGATGGAAAAGTCACCAATGCTTTTATTTACAACGATAACGGATTGCTTCTTTCCGAGGGTATAGTTGATGAAGCCGGAAACCGGAATGGTAAATGGAAAGATCTATATCCCAATGGAAAAATACAGGCAGAAGGTCAGTTTACTGATAACCGTCGCACAGGCCAATGGAAATTTTATAACATTTCGGAGAAAGTTGAACAAACCGGTTCCTATAACAATGGACGTCCTGATGGTCTTTGGAACTGGTATTATGATAACGGGGCACTACTTAAGGAAGAAGAATACTTCAAAGGACAACGTGACGGTTCATCTACCGAATATTCCATAACTGGTGATATTATTGCCCAGGGTCAATACTCTGACGGAGAGAAAAATGGACAATGGAAATATAAGTCAGGAGACCTGACCGAGGAAGGAAAGTACATTATGGGATTAAAAGATGGCGCATGGAAATCATATTATACTAACGGGAAACTGAAATTTAAAGGAAACTTTATTCAGGGAAATGCCGATGGGCAACAAATTTTTTATTATGAGAATGGCAAAACTAAAGAAGAACAGTATTACCAAATGGGTATAAGACAAAAAATCTGGAAGAAATTTAATGAGGATGGCATTGCATTTCTTGTAATTTCATATAGGGACGATGTGGAGATAAGTATCAACGGTGTAAGAATAAAGCTTCCTGAAGGCGATACAAAGCTGATAAAATAGTTACTTTGCCTTATGGAAGAAAATATAAACATCCGAAAAGATATTATTGCGCCAAATGATAAGGAGTTCGAGAAGCAATTACGACCATTGACTTTCAACGATTTCAAAGGACAAAAACAAGTAATTGATAACCTGGTCGTATTTGTAACTGCTGCAAAACAGAGAGGTGAATCTCTCGATCACGTCCTGTTACATGGTCCCCCCGGATTGGGTAAAACAACGCTGGCCACAATAATAGCCAACGAGCTGCAGGTTAACCTCCGAGTTACATCCGGACCTGTGCTGGATAAGCCAGGCGATCTGGCAGGATTGCTTACGAACCTCCAGGAGGGAGATGTTCTTTTTATAGATGAAATTCACCGTCTGAGCCCTGTTGTCGAGGAATATCTTTATTCTGCAATGGAAGATTTCCAGATCGATATAATGATTGACAAAGGACCAAGCGCAAGAAGTGTACAGTTAACACTTAATAACTTTACTCTGATAGGTGCGACGACCCGCTCAGGGCTGCTTACCAGCCCGTTGAGAGCAAGGTTTGGAATTAAATTTCATCTTGAATATTATGACCATGAAATACTCACCGGAATTGTTAAAAGATCAGCAGGTATACTTAGTGTCAGAATAGATGAAGAGGCAGCAGTAGAAATTGCCAGAAGAAGCAGAGGAACTCCAAGAATTGCCAATGCATTACTCAGAAGAGTCAGGGATTTTGCCCAGGTAAAAGGTTCAGGAGAAATTGATATAGATATAACAAGATACGGCCTCAAAGCTCTTAATATTGACCAACATGGCCTCGATGAAATGGATAACAGAATTCTTTCTGTAATAATTGATAAATTTAGTGGTGGACCTGTCGGGATAAATACAATCTCTACTGCAGTGGGTGAAGAAAGCGGAACAATTGAAGAAGTCTATGAGCCTTTTCTAATAAAGGAAGGATACCTTAAAAGAACTCCAAGAGGACGCGAAGCAACGGAACATGCGTATAAACACCTCGGAAAACAATTCGGAAACAATATGCCGGGAGCGCTCTTTTAAATCTAATTGAAAACATTGCTGATCTTTTCCAGGCCTTTTGTGTTTAAGATCTTTATTTTTCTTCCATTCAACTCGACAAGCTTATCCGATTTAAACTCTGATAATAATCTTATAACTGATTCAGTCGCAGTGCCTACAATGTTAGCCAGTTCTTCACGTGTTAGTGAAATATTAAGAAAATTATCATTATCAAGTCCAAAATCATTTACAAGAAAAAGAAGAACTTCAGCAAGCCGCTCTCTGACGGTTTTCTGAGCAATATTCGTTATAAAGGAATTTGCCTCACCTAATTCATGGCAGGCAAGCTTTAGAAGTTCAAGAGCGTAAGCAGGATTTGATTTAATGAAAGAGATAAGAATTTCTGAAGGAATGAAGCATACATGGCAATCTTCGATAACTTTGGCAGAAGTACAAGCAAGCTCATTACTTAGAACACTGCGGTAAGCAATAATATCTCCTTTTTTTGCAAACCTGATTATCTGTTCTTTGCCATCAAATCCCGTTTTAAACACTTTAATGATACCACTGTTAACACAAAAGAACCCGCTTATCCGGTTCCCTTCCTGATAAAGAATATCCCCTCTTTTATATTGACGGAAATCCTTTGCAAAGTTAAGTGCCTCGACTTCATCAGAAGAAAGATACTTAAAAATCGAACCTGATTCAAGCGAGCAACTGTCACAAAGCGGTACCTGAATTTCTTGTTGTTTCATTTCTTCGTTTAAATAATAGTGCAAAGATTAACACTATCGTTAGTTAAATGTTCAATTTAGTTAAAACGCGCTCTTAAACTGATCTAAAAATCTAAGATCATTTTCAAAATACAATCGCAAATCATTAACTCCATATTTGAGCATAGCTGCCCGTTCAATACCCATACCAAAAGCAAAACCTGTGTATTTTTTACTATCTATATTACAGGCTTCAAGAACATTCGGATGTACCATACCACAACCTAAAACTTCAAGCCATCCGGTATGTTTACAAACATTACAGCCTTTTCCTCCACAGATCTTACAGCTGACATCCATTTCTGCAGAAGGCTCCGTGAAAGGAAAATATGATGGTCTTAACCTGATTTCAGTATCTTTTCCAAACATTTCTCTTGCGAAGAATAGTAATGTCTGCCTGAGATCGGCAAAGGATACATTTTCATCAATATACAAACCCTCAACCTGATGAAATATACAATGAGCTCTGGCAGAAATAGCCTCATTACGGAAAACTCTGCCGGGCGAAATGGTACGAATAGGCGGTTTTTGATTCTGCATGACCCTTACCTGAACTGAAGATGTATGAGTCCGGAGTAAAATATCTTCGGGACTGGAATCTTCAGAAGATATCCTGGAAATGTAAAAGGTATCCTGCATGTCTCTTGCCGGATGCTCCGGGGCAAAATTAAGTTTAGTAAAGACATGATCGTCATCTTCTATTTCAGGACCCTCAGAAACAGTAAAACCTATGCGGGTGAATATGTCAATAAGCTCATTTCTTACAATAGAAATAGGATGACGCGATCCAATATAGTACGGGAAAGAAGGTCTTGTAAGATCAGTACCATCAGCTTTTTCTTCGTGGTTTAGAAGTTCATTTTTGAGACTATTATATTTATCAAGGGCTTTCTGCTTTAAAAGATTCAATTTTTGACCAATCTCTTTTTTATCAGAACCCGGGACATTCTTAAATTCTTCGAAAAGATCAGAAAGCAAGCCCTTTTTACTAAGGTATTTCAAACGAAATAGCTCAAGTTCCTCCGGATTCTTTACAGATAACGAAGAAACTTCAATTAAAAGATCTGTTATTTTTTTAAGCATTAAAAAAGTGTTTTAAATCAAAATCAATTTTTAACAATTTTTATTTTAATAATTTTTATGTCACTTAAAGGTTTATCGCTGCTATCAGTCTGAACTTCGGCAATCTTATCTATAATATCCAATCCTTCAATTACTTCACCAAAAACTGTATATGTTCCATCAAGGCGGGGAGTGCCACCGATGGTTTTATAAACATTGCGCTGTTCCTCAGGAATCCTGTAGTTTTTATAAGAAGTAAGATATTGAAACATTTTGAGAGAAGCAATCTCCTGAATTTCAGCATCTGTCATAGATTTTCCTGCTAACCTTATACTATCAGTCGTTTCCTTTATTAAACTTGTAAAACGACCTTGTTTAATATTGCTATTTATTTGATTTTCTGCCATATTCAGTTCATCATCACTCAATTTAACTCCCTGCACAATATAAAACTGAGTTCCTGAAGATCTCATTTCAGGGTTTATATCATTGCCCTGACGGGCAGCAGCAAGAGCTCCTTTCTTATGAAAATACTGATTATTAAATTCGGAAGGAATCGTATATGTTTTAAGAGAGTCAGGAATATTCTTTAGAGAAGAGGATTTAGTTGCGGGATCACCGGCCTGGATCATAAAATTTTTAATGACACGATGAAAAGAAATACCGTCGTAAAATCCGGAATTTATTAAGCGAATAAAATTATCCCGATGATATGGGGTTCCGTCGTACAATCTGATCTTAATGTCGCCAAGTGTGGTTTTAATTGAAATGGTTGTATTCTCATTGCTTACGGGAGCTTTACAAGACATTGCGAAAAGAAGAAAAAAAAGATAAAATGATTTTTTTAAATGGAGATTCATTAAAGTAGGAAATTTGGTTAATAAAGTTCTGCAATTGTGAATGCAAAGATATTTAACTTTGACCGATACAGGAAAATATTAGTTTTCAAATTGCATAATTTTCACCAAAAGATATACAGAAATATATTGTTAAAGGCATTAAAGGTATATTTGTCATTAATTTTTATGAATTACTTTCTTTGATTAAAGGATGAAAATTAAAGTAATAAACAAGTCAAAACATAAGCTACCTGAGTGCTCAACTGAAGCATCAGCAGGATTGGATTTGAGAGCAAACTGTATTCTTAATTCGCCGGGAACAATTGATGCTGAGTATCGCGGAGAAGTTTATACTATTCTTGTGAACTTATCAAAGGAAAATTTCGTTATAGAAGATGGCGAGAGAATTTGCCAGAAGGTTATCTCAAAACACGAAAAAGCAGAATGGGAGAATGTTGATGTTCTTTTAGACTCTGAGAGAGGAACTGGTGGGTTTGGACATACAGGTAATAAATAAATATGAAATCATACAAATTAAGTTACATCTTTCTGACATTTTTAGTTTTAATCTTTTTTTCTTGTTCAAAATCATTTATAACATCGGGGAAGAAAGGAAAAACAAAAAATAATTATGATGCTGCTGCATTTAATGAGGTTTATGTCGAAGGGCTTAAGCAAAAATTATTAGGAAATGGAGGGGATGCCTTGAAATATCTGGAACAATGCATAAAAATTAATCCAGAAAGTGACGCGGCATATTATCAAATGGCGCAGATAGTAATTGCAAACGGGGATATTAGAAATGGAAAAAAGTTTGTAACAAAAGCATTAGAAATCAATAAGGAAAATATATGGTATATGACTATGCTGGCTGGTTTATATTATCAGGAAAAAAATATTGACAGTGCTATAATTTTGTATGAAAAAGCTTTGAAATATTTTCCTGAAAAGGAAAATCTCAAACTAACTCTTGGAAATTTGTACTCGGAAAACAAGAATTATGATAAAGCAAATAAAATTTTTGAATCTATTGATAACAAATATGGAGTAAATGAAACATCAACTTTAGCATCAATAAAAAATCTGATTTTAGAAAGCAAATATGATGAAGCTCTGGTAAAAATACTTTTGCTTCTGAAAGAACAGCCTGATGAAATATTGTACAATGGTATCCTGGCGGATATTTACAGAGGAAAAGGTGAAAATCAAAAAGCACTGGACGTTTATAATATGTTATTGGACAGAAATCCTGATAATCCTGAGGTTCAGCTTTCTCTTTGTGATTTTTTTATATCTGAAAAAAGTTATGATGAATTATTTATGCTTCTGAATACAGTTATACTTAACAGTAAAGTGGAGCGTGAAAATAAAATATCCTTGATGGAGAAAATCATAGAACTTACGGACTTAAGTAAAGAATTGCAGGAGAAGTTAATTATTTCACTGATGGTATTGGAGGCAAATTTTAATGATGATAGTATTGTTCCGCTTTTACGCCCGGAACTGATGATTAAGCAAAATAAATTGATTGATGCATCAGTAAGACTGGAGGAGATTATAAAAAATAATAGTGAAAATTATTATGCGTGGGAAAAATTGCTTTTTGTTTATTTACAAATGAAGGATTACGATAAACTATTAATAAAAGGAGAAGAATGTGCGACAAAATTTAACACATCATTCGCGGCAAAAATGTTGTATGCTAACGCAGCGATGGAAAGGAAAAAATATACAATTGCTCTGGATGAATTAAAAAAAGCAGAAATTTTAGCGGGAGAGAATAAAGAATTCATAGTACAGGTACTTACAATGAGAGCAGATGTATATTATAGGATGAAAGACTATTTGAAAGCATTTGAAACATTTAAAATAGCTATAAAAGCAAACAGTGAAGACCTTACTGTGATAAATAACTATGCATATTATCTTGCTGAGCAAAATAAGAATCTTAAAGAAGCGGAGGAAATGGCAAAAAGGGTTATAGAAAAAGAAAAAGGAAATACTACTTATATGGACACTTATGGATGGGTACTATATAAGAGGGGAAAGCTTAAAGAGGCTGCAAAAGTAATGGAATCAGTAATAAGCAAAGGAGAAGAATCTGACGCAGTATGGTACGAACATTATGGATATATTTTGAAAAAACAGAAAAAATGTGATGAAGCGATAAAAAACTGGAATATCGCTTTGAAAATTGACAGTACAAAAACTGAATTGATAAAAGAGATTGAAAATTGCGGAAAATAATTGGTATATTAATCATTGGGATTTTTATAAATGGATGTGCAGTAACCAGAAAGATGGGTAATGAAGAGAACGTAAATGCAAATAAATTAGGATCTGGAAATATTATTAAAGGTGTTGAGGGACAGAATATTACAAACAATAATTTTTTTATTAAAAAAGCAGAAATTGAGGTTGTAACTAAGGAAGGTAAAGAGAAATTATTAGGCAATATAAAGTTTCAAAAACCAGACAAATATCTTATTAGCATAAAAGGAAGGTCAGGAATCGAAGGAGCAAGGATCTACATTTCAGGAGACACAATACTAATTAATGACAGAATAAATAAAAAATTGTATTTGGGTACTTCGTTTTATCTGGAAAGAAAATATGGTCTTACACTCGGTTATTTACCTTTAATTTTTGGTGACATAGTTTTGGATAAAAATTCTAATAAAAATATGGAAGAATGCCAGGGAGAAAAGTTAAATATAAATAGCATTATGAAAGGAATTATTTTAAATTATGAAATTAGTTGTAAGGAAAGAAAGACAATTTTAGTAAATCAAATAAATAACTTTAACCAGAAAGTATTTAAAATAGAGAATAGGGGTTTTTTCAAAAGCGGGGAAATATTAATACCAAGGATAACGGAATATGAAGATTATCAGCATAATACAAAGGTAATGATTAAAATTTTAAAGGTTGAGCTTCAATGGGAAGGGAATATAAAATTTTACCCTGGAAAAGGCTATGAATTAATAGAGCTTGTATGAAATATTTAATTCTTACAAACATTTTATTTTGGATTTTTTATAATTGTTTATATGCTCAGACAAAAGCGGAACTGGAGGAAAAAAGAAACGCTACTTTGAATGAAATTACTTATGTCGATAACATGCTTAAATCTACAGCAAAGAAAAAGGAAGAAAGCATGAATGCTGTAAAAATAATTGGAAATAAACTAAATTTGAGAGAATCGGTAATTAAAGGAATGCGGGAAGAAATTAATTTGCTGAATGAGAGAATTGAACTGAATACTCTTGCAATTAATATGATGGAAAGCGATCTGGTTGATTTAAAAAGTAATTATGCAAGAGCTGTGATTAATGCATATAAATCACAAAAAGAAAATCCCGAAATGGTGTACATTTTATCTGCAAAGGATTTTAACCAGGGATACAAAAGGTTAAAATATTTACAGCAGGTAACTAAGTTCAGGAGAAAAGAGTCTGAAATAATTATGGAATTGAAAGAACAGATAAAGAGCACTAAAGACAGATTACAAAATGACCTTTCAAGAATATCTGAACTAAAAACCAGGGAAGAACAACAAAAAAGTTTGTTACAGAATGAGCAGCAAAGAAAGCAGGAAATTGTTAAATCTTTAAGCAAAAAGGAAAAGCAGTTACAAAAAGAACTGGAAGAAAAAAGAAAAATTGCTGAAAAGATTGAGAAGGAAATAGCCAGAATAATGGAAGAAGAGCGGAAAAAAACTATTAAATCTAACAATACACCTGAACAAAGATTAATAGGAGAGAATTTTGCTGAAAATAAGGGTAGATTGCCGTGGCCGGTTGAAAAAGGGATTATTACAAGTCAGTTTGGTATTCAAAAGCATCCGGTATTAAAATATGTTACTGAAAATAATATAGGAGTTGAAATAACAAGTTTAGGAAAAACAAGCGTAAGAAGCATATTCAAAGGTGAGATTGCGAAGGTGTTTTCAATACCCGGGGCTAATTGGACTGTCATTATAAGGCACGGTAAGTATCTGACAGTTTATCAGAATGTTGTTGATTTAAAGGTTAAAGCAGGAGACAAGGTTGATACAAAGCAGGAAATAGGAAATGTTTTTTGTGAAACTGAAAATGGGAATAAGGCAATCTTAAAATTTATGATATTTGAAGAAAAAGAAAAACTAGACCCGGAATTATGGATTTCGAAAAATTAATTGATTTTTGAAACAAAAGAATAATATTTTAGTATAATGTTTGGCAGTTAAAAGATTATGTATAAAAAGATCAGTATAGAATCTAAAGTAGGAAACTTACGAGTTGTTGAGAATGCAATCGATGAAGCTACGACAGTAATCGGAATTTCACAGGATAATTATGGAAAGATTATGGTCTCTGCAATGGAAGCAGTGAATAATGCAATTTTACACGGGAATAAATCGAATCCAAAAAAGATGGTTGATATTGTAATTGATTATAAAAGCAAAGATCTTCTTATAACGGTTACTGATGAAGGTTCGGGCTTCAGACCAGAAAAAGTACCTGACCCTACCACTCCTGATAATATTGAAGCTCTTAATGGGAGATGTATTTATCTTATGTCACACCTGGCTGATAAAATTGAATACAATAAAAAAGGGAATTCGGTTACAATGATCTTTAAAAACATTTTATCTTGAGCATCAGAATATTCTATGATGATACAAAGTTTAGGCTCAGGGGTTGGAGAAAAGCCGCGAAAATTATAAGAGAGATCATCGGGAAAGAAGAAATGATTTCAGGTAATCTTAATTTCATAATCACAAATGATAAAAATCTAAAAGAAATTAATGTTGAGTTTCTTGAACACGATTACTACACTGATGTTATTACGTTCAATTATAATAATGAAAAGGTAATAAACGGTGAAATTTATATCAGCCTGGAAAGAGTTAAAGAAAATGCTTTAAACTATAATGTTAGTTTAAAAAATGAGTTATTTAGGGTATTGATCCATGGAGTTTTGCATCTGGTTGGATTTGATGATTCAAATGAGGAGAGAAAAAATGAAATGAAAAAGATGGAAGAATTGTGGCTGAAGGAAATAGGGGAATAAAGCGATGGATTTTCAGTATGACATAATAGTGGTTGGGGGAGGGCACGCAGGCTGTGAAGCTTCTTTTGCTGCTGCAAGGATGGGAGCAAAAACGCTGCTTATTACAATGGACATGACAAAGCTTGCTCAGATGTCTTGCAATCCTGCTATTGGTGGAATTGCGAAAGGACAAATAGTAAGAGAAATTGATGCTATAGGGGGAATGACAGGAATAGTGACGGACAGAAGTATGATCCAATTCCGTATGCTTAATAAATCGAAAGGTCCTGCAATGTGGAGCCCAAGAGCACAATGCGATAGACAAAGGTTTACTTTAGAGTGGAGAAAAGTTCTTGAAAATACTGATGGTCTTGGTATATGGCAGGAGCAAGCAACTTCTTTGATTTTAGACAAGATGAAAGTTATTGGTATCGAAACTTCTTTTGGTACAAGATTTTATTCTAAAGCAGTTATTCTTACTAATGGGACATTCTTAAATGGTTTAATGCATATAGGATTTAATAAAATTAAGGGAGGAAGATCGGGGGAGCAATCATCGACAGGATTAAGTGAGCAGCTTGAAGAACTAGGATTTTCTGTGGAAAGAATGAAAACAGGAACAAGTGCAAGAATCGACGGAAGATCAATTGATTTTAGTGCTATGAGCGAACAGAAAGGAGATGATGAAGAAAAATCGTTTTCTTACATGAGGCAGAATAGAAAATTCTTGAATCAAAAAAGTTGTTTCATTACACATACCAACGAAGGAGTTCATGAGGAAATAAAAAAGGGATTTAAGTTTAGTCCTCTTTTCACAGGAAGGATAAAGGGACGTGGCCCAAGATACTGTCCGAGCATAGAAGATAAAGTTGTTACATTTAAAGAAAGGGATTCACATCAGTTATTTATAGAACCTGAGGGCGAAGATACGGTTGAGTATTATATTAATGGTTTTTCAAGCAGCTTACCTCTTGAAGTTCAGCTGAAAGCACTGAGAAAGGTCAAAGGTTTGGAAAAAGTAAAAATGTTCAGACCTGGTTATGCAATTGAATATGATTTTTTCCAGCCGACACAGTTAAAACATTCACTGGAAACAAAGAAAATAGAAAATCTGTATTTCGCAGGACAAATTAACGGAACAACAGGGTATGAAGAAGCAGCTGCGCAGGGTTTAATGGCAGGAATAAATTCAGTATTAAAGGGAAGAAAAGAAGATCCTTTTATTTTAGGAAGAGATGAATCTTATATTGGTGTTCTGATAGATGACCTTGTAACAAAAGGGGTTGATGAGCCATACAGGATGTTTACATCGAGAGCGGAATTCAGGATACTTTTAAGGCAGGATAATGCAGATGAAAGGCTTACCAGAAAAGCCTTTAAAATAGGAACAGCAGGTGCTGAAAGAGTAAAACATCTGGAGGAAAAGGAAACTATGGTAAGCGAAATTATTGATTTTCTTTCTGCATCGAGTGTTGGCCCTGATGAAATTAACAATTTTCTGATAGAAGTAGAAACCAATATAATTGCACAAAAAGTAAAAGCAATAACAATTGCTTCACGACCACAAGTTGAAGTAGAAGCACTTCTTAAAATAATGGAAAATGGAAATAAGCTAAAATCATTTAATTCTGAAAGATTCAAAGAAATTTGTGAATCTGCAGAGATTAAAATTAAGTATGAAGGATATATTCAAAGGGAAAAGATAGTAGCGGATAAGATAAAACGACTTGAAAGTTTAAGAATTCCTGAGGATATAAATTTTAGTGAATTGGTTTCTATTTCCACGGAGGGAAGGCAAAAGTTAAGCAAAATTAGACCTTCAAATATCGGACAGGCAGGAAGAATTAGCGGAGTTTCTCCTTCTGACATTAATATTTTATTAATGTATCTGGGGAGATAAAATGTTCCACGTGGAACAATTTTTTTAAATTAAATTTTATTTTATGAAAATCTTAGGTCAGCTGGTAGATATTCATAAAAGAAATGTTTATCCGGCAGCTATATGGATTAAGAATGGTAACATTGAAAGTATTGAAAAATTACTGTCTGCTCCGGATATGTATATAATGCCAGGACTTATCGATTCTCATATTCATATTGAAAGTTCAATGATTACTCCCGGGGCATTTGCAATGACTGCAGTAAAACATGGAACATGTGGATTAGTCTCGGATCCTCATGAAATTGCAAATGTTCTTGGAATTGCAGGTGTCGAATTTATGATGAATGACGCAAAGAAAGTGCCACTTAATTTTTTCTTCGGAGCTCCATCGTGTGTACCAGCGACAAGCTTTGAGAGCAACGGTGCAAGTTTAAATCATGAGCAAATCAGGATACTACTTGAGATAAAAAAATAAAGTACCTGTCAGAAATGATGAATTACCCTGGTGTTATTTATGAGGATCCGGAAGTTATCAGAAAATTAGAATGTGCAAAAAAAATGGGAAAACCAGTTGATGGTCACGCACCAGGGTTATCGGGTGAAATGCTGAGAAAATACGTTGAAGCAGGAATCACAACTGATCATGAATGCAGTAACCTTAAAGAAGCAAAGGAAAAAATTGCCCTCGGGATGAAAATTCTTATAAGGGAAGGCAGTGCTGCAAAGAATCTTTATGCCCTGAAAGAGTTGTTTAATACAAATCCTGAAATGGTGATGTTGTGCAGCGATGACCTGCATCCTGAAATGATCCAAAGAGGGCATATAAACAAATTAATTGCAGGACTTATTTCTGAAGGATATAATCCATTTGATGTTATTCGGAGTGCTACAATTAACCCATCAGAACATTACAATCTGGATGCAGGTCTGCTTCGGCCAGGGGATGATGCGGATTTTATTTTAGTGGATAATCTGACAGAAATGAATGTTCAGGAAACATGGATTAAAGGCAGAAAAGTATTTACTGACGGGAAAGTTCTTTTTAAATATACTGCCGGGAATGCTGTTAATAATTTCAATTGTCAGCCAATAAGTGAAACAGATATCCGGGTAAAAAACAGAAATGGTGAAATAAGAATAATTGGGGCAACAGACGGGGAACTTCTGACAAGTCAAATACATGGATTTGCCGGGTCATCCTAATATATAACTTCAGATATTAATTATGATGTTTTAAAAATTGTTGTTAAAGACAGGTATAAAAATTCCCCGCCTGCAATGGGATTTATTAAAGGCTTTAACCTGAAAAAGGGAGCCTTTGCCAGTTCGATAGCACATGACAGTCATAATATAATATCCGTTGGGACGAACGATAAGGATATAGTAAATTCCATAAATGAAATTGTCAGATTAAAAGGCGGACTTGCAGTTTCTGCAGGCGAAACTGTCGAATCGCTACAACTGAATATAGGAGGTATAATGACTACCTGTTCATGCGACGAAATAGCGCATGATTATAATAAGCTGAATCAATTGGTGAATTCACTTGGATGTTCTATGAAGGCGCCTTTCATGACATTGTCATTTATGGCATTACTAGTCATACCTGATCTTAAAATTGGCGACCGTGGATTATTCGATGTTAATAAATTTGAACAGGTGTCGTTTTTTGTTGAATAGAAATCTGTTCATTTCCTTAAATCCCTCCGCCCTTCGGGCACCTCCCCCAGGGGGGAGGGAAGTCTCTGTCTATTAGTTGAATTATACTGGAATGAAGATAATTTCTCCCCCTCATGAGGGAGTGCCCGCCAGCTGGCGGACGAGGGGGCTTAATAAATAAAGACAAATACTATCTTTACCAGAATTTTTCACCCTTTATGGCAGCCGAGGCAAAATTTAAATCAATTCTTTCTCTGATTCCTGACAATCCCGGAGTATACCAGTTTATTGATTCTGCAGGGGTAATTATTTATGTAGGTAAAGCTAAAAACCTTAAAAAGAGAGTAACCTCGTACTTTTCAAAAAACCAGTCAGGAAAAACCATTGCTCTTCTGAGAAAGACAGCTGATATTCGTCATATTGTTGTGGATAATGAATCAGATGCTCTTTTGCTTGAGAATAATCTTATTAAAAAGCACCAACCCCGATATAATATACTCCTGAAAGATGATAAAACCTTTCCCTGGATATGTGTAAAGAATGAACCATTTCCAAGAGTTTTCAGCACACGGAATCCCGTTCGGGACGGATCAGTCTATTTTGGTCCTTATACATCCGGGCTTATGGTTAAAACATTGATAAGTTTTATAAGGCAATTATATAAGTTAAGAACCTGTACGCATAACCTTACAAAATCGAATATTGAAGCTGGAAAATTTAAAGTGTGTCTGGAATATCACCTGGGCAACTGTAAAGCGCCCTGTGTGGGGAAACAGCACGAAAGCGATTATCTTGAAAATATAGATCAGATAAGAGATATTCTAAAGGGGAATATTTCATCCGTGATAGACCATCTGAAAAAGGTAATGGCTAAATATTCCGGGGAGCTTCGCTTTGAGGAAGCTCAGTCAGTTAAGGAGAAGATTGATGTTCTTTCAAAATTCAGAAGCAAATCAGTGGTGGTAAGCAATACTATCAGGAACGTAGATGTTTTCGCTATTGCACAGGAGTCTGACAATGCTTATGTAAACTACTTAAAAGTAATTCAAGGTGCTGTAATACAGGCGCTTACCGTCGAACTTAAAATGAGGCTCGATGAAGAGAAAGAATCTATTCTTGGTTTTGCTATAACTGAAATCAGACAAAGGCTTTTAAGCGATTCTCCTGAAATAATTTTGCCATTTAAGCCCGATATTCTCCTGGATAGGGTTAAGTATACCGTGCCAAAAGCAGGTGAAAAGCAGAAGCTTCTTGAACTGGCTGAGCGTAATGCCATTTACTATAAACTGGAACAAAAAAAGAAAAGAATGGAACATTCTCCTCAGGTTCGTACGGGCAAAAACCTGGAAAAGCTGAAGAATGATCTTCATATGCCTGACTTGCCGGTTCATATAGAGTGTTTCGACAACTCAAATATAATGGGAAAGAGTCCCGTTGCAGCATGTGTTGTATTCAGAAACGCAAGGCCAAGCAAAAATGAATACCGCCATTTTAATATTAAAACAGTTACCGGCCCTGATGATTTTTCTTCAATGGAGGAAATTGTTTACAGACGTTATCGAAGAATGGTTGAGGAGAATCAAAAGCCACCACAACTTGTTATTATCGATGGAGGCAAAGGACAGCTATCATCAGCAATGAAAAGCATTGATAAATTAGGTTTAAGAGAAAAAGTTACTGTGATTGGAATTGCAAAAAAACTTGAGGAAATTTATTTTCCCGGAGACAGTGTGCCAATTTATCTGGATAAAAATTCAATCAGCCTTAAGATCATACAACAATTAAGAAACGAAGCTCACAGGTTCGGGATAAATTTTCATCGCGATAAACGCTCCTCGGAAATGATAAAATCTTATCTCGATCAAATAAAAGGAATCGGACCCAGGACAAAAGAGATTTTGCTTAAGCATTTTGATTCGGTTGATAAAATTAAGAGTGCCTCCAAAGAAGAACTTAAAAATCTTGTTGGCTCCTCAAAAAGCGCTGTTTTATCCGAATATTTCAGGAACTAGCTCCAGTTTCCACGTGGAACAATTTTCTTAAATATTGTGTTAAGGAACAGATATTGTGATACTTAAGAGCGATTATATGATTACGTAAGTCAGCGAGGATTGAATTTTTTCACCTGTCCGGTACATGGGGCATAGATTTTACAAGCAGAATCAGCCATTACTATAAACCCCCTCGCCCGCCAGCTGGCGGGCACTCCCCCCAAGAGGGGAGAAATACTTTCACTTTATACAGTTTAAATAAATACTCTAGATTTTCCTCCGCCGCCGGGGGAGGTGCCCGAAGGGCAGAGGGGTTTATATTTCTGAAGAATTCTTCAATGCCTTTTCAATCTCTTTGGAAATTTCCAGCGAGCCATGAGTAACCAGACCGTTCATACCTAACTTTTCTGCTGTATGGACGTTTTTTTCATTATCATCTATGAAGAGACACTCCCCGGGTATGAGAGAATATTTTTTAAGGAGGGTTTCATAAATCCGGGCATCAGGTTTTGAAAATTTTGCTTCTGCGGAAATTAATCCTCCATCAAAATGTTTGAAGAAGTAATACCCTGATTTTACCTCATCAAAAATATCCAGTGGGAAGTTAGACAGATAATATAGCCTGAAACCCCGTTTTTTTAGCTCAGGAAGAATCCTGACGTTATGATCGAGAGGAAACAACAGATCGGTACGTAAATTGAAAATATGGACTATTTCTTCCTTATTAAGAGATGATTTTTTTGCAATTGAATCTATTGCTTCCTGTGTGGTGATTTCTCCGTTATCAATCATCAGCCATTCCTTACTGCCGAAAATATCAGAAAGAATTTTAGCCTTGATTGTTTCAGGATACTTTTTCTTATCAAAATATTCCGAAGGCTTAAAACTGATAAGTACATTTCCAAGGTCAAAAATAATGTTCTTTACCATTTCAGGGATTCTTCATGCTTATTGGCTGGCCGGTTGCTTCGAGGACGTTCCACCATAACTCACCTTCAACATCAATTTTTTTACGCCTGGCAACCACCATCTCAGTCGGCACCAGCGTGAACTGATCGTTCCAGAAACCTATAACAAAATCAGTTTTTCCCGAAAGTGCTGCATGAACTGCATTCTGTGCCAGCAGATTGCAGAATTTACTGTCGTTTGCATTGGCCGGAGCACTTCTGATAATATAGCTTGGATCGATATATTTAATCGAAAAAGGAAAGTTTTCCTTGTCAAACTCCTCTGAGATTTTGTCTTTCAGATAGATACCAATATCCTGGTATTTTACGTTTCCGGAAACATCTTTGTTCTCATCTGCACATTCAAAAAATTCCTGGCCGGTACCTTCAGCGACAACAATAACAGCATGATGTCTTTCCTCAAGACGTTTCTTAAGGACTGTGAAAAATCCATGCTGACCATAAAGATCAAAAGTAATTTCAGGAATAAGTACAAAATTTACCTCCTGGATAGCTAATGCAGCCGTAGCAGCAATAAATCCGGAATCGCGTCCCATCAGTTTAACCAGGGCAATCCCGTTGAATGCACCTGATGCCTCGTTGTGAGCATTCCTGATAATATCATTTGCAATCGAAAATGCCGTTTCAAAGCCAAAAGACTTTTGAATCAGATCAATATCATTATCAATGGTTTTAGGAATACCGGCTATGCTGATTTTCAATTTTCGTTTTTCAATTTCTTTATGTATTGCATGGGCTCCTCTCAATGTACCATCGCCACCAATGCAAAAAAGAATATTAATATTCATAATTTCAAGAGTATCAACCATTTTTTCAACATCCTGGTTGCCCCTTGACGATCCAAGAAAAGTTCCACCGGTAAGGTGAATAGAATTGACCATCGGTGCTGTCAGTTCAATTACAGAATGATTATAAGAAGAAATCAATCCTTCATATCCGTATTGAAAACCAAGCACGCGACTAATGCCATACCTGTAATATAGTTCATTTACGAGGCTGCGTATTACATTATTTAATCCGGGACATAATCCTCCGCAAGTGACAATCCCTACTTTCGTCTTTGCAGGTTCAAAATAGATGTTTTCCCTGGGTCCTGCTTTTTCAAAAGAGACAGGAAGCTCTCCTGTATCTTTGCATTTTTTGAAATTATCGAGAGATACATCATATAAAATTCTTTCGCTGTCGTCAACAAATTTATAAATCGGATTATCCGCACGTTGAGTACGTTTAAGAGGAGATACCACGCCTCCTTTACCGAGAGAGCTGACAAGAAAGTCCTCGTATTTCATCTTATTCTGATTAGTATAATTATAAATAAAATCACGATGAAAACAACCTGTATCAGGGAGGTCAAATTTAGATAATTTTTTGATTTATCGTAAATTAAGCAGGATCAGATTATCTGCTTAATTCTTCCAATAAGGCCATTCTCAAGCATAACCTTAATGCCGTGAGGATGATTCGGAGAGGTAGTAAGGACTTCCTTCACTTTTCCTTCCGTAAGCCGCCCGGTACGTTTATGTTCAGTCAATTCCACCAGAACATCTATCCCAGGCTGAATATCAGCTCTCCGGGTTCCTTCCATAAACTCCAGTTTTTTAAACATATCTCAGAAAAAAATCAGGTTCAAGAAATTTTGATCAGGGTACAATAATAAATAATTTTATTACAGAAAAATGTTAAAATGATAAATGTTTTGATCAGAACCTGAAATTTGAGGATTAATAAACGCCTTTTATCTTCGTATGTATTCTGTAAAGTCCTTTGCTTGCTGTGATAAAAAGGCTTTTCATGTCTTCACTACCAAAACACACATTTGCCGTCCAGCTTTCAGGTACAGGGATACTTCCGATAAAATCACCCTTCCTGTTGAAGATACTTACTCCCTTCCCGGTCAGATAAATATTTCCCATAACATCTATTGTCATTCCATCAGAACCCATTTCGCAGAACAATTCTTTATTATCAAGGCTACCATCTTTATTTATTGAATACTTCCAGGTTTTATTTCCACTGATATCAGCTACAAAAAGTGATTTGCCATCAGGAGTCCCTACAATACCATTTGGTGCATGAAGATCATCAATTACTCTTGTTATAGTTTTATGGTCAGGAGCCAGATAATAAACTCCCTGGCAATCCTGTGGCATTGTATCATGATCCCACCAGGTCCGTTTATAGTAAGGATCTGTAAAATATACTCCGCCATCAGGGGCATTCCATAGATCATTTGGTCCATTGAGTGGTTTTTCTTTGTATTTTGAGGGAATAACAGTGACCATTTTGTTGGGAGCAATACACCATAATTCATTTTTCTGGTCGGCACAGGCCCACAGATTACCTTCTTTATCAAACGAAAGGCCATTTGACCGGCCACAGGGCTGCATGAAAGTGGAGAGCTTGCCGGTAGTACTCCATATCATTATCCTGTCATTGGGCTGGTCGGTAAAATAGACATTTCCTTTTGCATCAGCGGAAGGGCCTTCAGTAAACAGGAATCCATCTGCAAGCTTTTCAACTTTATCTCCCGGTTGAATTATTTCATCCAGGCTGGCCTTTTGGATAAAAGCTAAACCCAAACATACCAGAGGTAGTGTGACCAGAAAATTATTAAGTTTCATATGTAGCTATTAGATTAATTTATTTTTCTGTTTTACCCCCTTTCCTGTTTCCCCCAAGGGGGAAATGATTGGAATTGCACCTTCCCCCGTGGGGGAAGGCGGGGAAGGGGGTAATTTTGTACTAGGGCTAAAAAATTAAGTCTATTGTTTTTAAATTCGGACATTTTTAATTCTTCCAATATAGTTATCGATCTGTTCCGGCAATTCAAATCCCACAATAATCATGTCGACGGTTCCTAAACCAAGAACGTACTTAAGAGATACATCTATCTTTTCAGAATCATTTCTGAAGTTGCCATTACCAATCAGTTTCATTCCAATAACGCCTTTACCTGCTTTATGCAGTTTTGCAATTACCGGAATTACAGTAGCCGAATTGTTTTTATCCATGACTTCTCCGAATGGATTAATCCGGACATGGACAACATCTACCCAGGGGCTCTCCACACAAGCCTCCATAGCTTCAAGAGAATGAACCGATGCCCCATGTGCCCGTATTATTTTCTTAACCTTAAGATTTTCAAGAATATCCATTTGTTTTTTCTGTTTATCAGTCCAGTGGGGATCCGTCATGCAATGAATCTGCACAAGATCGAGATAATCTGTTTTGAGCTCTTTCCTGAAACGATCAATAACTACATCAGCATCAGGACGTTCAGTTTCCGGAATACCTCCCGGGCCAACCCATATTTTAGAGCTCAGTGTATAAGATTCTCTTGGAACACCTTTAAGTGCAGCCGCAGCGAAAGGATGTGTCCCATAGCTGTCAGCGCAATCAAAAAAACGAATTCCTTTTTCATATGCCTGACGTATAATTGTTTCAGCGACACCAGCTCTTGTGATATTTGATGACCGGTTATAACCGCTGAATCCGGTACCCATTCCGAGAAGCGTAGATTTTAAGCCCGATTTTCCCAGGATAACAGTCTGGAAGGGATCTGCATGCGCTCCTGCTGGCCTGGCCTGAAAACCTAAAGCATTTTTTCCAAGCAAAATTGAAGCGGCTCCGGCTGTAATCGTAGTCGTAACAAACTGCCTTCGTGTCAGATTTCTTTTTGTCATGGTAGAAAATAAATATGGAAAACAAATGAATATTGTATTTGATTATAGAAAGACATTTAATTCATCATTTTTCTTTACTTATTCCTAATTTTACCCCCTTTCCTGTTTCCCCCAAGGGGGAAATGATTGGTATTACTCCTTCCCCTATGGGGGAAGGTTGGGAAGGGGGTAACAATTCCAGCGAAATAAATAAATAACCCAGCATAGGTTATCACTGCAAAACAGTGACTTTTATGCTGGAAGAATAACTTGCATCATGATAGATTCTCTGTGTGGCTTTTTGAAAATCATTCTCAGAGCATTTGTAAATATCAACAAATTTTTGTGGATTTCTGTCGACAAGAGGAAACCATGAATTTTGAATTTGAATCATAATTCGATGGCCCTTTTTAAAAGTATGAGCAACATCGGGCATCCCGTATTTAACTTCAGTAACTTCTCCAGGTATAAAAGGCTCGGGCTTTTCAAAACTGTTACGGTATTTTCCCCTGAACACTTCACCGCGGACAAGCATCTGATACCCTCCCAGAGGAACTTTAACATCGGTTGATATATCTGCTTTAGCATCGGAAGGAAAAACATCGATTAATTTTACAATATAATCTGCATCTGTTCCCGTAGTTGAAACAAAAAGATCGGCTGTAAGAGGTCCGGTCAAAGTGATATCGTCAGTAAGGACTTCGGTTTGATATACCATAACATCCGGGCGACGGGAGGCAAATCTCTGATCATCTGTCATGTATTCGGCAGTCCGGTGGACATGAACGGCTTCTGCATAAGGAACCGGTTTCATCGGATCTGAAACATATTCGTCAAAACTGTTTTTTGCTTCAGGCGCACTAAATGAAACTGTTCCGGCAGGTTGTAAATAAAGATTTTTTTCAACGACATTTTTCGGTGGCCAGGTATCGAAATTTCTCCACTCATTTGAACCGGTAACAAATATTGTAGCTTCAGCCATATCTAAATCGCCTTTTCCACTAAGATAATAGTCAAAGAATTCTTTTTCCTGAGCCTGAAATTTTTTATTCGCATCCAATCCCCAATAAATATTTCCAAGGTTATTTGCTTTTCCAAATGCCCACTGTCCATGAGACCATGGACCCATTACAAGAAAATTTTTAACTGAACCGGAGTTCTGTTTTTCAATTGCCTCATAAATATGCAAAGCGCCATACAGATCTTCGGCATCGAACCATCCGCCAACAGTCATTACAGCCGGTGTAACATTTTTCAGAAACGGCCTCGGATCCCTGGCTTTCCAGAATTCGTCATAATCCGGATGTTCAAAAGCATCATTCCAGAATTTTACACTGTCTCCAAGAAATTCAGGGGCAATGTTTTTGTCTGCACCGATTGAGAGGAAAAACTCATAATTATCAGGTATGGGCCATCTGAAACCCGGATATCCTTTTCTTGTCAGAGTCCTGTGAGGGAAACCATTACTATAGAAAAAGCTGAAACAGTCCAGAATAAAGAAAGCTCCGTTGTGATGAAAATCATCACCCAGGAACCATGCTGTTACCGGAGCCTGAGGAGAAACGGCCTTAACTGCAGGATGTGCATTTATAATACTCATTGTAGAATAGAAACCAGGATATGAAATACCAAAGATTCCCACATTCCCATTATTATTTTTAATGTTTTTAACAAGCCAATCAACTGTATCCCAGGTATCTGTGGTTTCATCAACATCATTATTATTATTTTTTCCGGGTATAACCGGGCGAATATCTTCATATATTCCTTCACTCATATATTTTCCCCTTACATCCTGAAAAACCATAATATATTCCGATTCTGTATATCTGCCATAAAGCTGCATGAAGAAATTAAAATTATCATGACCTCCGGGTTCGATATCGTAAGGTGTCCGGTTAAGAAGAACTGGGTGGGGGACCAAATTATTTTTAGGCGTATATATTGAAGTAAACAGTTTTACGCCATCCCGCATTGTTATATAAACCTCCTGTTTATCATATTTCTTTTTCAATCCTTCAGATGATTGTGAATAGGAGTAAGAAGACACAATCATAAGAATAATCAGTATGACCAATTTTGATGCCAAGATTGTTTTTGATTTCATTTTTTACATTTATTAATTGAAATTCATGATTCTAATCCTAGTCTTATGACCAGGTCACCGGGAGAAACCGGTTTGCCTTTTCTGGTTGCCACTCCAGTTACTTTTGCCTTTGCAATAAGCTTTAAATCAGGCATCCTGTATATATCCTGGATGAAAAGGATCCTGACATTTCCTTCTCTCCGGATATTTACAGTAACTATGAATTCATCGCGACTCTTAAGCGGATATTTATATTCGATTTCCACCCTCGTGACAATAAGATCTACTCCCTCATCATGAAGTTCAACGAACCTGACTCCTTTAGAGATAAGAAACTCATGCCTTGCGTGTTCAAGGTAATGCTGGTAATTAGCGTTATTTACAACACCCTGAAGATCGCATTCATAATCTCTGACAACAAATTTAAGATTGTATGGAGTTTTATTTTCTGTCATTACTTTGGAAAACGGCCAAAAAACTTTTTAAGAGTTCCATGGAACTTATGGATACTGTGAGGTTTGTAATGCATTAGTATACATTCTCCGGTGATAAAATTTATTCCCGAGTCTTTAAGTTCAGCAAGAGCCTCTTTGCTATCTGCCATCTGTTGAATCCAGACCTGCTTTATCCCTTTTTCTTTGGCCTCGCGGATCACTGAGGCAGTTTTATCCTTTTTTGTAAAGACTATTATACTCCGGACTTCAGAAGGAAGCATTTTTACATTTGGATAGGATTTTTCCCCCATTATCTCATCTGCCTGCGGGTTTACAGGTATAATATTCATCCCCTTTTCTTTAAGTTCCCTGAAAGCGGCATAACCAAATTTTTTAGGATTACGCGATGCGCCTACCAACGCGATGGGCTGTGAATCAAGAAATTCATTGATTTGTTTTAATGTTGCCATAAACCTGTGTAATTATTTATTGAATCTGAAAGTTAGCAAATTAAATTAAAAGTGCCTAGAGTTTTGCCCCCCTTCCCCCCTAAAGGGGGGTTAATACTCTGCAACAGAGTGTAATTACACTTAACGTCACAGAATTAGTCCCCCTTTAGGGGGAAGGACTCCGCCAGTTGGCGGAGGCCAGGGGGTGTCGCTCCAAACACTATCTCCTAAGTATAAAGACTTAAAAATAAAATAAAAAATCCAACTGACATTTATTTTTATTTACTTGGTATTGAGGTTTATTTAATAACGGATCAACATGAAAAAACCTGAAGATCGCACAGGGTACCTTTTTTCAAAGGGATACTCCAATTACGTATTTATGCTGTTGTTTCTGTTGTATCTGTTTGATTATGCCGACAGGATGGTGGTAAGTTCCATGTTTACTTCAATCCAGAAAGACTGGTTCATTACAGATACCCAGTGTGGCTGGCTTGTATCGGTCATTTATCTTGCCATTGGAATCCTTACTTTTCCTGTTTCAATTCTGGTGGACCGGTGGAGCAGAACAAAGACAATAGGATTGATGGCCATTGTCTGGAGTCTTACAACGGCTGTATGTGCATTAACAGGAAATTATATCCAGCTGTTCATGGCACGCATATTTATTGGATTTGGTGAAGCAGGCTACGCCCCTGGGGGAAGCGCATTGATATCAGGAATGTACCCGATAGAGAAAAGATCTAAAATGATGGGATTATGGAATGCTTCCATTCCTCTGGGATCGGCAATCGGGGTTACAATGGGGGGCATTATTGCACAGTCTCTGGGCTGGAAGCATGCCTTCGGAATTGTTGCTGTACCAGGTTTAATAATTGCTATTTTATTCTTTTTTGTCAATGATTATAAAACGGTTGATCTCTCGTTTATTGATAAGAGTAACAATAAAATAAAGATGGAAAAAAAGGATATGATACGGGAATTCATTTCAAAACCATCTGTATTATGTACTTATTTTGGCATGGCAGCCGTGGTTTTTGTAACTACTGCCATGATAGTCTGGCTCCCAAAATTTTTCGAGACCGGAAACAAACTTGAGCCAAAGATTGCCGGCACGATGGCCGGTGCTGTGATGATGCTTGCTCTAATCGGTGCTCCGCTGGGCGGATTTCTTATAGATAAGTGGAGGAAAACTGAACCCAGGGCACGACTGTTGTTCCCGGCTTTATCAACATTTATTTCAGCTTTGCTTCTATTCATCGCCTTTTTCCTTTTAAAAGGGAACGGACAGATAGCAGTGCTTTTTTTGTTTGGGGTTATTATTATGACATTTATTGCAGGAGCAGCGGCAGTTACACAGGATGTGATTCATCCCGGTTTAAGGGCCACGTCATATGCCATTGCCGTGGCGGTTCAAAATTTACTGGGTTCTTTTACCGCCCCTATAATTTTAGGGAAAGTATCTGACCTTTATGACATCAAAACAGCAATGGCAATCCTTCCTTTTGTTTTGTTGATCGGCGCCCTTCTTTTTTACATAGGATCGCGTTATTATATGCAGGATATGTCAAAAGTTCCACCTGTTCAGCTTGAGGTAGCAGCATAGAAAGAATATGAATAAGATTATTTCCGGACAGACTTTTACTTGATCCGGGAAGTTGTATAAAAGACAAAGCTTTTAAGGGATTCCTTCACTTCCGAATCGGAATATGAATCAAGGATTGCGAGAGCTTTATCGCGATACTGGTTCATCTTAAGTTCGGCATATTCCAGGCCTCCATAATCCATCACAAAACTTATAACTTCATTAATTTCAGCCTTTGTCTTTTTCTTGTTTTTTACAATGTTAGTGATATGTCTCTTTTTTGAATTTGCAGATTGCTCCAGGGCATGTATTAAGGGGAGAGTTATTTTTTTTTCCTTGATATCATTTCCCACTGTTTTACCTGTTAAACCCGTTCCTTCATAATCAAGGATATCATCCCTTATCTGAAAAGCAATTCCAATATTCTCTCCAAAGTCCTTCATTAACTGGATTATCTCTGTGTCCTCCGATACTGATCTTGCACCGCAGGCTGTACATGCAGAAAGTAATGCGGCTGTTTTACTTATGATGATCTTATAATAATCTTCTTCTTTAATGTTTAATTTTCTTGCTTTCTGAAGCTGTAAAAGTTCTCCCTCGGCCATCGACTTAACTGCTTCGGAAATAATTTCAAGCATATCATAGCGCGATTTTTCAATACAAATATTCATTCCGGTCGACAACAGGTAATCACCGAGAAGAACAGCTATTTTAGAATTCCACAGGGCATTAATTGAAAGAGCCCCGCGTCTTTCGTGAGCATCGTCAACCACATCATCATGAACAAGAGATGCGGTATGAAGAAGTTCAATACAAGTTGCTGCAATATAGGTGGATTCAGCTATTTCACCATTTAATCTTGCCGTGAGGAACACCAGCAAAGGTCTCATTTGTTTGCCCTTCCGGCGGAGAATATAGTTCAGAATGATATTTAATAAAGGAATATCACTACGCATAGTCCTGCTGAAGTAGCGTTCAAATTCTGCCATCTCAGATTCAACAGGTTTCTTTATTCCGGCAAGAGCAGACATAAGTATTTATTTCGGTCAAATATAATAAAATCAGGGGCTCAAGATAAACTTTTGTTTAATTGTTATTTTGTTTACAATAAATTCCGCTCCAAAAAGAGCAACATTCATCATATCAACATATTTATATATATTTGCATAATGAAATTTTATAATAATGGAATTTAAGAAACTTAATCCCGAAAGTCTTGAAAAAGCAGCCGGAATGCTTAAAGCAATTGCACACCCGGTCCGAATATCAATTGTGGGATGTCTTGAAGACGGTGGGAAAAGAACTGTAACTGAAATTCACAAACAGCTTGGCATAGAACAATCAACTGCATCGCATCATCTGGGAATACTTAAGGACAAAGGAGTGCTTGCTTCAAAAAGGGAGGGTAAAAATACCTGGTACTTTCTGAAGCACAAGAATCTGAAAACAATTTTAAATTGTGTCAGTGAATGTTGCCAATAGTAATAACCAGATTTATTTTCAATTTTAAAAAATTCAGGATAAATTCCTGAACATTCTCTTTTGAAATAAAACTATTGATATAACTCCACAGGTTATCGACGAATCAGCGATATTAAAAACCGGTCTGAAGAAAACAAATGATTCACCTGGTCTGAATGGCGACCAATGTGGCCAGTGAGTATTAATTATTGGAAAGTAAAACATATCAACCACTCTTCCATGAAGGAAAGAAGAATAGCCCCCTCCCTGGGGAAAAAGTATTGCATGATGGGTAAAGCTTTCACTGAAAATCATACCGTAGAAAGCGCTGTCTATAATATTCCCGATTGCCCCGGCCATTATTGCACTTACAGCAAGAATTAGTCCCAGATTTGCCTTTTTACTGATAAGGGAAGAAAGAAACCAGCCTATGCCAAATATTGCCACAACTCTGAAAACGCTTAAAACCAGTTTACCGGGTTTGCCTCCCATTTCCATACCGAAGGCCATTCCATTATTCTCAATGAAATGCAGCATACCCCAGTTGCCAAAAATATGAATTTCCTGTCCGATCTCCATATGGGTTTTGACCCATATTTTCAAGATCTGATCACAAAGCAGGATCAGAAGTATAAGTAAAACAGATTTTTTTCCTGTAGACATTATTCTTTTGTTAAAATTGAGGAGCGCAAAATAGTAAAAATAGTGAATAAAAAATCCCGGAACCTACCGGGATTTTTTTTATCTTATCGTCTGTTAATTATTGACAAACTGTATTGACTTTATTTGAATCCCAGCAATACCAGTTTAAATCTCCCAGGTAGTCAACGGATTTCACATGACCATTGTTTGAGGTTGTATTCCATTCAATATTAACATCAGAAAATTTCACGCCATTATAGTAATGGATTGTATAATAAGCATTTAAAACATTAGATGTCAATCCATATTCGATATAACTATTCAAAAAAGCGTCATTTTTTACATAAGTATATTTCACATATCCGACAGTTGTTGCGGTTTTTGTCCAGTCAATCTGAAGAAATGCTACGGGTGTAAGTGCATTCTGATTCAGAATCCATTGCCCTCCTGTACCATCAATCTTGGAAGTACCCTCAAACCAAAGAAATTCAGGAAAACTATCTGTTCCGTCCCCGGTAATATACATTTTCCACTGAACCTCACTGCTGCCGATCACTCCGACAAGTCTTGCTTTATAAGTCGTGTTTGAAGCAGTTACTTCGTAGGTCCATTGCCATGTCTTGGATGAAAGATATCCCGGAGTCTGGTTAACTGCAGCTTTAAATGCAGCTACAGGAACTGCCAGAGTCGTGTTTATAATCAAGTTCCAAACTCCGGCAACTGTTGCCGCATATTCCCAGTTACTGTTCTCTGTACCTTTCTGTCCGGGTGTCAGGTCCTCTGATTTACTAGTAGAGACAAAATTACTAAAATCAATTATCATAGATTCCTGAGGTGGCAATACAGGGGGTTCTCCTTTATCCTTCTTGCAACTGGTTAAAAAACCTGTTAAAAGAATGAGAATAAGTACAAGAGGAAAGATTTTTTTCATAGGATAGCGGGTTAGATATAAAAAATAAACGATTATTGCTTAAAAATATTTTAAATAACATGCAAAGATATAAAGACGGAATATAAAAGTTGTACAATTATTAGATTTTTATTGTGCCGGAAGTAAAGACAATTCATTTCAGTTTCAACCGGAGAACAAATGAACAAATTTTTAATTGAACAGAAGAAAAGCCTGCCCGTTATTAGATTATATCAATCATTTTTATATTTTTGATTCTGTTGAATATTGGAGAGGAGAGTTGATTTAATTCTGATAGTTAGTATTAAATACTTTAGAATTTACTGCAATGAACAGTTATTCTCCCACAGGGAAGTTTAAATATTTACTAACTGTTATATTCCTGTCATCTTTTGTTGCACCTGGTTACTCCATTCTGTTTAAGTTAACCGATACTGTTAAAATTCAGGTAAAAGATACAATTAAACAACAGGTATCCGACTCGGGCCTCTATAAACTGCGAACTTTTAAAGCAGAAGATTTAATAAGGGGGGAACGGCTTTTTTATGGATTGGCATACCTTAAGAATGAATCAGTTAATTGTGCAGGTTGTCACAATACAAGTGTAACTGACACTCTGAACTGGAACCCCGATGCCCTGGAAATTTCCAAAAAATATCTGCATAAAAGTGCACATGACTTAAGCAGGGTGCTGCTAAAACCTTTAGGACAGAAAATGGCCCAGGTGCATAAAGATATTCATTTGACACCCGAGGACATTGTGTTAGTCAAGGCCTATATGGACAAATTTGTTGATATTGGGCTTAAACAAAACAAGCCTGTAATAACAAATCTTTTCTTATTCATTATTGCTTCATTATTATTTCTGTTTTCACTTATCGACATTACTATAATCAAGATATTGAATAGGCGATGGATAGACTATATTTTCATGCTCTCTGCCGGTTTTTTTATAATCAACACCCTCGTGGTTAATGCCATTACTCTTGGACGTTCCAGAGATTATTCGCCAACCCAGCCGGTTAAGTTCTCACATGCAGTTCATGCCGGACAGAATGGAACAGAGTGTATTTATTGTCACAGCTCAGCTCCATACAGTAAAACTGCAGGAATTCCACCGTTGAATGTATGCATGAATTGCCATCTTATGGTACGGAACGGAACACGCTCAGGAGTATTTGAGATATCGAAGATAATCGACTCTTATGAGAATCAAAAACCTATTGAATGGATAAAAGTACACAACCTTCCTGATCATGTATTCTTCAGTCATGCACAGCATGTCAGCGCAGGAGGAGTTGGATGTGCGGAATGTCACGGAGATGTGAAAAAGATGAATGTAATTAAGCAGGTTTCTGACCTGTCAATGGGTTGGTGCATCAATTGTCACCGTACGAAGAAACTCGATTTTCATAACAACCGGTTTTATTCGCAGTACAGGGATCTGGCTGAAAAACTGAAGAAAGGAGAGATTGATAGCGTAACTGTAAGCATGGTTGGTGGCAGGGAATGTATGAAATGCCATTATTAAGAGAATTTTGGAAAGGTGATGATATATGAAAAAGGACGGAAAAAATCCAGAGGAAATTAAGAGCATCGATCCGGCGCAGGATGTTAATCCCGGCAATGACAATAATGACCAGGTTTTGGAATTATTTGGAGGAGATTTCATAAAACGAAATACTTCCAGAAGAGATTTCTTAAAAGTTCTCGGATTCAGCTTTGCCTCAGCCGCTGTTATGGAGAGTTGCAAGAGGCCGGTTCAGAAGGCTTTGCCATATATTGTACAACCACCGGAGATTACTCCCGGTAATGCATTATATTACGCATCGGGTTATTATGACGGGCATGAATATTCAGGTATCCTGGTAAAAACAAGGGATGGCCGTCCGATAAAAATCGAAGGCAATATTCTGTCAGCCTTTAACGGAGAGGGAACCACTGCACGGGTTCAAGCTTCAGTACTAAGCCTGTATGATGATGCGCGTCTGAAATATCCTACAGTGCTTAATAAACAGGAATCCTGGGAAACTATTGACGGGCAGATAATCGATGAACTTGGGAAGATTAATTCGGAAGGAGGTGAAATTGTGTTGCTTACTTCCAGCATTATTTCCCCTTCAACAACGAAACTAATCAATGAATTCGGAACAAGTTTTAAGAATTTCAAATGGATTCAGTACGATGCTGTTTCCTATTCTGCTATTATGGAAGCCAATTCAATATGCTTCGGGAAAACAGTAATTCCGGATTATCATTTCGGGAATGCCTCACTCGTTTTTTCGGTTAATGCTGACTTTCTTGGTTCCTGGCTGGCCCCCGTTCATTTTATTCCCGGGTATGCATCAGGGAGAAAACCGGACAGTAAAAAGAATGGAATGCTCAGGCACATTCATTTTGAATCAGGTATGAGCCTCACCGGGGCCAATGCTGATAACAGGAGGAAGATAAAACCTTCAGAAGAAAAAATTCTGCTCATCGACCTGTATAATAAGATAGCAGAAAGAACAGGAGGGAAAAAACTCAATAGTGTCGCTTATAAAGAAAACCTTTCTGAACTTGCCGATAATCTGGTGAAATCAAAAGGCAGGTCTGTTGTAGTTTCAGGGACTAACGATGTTGATATCCAGGTTATTGTGAATGGACTAAACTCGCTTCTGGGTAATTATGCTGAATGCATAGATCTTGACAATAATCTCAATATTGCTTCGGGCATTGACAGTAAAATGGAAAATCTTGTAACTGATTTAAATGAAGGTAAGATTAGAGCCCTGTTGATGTATAATGTCAATCCTCTTTATGATTACAACGATTCAAATAAATTTTTAGAAGGTACAAAGAAAGCGGACCTGACTGTAAACATGACGGTCGCAATGAATGAGACTGCAGAAATTTCAAAATTTGAATGTCCAGTCAGCCATTATCTTGAATCGTGGGATGATGCCGAAATAATTCCCGGGCACCTCTCGTTAAGCCAGCCATGTATTAACCCGATATTTAATACGCGCTCATTCCAGGATTCTTTATTAAAATGGTCAGGAAGTAAAATCTCATATCATGATTATGTTTTAAACAACTGGGAAAGGAAGTATTTCCCGCTTTCTAATAAATCTGATTTCAGAACTTTCTGGAATGAATCTTTGGGAAATGGAGTGTACAGCTATAATGTGCCATCCGGGGGAAAGCTGGCATTTAAAAAAGAAGCACTTTCAAGAGCAATGAATTCAACGGAAAAGCCGGGGCCGGTAGGTTTTGAAGTAGTTATTTCAGAGAGTGTCTCGATGGGGACAGGGATGCACGCCAATAACCCCTGGCTGATGGAATTACCAGATCCTGTTTCAAAGCAATGCTGGGAAAATGTGGCTGCAATATCTGTCAGTGATGCAGAAAAACTTGGTATAAAGACAGGAGATTTGATAAAGCTGTCAGAAGGATTGATACTTCCGGCGTTTATTCAGCCAGGGCAGGCAGAGGGTACAATTTCGATATCTCTTGGATATGGTCATACTAATTCCGGAAAGGTCTCTGCAAATATCGGAGTGAACTTATATCCTTATGTCAGAATGAATGAAGGAAACCGTGTATATGGATTTTCAATTGAAAAACCTGAAAAAACAATGAAAAAGAAACAACTGGCTCTTACCCAGGAACATTATTCAATGGAAGGAAGGCCAATTGTAAGAGATACTATTCTTAGTGAATATAAAAAGAATCCCTCTTCGGGGAATGAGCTTCACAATCAATTTGAATCAACTCACGGAACTCTCTACCCTGAAGTAAAGTATGATGGTTTTCACTGGGGGCTTGCTATTGACCTTAATGCCTGTGTCGGATGTAACTCGTGTGTTATAGCCTGTCAGGCTGAGAATAATATCCCTGTCGTAGGGAAGGATCAGGTCATTCGCAAAAGGATAATGCACTGGATTAAAATAGACCGGTATTATTCAGATAATCCTGATAATCCAAAAGTTTACTTCCAACCACTTGCCTGTCAGCACTGTGATAATGCTCCCTGCGAAAATGTTTGCCCTGTTTCTGCCACAACACACAGCAGCGAAGGATTGAATCAGATGACTTACAACAGATGCCTCGGGACCAAGTATTGCATAAATAACTGTCCTTATAAAGTAAGAAGATTTAACTGGTACCGCTATACCAACAATAAAGCATTTGATTTTAATAATGCATCAGAGCTGGGCAAAATGGTTTTAAATCCTGACGTAACTGTCAGAGAAAGAGGAGTTGTGGAGAAATGCTCATTCTGTGTTCAGAGGATTCAGGAAAAGAAGTTGAAGGCAAAGCTGGAAAACAGGGTACTTAAGGATTATGAAATTAAAACTGCATGCATGCAATCTTGTCCTTCGGGAGCTATTGTATTTGGCAATCTTAATGATGAGATCAGTAAAGTTGCCGTTTTATTCAGGGATCCAAGATGTTATCATTTGCTGGAAGAATTGCATACCCTGCCGAATACAGGGTATCTGACCAAAGTAAGGAATGATGAAGAATTAAACATGTAATAAATCAGAAGCTAACCGATGTATAACAGGAAAATCAGAGGCCCGCTGATCGAAGGAAATAAGTCAATTGACCAGATTACAAGGGAGGTCGCATCCCCCATGGAAACCGGACCAGGAATCTGGTGGTATATTGCTTTTCTTATTTCATCAGCGGCTGCTGTTTTCGGATTTTATGCGATTTATGTTACTGTTTATAAAGGTATTGGCACCTGGGGTGTAAATAATTCTGTCGCGTGGGGATGGGAGATAGTAAATTTTGTATGGTGGATAGGAATAGGACATGCCGGGACTGCTTTTTCAATTTTTCTACTTATCCTGAGGCAGAAGTGGAGGACCTCAATAAACAGATCCGCCGAAGCAATGACTGTTTTTGCTGTAATGTCTGCCGCTCTCTTTCCTGCTTTGCATATGGGACGAGTGTGGCTTGCATTCTACATTTTCCCTTATCCCAATACCCGCGGACCGTTATGGGTTAATTTTAACTCGCCACTGTTTTGGGATTTTACTGCAATTACAGCTTACCTGCTGATTTCCGCTTCATTCTGGTATCTTGGGATGTTACCCGATCTGGGGACGATCCGCGACAGGGTAACTTCAAAAATTAAAAAGGCTGTTTATGGGTTTTTCAGCCTGGGATGGACAGGTTCCAGCCGTCAGTGGATAAGATTTGAATCGCTCAGTTTCATTCTTGGAGGTATTGCCGCAGTACTCGTGGTTTCTGTTCATTCAATTGTTTCTACTGATTTTGCGGTTGGCATAGAACCAGGATGGCATACAACCATTTTTCCGCCTTTCTTCGTTGTTGGTGCCATCTTTTCGGGTTTTGCAATGGTTATGACACTAATGGTGCTAATCAGGAAGATTTACAAGCTTACTGATTATATTACTGATAATCACATGGATGCAATTGCCAGGATACTTATTTTTATATCCCTGATTATGGGAACAGCCTATTTAACAGAAATCTTTATGTCGTGGTACTCGGGCAATAAATATGAAATGTTTACATTTTTCAAAAACAGAATAACCGGAGATTATGCCCTGCAATTCTGGGGAATGATAGTGTGCAATGCATTGATACCCCAGCTTTTCTGGTTCAGGAAAATAAGACGAAACTGGGCAGGGCTGCTTTTTATTTCACTTATTATAAACCTTGGCATGTGGCTGGAAAGATATAATATCGTTGTAACAACTCTAAGTAAAGATTACTTGCCTTCAAATTGGGTATCGTACTCTCCCACGGTTATCGACATTGGTGTATTTGTCGGGACTATAGGATTATTTGCAATGGGAGTATTGCTTTTCATGCGTTATATTCCTATGATGGCCATCAGTGAACTGAAAAGTGTCGCTCAAATCGGCAATAAAGAAGAGGATTAAGCAGTCAAATTATGATCAGAACTTTTAAAATAGGGATTTACGATAATGAAGGAAAATTTATTTCCACCATCAAATCGTTGCAGGAACAAAAACTACTGATTTTTGATGTATTCACTCCTTATCCGGTTCATGAGGTACTTCATCTGTTGAAACGCAAATCAAGATTGCCCACTGCTGCGTACTTCTTTGGACTGTTTGCTATCTTCGCAACTCTGGCATTTCTATATTATACTTCTGTTATTGACTGGCCGATTGTTTATGGAGGAAAACCTTTCAATTCCTTCCCTTCTTTCATTGTCATTACTCTGGTAGTTACGATATTTACTGTTACTATTGCCAGCCTGGCGCTTTTTTCAGCCAGGTCAAAACTTTTTCCGGGTCGTGACAATACAATCTTCGATTTAAGAGCAACGGATGACAGATTTGTAATAGTTATCGACACAAATTTCCACGATAAGTCAATGGAAGAAAGAGCCGGAAATATCATGGAAGAACTGGGAGCCATTGAGATTATAGATAAAGATTTCGAAAATGTAGAATCATGATAAATAATTATTCGCCGGGGAAAATTTTCAAAGTCATATTCCTGGTCTTATTATTAGTGAATCTTTACTCCTGTAACAGGGACAGAAATAATCCCGGGTGGGATTTCTTTCCTGATATGTTTTACTCTTCTGCTTATAAGACTTATTCAAAAAATCCAAATTTTGAAAACGGGATGACAATGAGAGTCCCTGTCTCTGGAACAATACCCCGTGATTTTACTCCGTTTCAATACACAAATGATCCGGAGTCGAGGATAAAGGCAGGAAAAGAGCTCATAAACCCTGTTTTAGCGACGCCAGAGGCACTTTTACAGGGAAAGTCAGTCTATACCACATTTTGTATCGGATGCCATGGAATCGCAGGAAAAGGGGACGGGCATCTTTTCACCAGTAGTCTGTACCCATTAAAACCTCTTTCGCTTTCAGGAGATACTGCTGCTAAACTGAAGGATGGCGAAATATTTCATACCATAACACTAGGCATTCGTTCTATGGGGGCACACGGTTCACAAATAAGATCGGATGACAGATGGAAGCTGGTTCTTTATATCAGAAAGCTTCAGGAAGAAGGGAAAATGCCAGTTCATACCCAAAATAAAAAGTAATGAAGGAGCAAACAACCGTATCCAGAAACTTTAAGATAATAACCTTGCTGTTAATAGCAATAGGTGTGGTGACTATAATCTTCGGACTTATTACAGACCGGAAAACAACCTGGGCAAATTATCTCATCGTTAACTATTACTTTTTTTCACTTGCAATGGGAGGGGCTTTCTTTTTCGTCGTACAGAGTATATCTCAATCGGGATGGTCATCGGCATTTAAAAGGGTTTCAGAAGCCATGATGTCGTATATCCCGTTCGCAGCGCTGTTTTTTCTTATGCTCTGGTTCGGAATGAAAGATCTTTATCAATGGACCCACAAAGAAGCAGTGGCTCTCGACCCGATATTACAGCACAAATCGGTTTTCCTGAATATCCCGTTCTTTTTTGCAAGGATGATAATTTACTTCCTGCTCTGGATAGGGTTTGTCTGGAAATTAAGACAAATATCTCTCCGGGAAGATCTGGCTGATCCTGCAAACACTAATGATATAATGGTTTTATTTGGCAAAACTGAATTATATTCAAAAATATTCATCTTCATTCTTGCAGTTACTTTTTCACTTTCTGCAATTGACTGGATTATGTCTCTGGATGTAAAATGGTATAGTACAATATTTGCGCTGAAAAACATGGTGGCAGCCTTTTTGCATGGTGTATCCATCCTTGCACTTATAGTATTTATTCTTTATAAAAAGGGATATTTCCCTTTCTTTAATGAATATCACCTCCACGATTTCGCAAGGTACATATTCATGTTTTCAATAATATGGGGATATTTCTGGTTTGCTCAATTTATGATTATCTGGTATGGTAACATTCCTGAAGAAACAGCCTATTACAGTTTAAGATGGCAGGAAGGATGGAAGGTACTATTCTTTCTCGAAATTGTACTGAACTGGTTAATCCCTTTTATGGTACTTCTTCCCGTAAAGGCCAGCAGGAATATGACTCTTATTACAGTTGTTATTATATTCCTGATTATAGGACAATACATCGACCTGTTTGTACAGATAATTCCCGGAACTACCGGAGCTCTTAAATTTGGATGGATTTCAGCGGGAACTTTCCTCGGATACGCCGGATTATTTGCGCTGGTCGTCGCCACAACTCTCAGCAAAGCAAAAATTTTGCCATTTAACCATCCTTATCTGGATGAGAGTCTGAATCATCGGTTTTAATTTGCTCCCCCTCCAATTATCCTGTCAGATATTAAAAGAAGAAGCACAAGTAAAAAGTACGAATCCAGCAGCAATGAATATTTTTTATAGTTTTTCTTATCTGCCCCGGTTTTTATCAGAGCAGAAAAATTCCAGATAAGAATAGTTGAGGCAATCAACAGAATTCCAATAAGAAGACCTGTCCTGATTATCTCAAAATAGCAGAGGAAAAGTGCAGCAATTACTGAAGTAAGAACCCATATAAAAGTAAGCCTGTTAATCTGAACCTTGTTAAATATATCTGTAAGTGTCGGAATACCAGCTTCATTATATTCTTCTCCGTATTTCAGTATAAGTAACCAGAAGTGAGGGATCTGTCCGGTAAAAAACAGGAATTCAAGAAATATAATAGGTTTATCCCATATTCCTCCTCCGGCGGCTACCCACCCGATTAACGGAGGTAAAGCGCCGGTTATAGCCCCCGGAACAACTGCAAAGGCGGTTATTCTCTTTAAGCAGGTATACACCCCGTTGTACCAAAGAATTGTGAAGAGTCCGATTAGAACAGCTGAAAAGGTCCCGTTTGAATAAACAATAAATGTACCGGCAAATAAGTTGCACGCTGAAAATATGACAGCATATTTTAATCCGATCCTTCCTGAGGGGATCGGACGATCGAGAGTCCTTTTCATTTTGCTGTCCAGCCCGGCTTCCTGTATCTGGTTAAGAACTGAAGCAGAAACTGCCATTAAAAGGATGCCAAAGCTTACTAATATTAATTTTATTGAAAAATGGGGATTAAAAATAAAATAACCCGTAAATCCGGTAAGACTTACAGGCAGCATTATAGTTAATTTACTGAGTTGAAGATAATTTCTGAGTATATTTTCAGAGTTATTTTTCATTAAGGGATTTAAGGTATTCAATTATTTTTGCAAGATCAGCATCACTGATTTTACCTTTGTAGGCCTGCATCAGCCCCTTCGGGTATCCTTTAACAACCTGTGAAGCTGGATCAAGAATCATCTGCCGGATATATGCTTCATCCGCTTTAACTGTGACCTCTACCCCATCCCTTATTATAACCTGTTGACTGCCATATAAATTCAGATAAGTAGGACCAACAATTTTTGAACCGTCTGAGGAATGACAAGCTAAGCATCCCTGGATTTTCATAATGGCTAATCCCTGTGCTCCCGGCTCTGTTCCTTCTGCTGCCTTAGACATAGTAGTTGTATCTCCGTACCACGAACGGAATTTCTCTTTTGACAGGACTTTGACCATTGCTTTCATATAGGAATGTCGCAATCCGCAGTATTCGGCGCAATAAAGATCATATTCTCCTTCAGTCTGGGGAATAAACCACATAAATTTTTCTCTCCCGGGGACAATATCTGATTTAATCCTGTAAGCCGGAATAAACAGGCTATGTATTACATCCAGTGAAACGAGATTTATTTTAACCGGGGCATTCACCGGAACAACCAGATCAGTACTTTCCTTGCCATTTTCATATTGGAATGAAAAACTCCACATCCTTGCGGTAGTGGTTATGTTCATAGCATCTTTAGGAGGCTTATTCATGGGTTTCCACCCTTCCCATCCATAATAAAACATCAATAGTGCCAAAAGTACAGGAATAACTGTCCAGATGATTTCCAGTAAGGTATTCCCTTCATTCTGAACAGCTGTATTATGTTTTTTCTTGTTATACCTGAATACAAAATAGAGCATTATAATAGTAAGCCCTGTCACGAAGAACAATGCTATACCTGCAATAGAGTAAAATGCAGTATTGAAAGTAGATACATAATTTGAAGCGTCAAGTCCCGTGGTAGAATGCATACTTCTTATCTATATAGGTAGTCCAGGAAGGTTATTATTATGACGACACATAAGACCAGCACAACGGCAATAACTGCTACTGAGAACATTTTATTCTCAAACTTCAGATGCATAAAGATGCGCAAGACAAATGAAGACTTAACAGCAGCTATCACCAGAGCCATTACAACAGTAAGAGTACCGAGGTAAATCTGTGTAGCAGCAACTGAAGTAAGCGTTAATGCAATTAAAAGAGCCAGAACATAAAGAAACGTACGGTAAGGGATTATATGATTTTTTTCATTCTCCATTATTCGGGCCGGGTTTAAGTAATAAGATAAAACAGAGGAAAGAGGAAAATCCAGATAAGGTCAACCAGATGCCAGTATAATCCGCTGTTTTCAAGTAAAACAAAATTTTCGGAGTCAATTTTGTCCCTGATAATCATACTGGTAATAACTCCGATAAAAATCAATCCAATAATTATATGCAGGGCATGAAGCCCTGTCATGAAAAAGTAGAGGCCATAAAAAAGTACATCCCCCTGACCGCGTAACGCAAGGACAGCAGAACCCGGGTAGATGTGTTCTTTCAGATGTTCACCCCATTCAAAGTATTTGTTTACAAGAAAAGCCAGTCCGAGCAGAATAGTTATCGCAATGAGCAAAAGAGCAAGTTTTTTATTCTTTTTCTGAATGGCTGTAATTGACATGGCTATTGTTGTACTGCTGGTCAGAAGGATAATGGTATTAATTGTCCCGATAACGACATTCAATTCATGGGCAGCGAGATGAAATGCTTCGGCATTTCTGAACCTGTACACCGAATAGACTATAAAAAGTCCGCCGAAAAGCAGCATTTCAGTAAAGAGGAAAAGCCACATTCCGGTTTTTGAAGCCAGGTCGTCACGATGTAATTCCGGTGTAGCGTTCATTTATAGTCGTATGGTCCTTTGGTTATTACAGGGATCTCATCAAAATTCTCAACCGGCGGAGGGGAAGGAACAGTCCATTCCAGGGTCTTGCCTCCCCAGGGATCTGATACAGCTTTAGGTCCGTTTTTAAGTGAAGCAAATAAATTAATTATGATTATTGCCAATCCCGAATAAAGGACCCATGAACCCATCGTTGAAACAATGTTTCCCGCGTGAAAAATTTCATCATAATCATAATACCTTCTTGGCATGCCTTTAAAACCCAGGTAAAACATCGGACCATAAAGAGTGATAAATCCAATAAAAAAGAGGACCAGACCGATATTTGCCCATTTTGTATCGTACATTTTACCGGTAATTTTAGGATACCAGTAATGCATGGCACCAAAAAAGGCAAAACCTGTCCCTCCAAATACGATAAAGTGAAAATGGGCAACAACAAAATGAGTGTTATGTAAATGCACATTGGCTGCAAGAGAGCCCAGAATAAGCCCTGAAAATCCACCTATCATGAACACGAATATAAATGCTATGGCCCAGAAGAAAGGTGTTTGCAGATCCAGTGAACCATTATGCATGGTAGATATCCAGTTAAAAACTTTTATAGCGCTTGGGATAGCTACAAGGAAGGTAAGAAGTGAAAATGTATACAGAGCTGTTCCGCTCATGCCAGAAGTGAACATATGATGACCCCATACGAAATAGCCCACAAAGGCAATTGCCAGGGCAGAAACAACCATGAATCTGTATCCGAAAATAGTCTTATGAGAGAATGTTGTGATGATCTCAGAAATTGCTCCCATGGCAGGCAATATCATAATATAAACTGCCGGATGACTGTAAGTCCAGAATAAATGCTGATAAAGAAGTGGATCACCACCAAGCGTCGGATCAAAAAATCCAATATGCAGGGTCTTTTCAGCAACAATCATAAGCAAGGTGATACCAATTATGGGAGTTGCCAGTAATTGTATCCAACCGGTGGCATAGAGAGTCCAGGGGAAAAGTGGCATTTTAAGCCATGTCATCCCTGGGGCACGCATCCTGTGAATGGTCACTAGAAAATTCAATCCCGTAAGTATGGATGAAAATCCGAGGACAAATGCACCAAATACTGCAGGGAGCATATTTCCGGCAGTTCTGAAACTGTAGGGTGCGTAAAATGTCCAGCCTGTATCAGGAGGCCCCTGGCCTGTAAATTGGGATATTACGACCAATGAAACGCCGGCAACATAGAGATACCAGGAGAGGAGATTTATTCTTGGGAAAGCAACATCTTTAGCTCCGATCATAATGGGTAACAGGAAGTTGCCAAATACTGCGGGAAGCCCGGGAATGACAACTGCGAAGATCATTATAATTCCGTGAAGGGTAAAGAATGCATTATAGGTTTCTGCGGTCATAATTGTCTTCCCCGGGGCAATAAGTTCAAATTTCATTAATAATCCCAGGGTTGCTCCTATGGCGAAGAACGAAAGAATTGAAAACATGTACAATAAGGCTATCCTTTTATGATCAGTGGAGAATATCCAGGAGAAGATTCCTTTATATTTTCCTTTATGCTCAAGAAAGCTGGGTTCCGCGATTCCTGAATGAGTATTCATTTCTTCACCCTGGTATTTAATTTTAACCGTGAGAATGCCAGCACCAAAAATATTAAAACTACTATAAACAAAATAATTATTGCCGAAACCCTGGTTACATTGAAAACAAACTGATTCCCTTTACTGTCATATCCATAACAAATTGCGAGAAGACGATTAATACTCGGTCCGATCTTCCCCTTAGCTGCTTCAACCATTGTTATTTTTATATCGAAGGGCAGAAAGTCAATTCCCCTGAGGTAACGGACGATCTTTCCATCGGCGGCAAGGGCTATCAGTCCGGTAGGATGCACATATTGATCGTTTATCATTTGATAATTAAAACCCACGGATTTAGTCAATTTAGCTATATCAATACTGTCAGATACAAAAAAAAGCCAGTTTTTCGCATCCTCTTTTTTCTTCATGGTGCTAATATAGCTGGCCTTTTTATTAATTCCCAGTTTGATATTTTCAGTGGGATCAAAACTGATTGTTACAACCTCATAATCCTTGCCAAGCTGAAGATCCATTCCATCGATGAATTTAGAAATTCCCCACATAAGGGGACTGCATGTCCCTGCGCACTGATAATAAACCAGATTAAGAATTGTTGGTTTATTGATCACGTCCTTTAAAAGTACAGTATCCCCGGCTTCATTAACAAGCTTTGCACTAAGATCTGCATACTGGCCCTGTTTCTCTTCGAAACCGACCTGCATTTGCTGATTAAACAGGGATGTCTGTGCAAAGGAATTAATGCATAACAGACAAACACAAAAAGTAATAAGAACTTTAAATTGACTCATGGCAATATAAGCGATTAATTTCTTTCAGGTTTTTCTTCCTCAGAATAGATGCCGGAGATCATTAATGAACCGCCCATAAGTGAGATATCTTTAAGAAGGGCAATTATTGTAATTGTCTTGTCAGCATCTGTAAATAAATGAGGAATGTGAATAGTAATAATAAAAATGAAGAGCAGGATTGCAAGCAGTAAGGTGGAAAATTTCACGAGCACTTTTGTAATTATACTTATACTTACTGCAATAAGCATTATTCCTGTCAGTATTATCGTATAAGCTCCAAGCGGGACAAAAGAAGTTAACATGCCGAGGTAATAGTCCAGCATCAGGAAATGATTGATCCCGAAGAGAGCAAAAGGAACCGCAAACAGAATTCTTCCGATTGTTGTAAGTTTTTTCATCTTAATCTCTTATTATCCGGATTTTGAGTTGTTAGAACTTCTTAACTACCATAAATGTATGAATTTTTTTTAGTCCCGTCTTAAAAATGTCAAAAATCATGAACGTCACAAACTTTTTACACACGGGAGATGAACAAACACATATTACGAATGTTATAGAATAAAAAACTTAGTATGGAAAGAAGAAAATTTTTTAAGGCAGTTGGGTTGATAACTGCAACTGCATACGTTAGTCCAAAAATCTTTGGTAGCGTTCAGGTACAGGTAAAAGCTCCGGAAATTGAAGGAACACCGGCACCCGAATTTCCACCTCTTCCTTTTGCATATGATGCTCTGGAACCTTACATAGACGCAAGGACAATGGAGATTCATTATGATAAGCACCACAGGGCTTATTATACAAATTTCATGAATGCTGTTAAAGGCACTGCTCTTGAAGGTAAACCACTAAGCGAAATTTTTAGTGCCATTTCAAAGCAGACCGATGCCGTAAGAAACAATGGCGGAGGCTATTATAACCATTTATTTTTCTGGAAGAATCTGGGAAAAGGATCTTCAGGGCCTTCAAATGACTTATCTTCAGCTATTGTAAAATCATTTGGTTCGGTTGATAAATTCAAGGAAGCATTCAACACTGCAGCCAAAACAAGGTTTGGAAGCGGTTGGGCCTGGTTATATCTGGGGACAGACAAAAATTTAGCCGTAGCAAGTTCACCGAATCAGGATAACACGCTTATGGATATATCGCCGGTTAAGGGCACACCTTTATTAACTATTGATGTTTGGGAACATGCATATTATCTTAAATACCAGAATAAGAGAGCTGATTATATTGATGCTTTCTGGAATGTTGTGAACTGGGATGAAGTAAACAGGAGATATCAGCAAGCACTGGGATAAACCGATTTTTTAATCATTAACCCCCTTTGATTCCCCCTGGCAGGGGGAAAAACTCTCTGGGTTCTACTGTAATTTTCAAATGTGTAAGAATTGTCTCCCCCATGGGGGGAGATGCCGCGAAGCGGCAGAGGGGTTTATGTATACAGAAATCTCTTAATCTTCAGAGTCGCTGTCTTCTGAAACGGTACAGGATGTAGTACAACTTTTTGGATCTGGCTGAATTTATTTACCTGTGAATTAACATACTCTTGTAATTCATTGAGAACCTCATCAACTTTATCCTCGACCTGCTTGGTCATATCCTGTTTAAGGATCTGATATTTCTTTTCAAGCTCTTCCATATTTATATGAACCAGAGCTACCAGTTTCCCTTTTTGCTGAACAACAAGAGATTCTGCGACAAACCGGAAATTATTGATAATTGATTCAATTTCTTCGGGATAAATATTTTCTCCGCTTGCACCAACAATCATATTTTTTAATCTTCCTTTTATAAAAAGATTGTTATTAGGGTCAAATGTTCCAAGGTCCCCTGTTTTAAACCACCCGTCAGAGGTAAGTACCTCTTTCGTCATATCAGGCTCTTTATAATAACCTTTCATTACGTTTGGTCCCCTGGCCCATATTTCACCTTCTCCGGTTTTTTTATCAGGGTTATTAATAATAAGTTCTACGCCTTCTATTGCGGGGCCCGTTGACTCAAACACAGCATTTTGAGGATTTGAACCTGCAAGGAGCGGAGCTGTTTCTGTAAGACCATAGCCAACTGCATATGGAAATTTTGCTTCAATAAGGAACTTTTCAACTGTTTTGTTAAGCTTAGCTCCTCCTATACCATAAAACTTCAATTCCCCCCCAAACGTTTTCAAAAGTTTCTTGCCGGCAGCAGCATTAAGTTTTTCTCTGAGAAGAGGGATCTTGTAAAGAAGTTTAAGTATCAGATTATCTCTGAAAGCAGGCAATATTTTATTAAAGTATATTTTTTCAACTATCAGAGGAACTGTCAGCATCAGTGTAGGTTTAATTTCTGCCAAAGCAGGAAGAAGAACCGAAGGAGTTGGGGGTTTCCTGAGATAATAGACACACGATCCACAGAGCATTGGTAAAATTAATCCAAGTGTATTCTCATATGTGTGTGACAATGGTAAAACGGATAAAAATCGATCAGTTTCGTCAATCCACTGTAACTTCCTTCCTTTCAGTGCATTAAATGAGATGTTTTTGTGTGTCAGCATTACCCCTTTAGACCGACCAGTTGTACCTGAAGTATAGATAATTGATGCAAGATCTTCTTCTTCAACCTTATAATTTTTAACAGGAATTGCGGAAGGATCGAATTTATCGGCACCCTTCTCGGAATAGATCAGCGAAAAATCCTCCATAAGAATGGCAGTTTTCAGATCTTCTGATTTAAATTCTTCAATCCGGCATAATAATGAGTTAGATATAAAAATAGCTTTGGCACCTGAGTGTTCAAGAACATTGGCAACTTCCGTATTTGAAAAATCAGGAAGAATTGGAACAACTACCGCACCCATAAATGTAATTGAAAAATAGGCAATAGCCCAGTTTGGCATATTTAAACTCAGAATTGCCACTTTATCACCGGGGCAAATCCCAATCTTTTCCTGAAATGCAATTAAAGCCCTGATCTCCCCGTTTACTGTCTCATATGTTTTTGGATCTTCACCCACAAAAGCATATGCGTCGTGCTTACCAAACTTCCTTAATGTCTCATTAAACATCCCCGGGAAAGTCAGCCTGATTTCATTTTTATCCATTATCCCTTATTCTTAAGCCTTTTATAAACTGCTAAGTTAAGGAATTTATATTTTCGGCGACTAAATCGGTCAATATATTCACTAAAAAGCATAAAACCACGACACTACTTTCAACCTTTGTCACTCAGAATGGTTAATATTGTATATTATTTTCAACTTTAAATTTATGAGTCCTTTAATACGAGTAACAAAGGAATTCACTTTTGAAATGGCCCATGTTCTATGGAATTACGACGGTCCCTGCAAAAATGTTCATGGCCATTCTTATCGCCTTTTTGTTACACTGTCAGGGTGTCCGTCAGACGATCCGGATAATCCCAAGAACGGAATGGTGATTGACTTCAGCGACCTGAAAAGCATTGTTAAAAAACAGGTTATTAACATTTTTGACCATTCGGTGGTGCTAAGCAATAAGACAGAAAAGGAAAAGACAGATATGTTTAGCAGGATGTTTGGAAATACCGTATTGGTCAGTTATCAGCCGACATGTGAAAATCTTGTTGCCGACTTTGCAGAACGGATTGCACCTTACCTGCCTTCCGGAGTTAGATTACACAGCCTTAAACTTTACGAAACAGCCACCTCTTTTGCCGAATGGTTTGCCAGTGATAATGAATAAGAAGTTTAATGAATAAGGAAATATCAAAATATGACTGAAAATACTTCCAAAAAACTCTTTCTTCTGGATGCATATGCACTTATATTCCGTGCTTACTATGCCTTCATTAAGAATCCAAGGATCACATCTAAAGGATTAAATACCTCAGCAATATTCGGATTCCTGCTGGCTCTTGAGGAAGTTCTGCGGAAACAGAAGCCAACTCATATTGCGGTTGTTTTTGATACTCCCACTCCGACTTTCAGGCATGAAATGTACAAGGAATATAAAGCTCACCGCGATGAGACTCCGGAAGATATAAAAAAGGCTGTTCCATACATCAAGAAGCTTATTGAAGCATATAAAATTCCGGTAATCGACTATCCGGGGTTTGAGGCTGATGATGTAATAGGAACCCTGGCCAGGAAAGCTTCTGAAAGGGGTTTTACGACTTATATGATGACGCCTGATAAAGATTTTGCCCAGCTTGTCTCTGACAATGTTCTTATCTTAAAACCATCGAGAAGCGGGAATGAATCAATTTTATGGGGGGTTGAGGATATTCAGAAGGAGTTTAGTGTTCAGCGACCGGAACAGGTGATTGATATTCTTGCCCTTATGGGTGACACGGCAGATAATATCCCCGGAGCTCCAGGGGTAGGGCCCAAAACGGCTATGAAGCTGATTTCAGAATATGGGTGTATTGAAGAACTTTTCAGAAATACCGATAAGCTGAAGGGAAAGCTCAAAGAGATCATTGAAAACAACAGGGAACAGATTGAAATGTCGAAAAAGCTTGCTACAATTGAACAAAATGTACCCGTTGAGTTGAATGAAACTGCTCTTGAACTGGAAGTTCCCGACCCTGCTAAATTAAAAGTTCTTTTTGATGAACTGGAATTCAAAACGGTAGCAGACAGAATACTCTCGGAAATTGATAAATCAGAGAAACCACGGGAACCACAAGAGTTATTTTCTCTGCAAAAAGATTCTCTTCAGGGTTCTCTGTTCGGAGATGAGGCAATTGTCCAGATTAATGAGAAAACCTCAATCGAAAATGTTGAACACACCTATACCCTTCTGGAAAACAGCTCCGATATTAAAGAATTTGTCAATAAGATCAACTCTCTTAAAGAGTATTGCTTTGACAGTGAGACTACAAGTATAAATCCACTCGATGCAGAGCTTGTCGCCCTGACTTTTTCGTGGGAAAAGGGGACAGGATACCTTATTCATTTCCCTGAATCACAGGAAGAAACAAAATCCATTCTGGAAATTGTCAGGCCGGTCTTTGAAAATCCTGATACGCTCAAAATAGGACAAAACATGAAATTTGATATCCAGGTCCTGGCGAATTATGGTATTGAGGTTAAGGGTCCATTATTCGACACGATGATAGCCCATTATCTGCTGGAACCCGATATGCGTCATAACATGAATTTATTATCGGAAGCATATCTTGGGTATAGTCCTGTGCATATTGAATCACTTATCGGGGAAAAAGGGAGCAGTCAGAAAAACATGAGATCAGTCCCGGTTGATAAGCTGATGGAATATGCAGTCGAAGATGCAGATGTGACGTACCAGTTAAAGAAGGTCTTTGAACCAAGAATTAAAGCAGGGGGATTAGGTGATCTCGCCCAAAAGATAGAAATGCCTCTCATAAGAGTGCTGGCTATAATGGAAAGAAATGGTGTTATTTTGAATCTTGAAGATCTGAAAGCTATAACCATTAATCTCCGCGAGGATATAATCTCGCTTGAAAAAGAGATATATACACTGGCCGGAACTGAATTTAATATTTCTTCTCCAAAACAGCTCGGTGACATTCTTTTTATCAGACTGAAACTTGACGAAAAAGCGCGAGTTACCAAAACCAAACAGTTTATCACCAATGAAGAGATATTGCAACGACTGATAAATAAACATCCCATCGTCGATAAAGTACTGGAATACAGGGGGCTTAAAAAACTTCTTTCGACATATGTCGAGGCCCTTCCTCTTCTTGTGGATAAGAAAACCGGCAGGATTCATACTTCTTTTAACCAGGCAGTTGCCGCAACGGGCAGACTAAGCTCAAATAATCCAAACCTGCAGAATATTCCTGTAAAAGATGCGCGGGGAAGGGAAATAAGGAAAGCCTTCGTTCCGGAAAAAGGTCATATTTTCTTTTCGGCTGACTATTCACAAATTGAGCTGAGGCTAATGGCTCATTTGAGCAAGGATAAAAGCATGATTGCAGATTTTCTTTCCGGAAATGATATTCATGCAGCTACAGCCGCTAAGATATTCAGCGTGGATATAAATGATGTTACTCGTGAAATGCGCAGCAGGGCAAAAACAGCAAATTTTGGAATCATTTACGGGATATCATCTTTCGGACTTTCGGAACGGCTGACAATCGGGAGAAAAGAGGCAAAAGAGCTTATTGACGGTTATTTCAATTCTTATCCCGGTGTTAAGATTTATATGGATGAGAGCATCAAAAAGGCGAGAGATGCAGGATATGTAACAACAATGTTTGGACGTAAACGATATTTAAATGATATTCATTCACGGAACCAGGTAGTAAGAGGAAACGCTGAAAGAAACGCAATTAATGCACCTATTCAGGGCAGCGCTGCTGATATTATCAAGATTGCCATGGTGAGAATAAACGACAGGATGAAATCAGAAAAGCTCTTATCGAAAATGATTCTCCAGGTGCATGACGAACTGATTTTTGAAGTTCCGACTTCTGAACTGGAAAAGCTGAAAGAAATGGTTCTGTATGAAATGTCAAATGCCGTTAAACTGGATGTGCCTTTAAAGGTCGATTGGGGAACAGGGAACAACTGGTTTGAGGCGCATTAAGATAAAAGCCCCCTGGCCGTTATGCGGCCATCCCCCTAAAGGGGGACTAAATCTGTGGTTTCAAACGAAATTTTCTTTAAGTCCAGGGGATTAGCCCCCCTTTAGATGGGTTGGGGGGCAAAAAGGCAAGGTAAAATATAAAATTATGGAAGTAAAAGTCTTATTCTTCGGTGTTCTGGCAGAGGTTTCAGGAACCAGTGTTAAATACTACCGGGATGTGAAATCAATAGGTGATCTTAAGATCAGGATTAACGACGATTTCCCGGAAATTGTACACTATAATTTTCGTATATCCATTAATAGTGAAATAACTGACGATAATTTATTGCTTAAATCAGGAGATGAAGTTGCTTTTCTGCCCCCGTTTGCAGGAGGTTGAGATATCGTGGTATTAAATATGTTTGAATCATGGAAGTAAATTATTTAACTGATGGACCGGTATCACAAAAGTTAATATCCGGGCTTATTGAAAAGATAGGTGGGAAAACTGATTCAGGCGGGCACATGATTTTCCTTGGACAAGTCAGGGCCGATGAGATCAATGGTAAAAAGGTTAAAGCAATAGAGTATTCAGCATATAAAAAACTGGTTAATGCTGAGGCAGAGAAGATTAAGAAGACAATCTTATCGGAATTCAGCGATGTGAAATCAATCGGCATAATTCATTCAACCGGAATTGTCAAATCTGGTGAGATATCTCTTTTAGTTTTTGTCTCAGCGGGTCACCGGCATCAGGCAATGCAGGCCTGCAGTAAAACAGTTGAACTCATAAAAGAAAATCTGCCGGTCTGGAAGAAAGAGATTTTTGAGGATGACTCACATATGTGGAAATAGTAAAAGAATTCACCCACAAAGTTACGCAAAGGTATTCTCAAAGAGTCAAAAAGGATTAATCCAAAAAGGCTACATAGGTTCCATAATTTTTCTGTTTTCAGGTTTATCCGGCTTAATACCAGTCTGATCATTTTTTCTTGTAACCAGAATCGATCCGGCAGTTCCATTAAGGATGGAGCTGTATTCTTCTTTATTATTTAATATATCACGGGCCTTTAAAACCTGTTCGTCATTTTTTATAGTGTATGCGATTGCCCCGTTTTCATAGAAATAACGACTTACAATTTCATCTTCAAGAAGATCGGTTATTTCACTTCTGAACATAATAAGATCCTGATCAAGACTATGGGCAACATCTTTTTCCAGGTCATTAAACAGGTCCTTATGAATATCATAATATTTTTCATTTTTGGCATTGGTTATGAGTTCATTAAGAGACTCTTCAGTAACTGTTTTGTAATTGAATTTCCGATTCAGAAGAAATGTTTTGAAGTCGCTATAGTCCTGATCCGTGAATTTAAATTGTTCAGGAGATTTAATATCGGGATGAGACCAATAATAATTTGTGGCAAAATCAAATATATAATTTCTGCGGAAAAGTTCTGAAGATATCTGGCTCAGAGGTTCAGGTGATATTTCAATATCAGGGGTAATGCCTCCGCCGTCTTTAACAATCCTTCCGTTTTTAGTTTTAAATTCAGATATCAGAGAATCAGGAATAATTCCAACGCTTCCATCTTCATTTGGGTGAGAGAAATCGCGGGCCTGAATGCACCTTCCGCTTGGTATGTAATATTTCGCCGTAGTAACCTTGAGTTGAGTATTGTAACTTAAAGGCCGCGTTATCTGAACCAGACCTTTTCCATATGACCTCTGGCCGACAATTATACCTCTGTCGAGATCCTGAATTGCTCCGGCTACTATCTCAGAAGCTGAAGCTGAACCTCTGTTGATTATAATTGCAAGAGGTATTTTGTCATCCACCGGCTGTTTTACGGTTTTAAAGTTTTCATCAAACTGTTTGACTTTCCCCTTTGTGGAAACAACCTCATTTTCTTCTGCGACAAAAAGATTTACTATTTCAACCGCTTCTGTAAGTAATCCGCCCGGATTTCCACGCAGGTCGAGGATAATCTGTTGAGCGCCATTATTTTTTAATGCAATAAGTGCTGCCTTTACATCATCAATACAGTTTTGAGTAAAATTGGTAAACCGGATATATCCCGTTTTGGAATCTAACATACCATAGTAAGGAACCGGCGGCATGACTATCTTTTCACGTTTAAGGGAATAATCTGTCTCCTTCCCGTTCCTTTCAATTGTGACGTTGATATCCGTTCCGGGATTTCCTTTAAGTTTTTCACTTACTTTATCGGTTGGCAATCCTTTGAGTGATGTACCATCAACCTTTTTTAATAGATCTCCGGGTTTTATTCCTGCCTTATCAGCAGGAAATCCCTTATATACTTCACTTATAACAACATAATCACCGGCTGATCTGACCAGCGATCCGATTCCACCGTACTTCCCGGTAGTCATAATTGAGAATTCATCAGCTTCAGATTCAGGAAAGTAAACCGTATAAGGATCAAGTGTCTTAAGCATATTATCCATCCCTGCTTTAATCAGTTTGTCAGGATCAATCGTATCTACATAGAAAGTATTCAGCTCCCTGAAGAGAGAGAAAAATATATCGAGGTTTTTAGCAATTCTGAAATCCCTTGTTTCCTGAGTGACCAGGAAGCCAGTACTTATTCCCGCAACAAGTAAGATTGAAAATACAATTATCAGCCTGCCATAACGCACCTTTTTCATAACCAGCATTGTTTAATTTAGAACGGCAAAATTAATAAGAATAATCGGGAAGCATTTTGATTAAGAAACAATTAAGACATTTTTAACATATTTGATAACTCATAAGTCCAATGTTCGAAGACGGAAGTCGGAAGTTATAGGTGTTATCATTCTTAGGTCTCCTGATTTCCGGCTTCCGGTTTCAAGCTGGTGAGAATTATAAGTTTGTTTATCACCTGCTTCATTGCTTTATCAATCGTTATATAATCATGAATAGTATTCCCTTTCACGATAACAATCAAAACAATATGAATGTTTTGTGAAATAAGATGATCATAAAGAGTTTTTTTGTTTTTCCGGTACGCTTCCCTGAGTCTTCTCTTGATAAGGTTTCTGGTGACCGCCAGCCTGAAGCCTCTTTTTGACACACTGAAAGCAACCTGAGCGGGAGCAGGTATGGAATTCTGACATTTGTTCCAGACAACTTTAAAGAGAGAATTGTAGAAAATGTTTCCGTTTTCAAACAGCGCTTCTATGATTTTTCTGCTGCAAAGCCTTTCAGACTTATCAAATGTTTCCCTGATGGTATTCATTAAAAGCAACTTATCCTTAAAGCCTCACTGAACGACCTTTCATTGCTTTTGGGTAAGTCAGTAGGTGAAAACTATCTAAAATTTTTATTGTATTCTTTAAGAAAATCGTCAAGAGCCATTGTCATTGACGGGGCTTTGGGATTAGGGGCATTTATGTCAAGTCTCAGTCCTTCATTTTCAACGGCACAGGCGGTTGTTGGTCCGAATGCGGCGATTTTAATATCCCCCTGAATAAACCCAGGGAAATTTTCTTTTAGAGATTTTATTCCTGAAGGACTGTAAAAGACAAGAATATCATAGTCGAACTCTTTTAAATTCGAAAAATCAGAGCTGATTGTCTTGTAAAGAGTTCCTATTGTGTACTTAATGCCATTTTTATCAAGCGACTCAGGGATTTCAGCATTATGAGGCTCAGAAAGAGGTACAAAGAAGTTATCTTCCCGGTGCTTGATTATTACATCAATCAGATCCTGAAATTTGGCTTTACCATGAAAGATTTTGCGTTTTCTGTAAACTATGTATTTCTGAAGATAAAATGCAACATTCTCTGTAATACAGAAATACTTCATTGTATCCGGCACCACTGTACGGAGCTCATTGCATATTCTGAAGAAATGATCAATCCCGGTTTTGCTTGTAAAGATTACCGCAGTAAAGTCAAGTATATTTATTTTTTGCTGACGGAAATCTTTTGATGAAACACCTTCAACCTGATTAAAAGGCTTAAAATCAACTTTTAGATTGTATTTTCTTGCCAGTTCGAAATATGGGGATTTCGGATTCAGGGGTTCTGGCTGCGATACTAAAATCTTCTTTATTTTCAACTCTTTACAGTTTAAGTTCAACTTCCAAACTAACCCAAGCCAATCTAAACAAGACCTGTAAAATACTTTACTACTATCAAAACAGGCAGAATTTCCAGCGCACAAAGGTATAAAATCAAATAGAATATTGAAATATTCCTGTTTATAAAAATTATTAATAACCTGATTACTCTTAAAAGATACATTAATCCCAGTACGATTATGCCTGATATAATATAATCCCTGACCGGCAGGATTCTGGTATATGACATCAGGATAATAATGACAAAAAGAAAAATCGCTCCATATCTGTAAGACTGGTAAATGCCAAACAGGTATTTCATGAATACCTCCTTCTCTTCACTG
>JBEKDR010000007.1:0-74184 GCA_050014255.1 Bacteroidales bacterium | reverse complement strand
ATCAGGGATGAGCATTTTTTGCATTTTGGCTGCAAGCTCAAGCTCTTTTTTCAAAGCTTCCTGGTGCAGACTTTCATTGAATAGTCTTATGTTCTCAATAGCCACAATAATAATGCTGGAAATAGTCTGAATGAAGTTCAGATGTTTCAAAACAGGACTCATTCCCTCTCCTTCCTCCTCGATATCACCGATAAAAACGAAAGCAAGATGAACGTTGTTATTAAATACAGGTACAATAATATCAACCCCTTCGAAACCAAGATCCGCAGCACCGAAAAATATCTCACAGATACCCAAAAGTTTCGATTCTACATCTATAGTTTCAAAATGTTTCGGGAAACCGGCGTTCAGAAGACATTCCCAGGTACCGGAATGTTTAAATATGAGGATTTTGCCGATTCCAAGATTGTTCCTCAGGATGGATTCATATTTTGATAAAAGGTCTTCAGTCGGAAGATTCGCATTGATCGATAATGTAATATCGAGCAACGAGTCTAATTTAAATTTTGAAATCTTTAATCTGTCTGCCTGACCTTTTTTATCTTCCATAATACTATTTATCCCTTAACTCTTTCAACATAAGTTTTGTCGCGTGTATCTATTCTTATCTTATCACCGGTATTTACGAACAATGGGACCATTATTATTGCACCATTCTTGACTTTTGCCTGTTTTAATGCATTGTTGGCTGTGTCGCCTCTTAAACCAGGTTCGGAATAGATAACCTCCATAACAACCGACTGAGGGATATCTACCGAAAGGACAGTTTCAGTATCGGCATGAACAACTATCTCGACACTTGCTCCCTCAAGGAGAAATTCATGATTTTCAATCAATGATTCCTGAATGTGGATCTGTTCAAAAGTTTCCAGATGCATAAAGTAATAGCCCATATCATCCTTATAAAGATACTGATAAGGACGTCTTTCCACTCTTGCGAGGTTCACTTTAGTACCTGATGAAAAGGTATTATCAATTACCCTACCGCTTTTAAGGTTCTTAAGTTTAGTTCGTACAAAAGCTGGTCCCTTCCCGGGTTTAACATGCTGAAATTGCACTATTGTATAAAGGTCATTGTTGAATTCAATGACTAATCCATTTCTAAAATCTGCAGTACTTGCCATATAAATCTCTGTTATTCAATAATTTAAAAATCTATTTATTATTAGTTCCAAGGGGGTAAACCAGCCCTTCATAATTTACAATTTCACACGTAAACGCACCTACAAATATATCAAATCGAATTTTAACCGGTAAAAAATTCTTATCAGCAGAAAACCAGAAAGAAACATCTTCTTCTGTTTTAAAAAGTCTGCCGGTTTCTGTTACCGGATTAAACTTGTAGCATTTAATTTTGCCAATTTTAGTTTTTACTTCTTCAGCCCCGATATATCTTAACCTGATTGGGTAAAGTTCATCGCAGAACCAGGTAATAATAGTTGTCAGTTCACCTTTCTTCAGATTGCTGTCAACAGGAAGAATATGGTTTCGGAAGAAATAGAAACATGAGATAATATCTTGAATTCCGGGAGGAGCGATATGCATCCCCGTCAGATCGCTGGTAAGAATACTGGAATCAGGCCTGGTTTTATGATCAAATAACACAACATTGTATTTTCTGTACCTGCCTTCATGAATGTTTCTGATTGATTTCACAGGTAATTCGGTAACAGGGTCAATGAAGCTCTCGTAAATATCCAATACCTTAAAAAGAGCTTCAGCCATTCCTGTGGTCCTTGCTGCTAATTTTGAATGCCATACCTCTTTCCCGTTAAATGAGTCACTCTTTAACTCCAGTGTTCCGCTTCCGGCAGTGATAAACCCGTACTGGATCGTATAAGTTACTTTCTCGCCGATCTTATATGATACTGCCTGACCCTTCGTGAAGGTTGAAACTATAAATGCAATAACTGTGATGCAAAAGATTCTTTTCATACTCCTTCCAGGTGGAACGTCGGAATTGTGTGAATTATTTTCCAAGAATATTTTTTCTGGGTTTGGAAGTTATAAAATCTTTAAGATATAATGGCTCAAAGTAAGCAACATCTTCAAAGTGGCGATCTTTAAGCGCCTGAAATGCAGGTTTTTGCATATATGAAGCAGATATCATGTAATCAACGGCAAACAGAGCATTTTTACGATTGATCACATATTTGCATTTAATTGCTCCATCGCCAAAAAAGATAATTTTCTGCGATTCAGGAATATTTACAAATGTATTTTCAGTGATTATTTCTGCTGAAATATTTTTTATTTTATTTCCATAAAAGTCAAAAATAGCAAAATAGACTTCCATTCTCCGTGCATCGAGCATTGGACAGAAAAATGAATTCACCTCCGACTCTGCACTGAAATATTTACCTTCGTTAATTCCGCAAAACATCGAAAGAGTGGTTTCAACGCCAATAAGTGGGATAGATGCGCCATAAGCAATTCCTTTAGCTACCGATACACCAATCCGCAATCCTGTATAAGAGCCTGGTCCCTTACTTACTGCAACAGCCTCGAGGTCACGGGCTCTGATTCCATTCTCTCTGAGGATTTCCTCAATAAACACGGTGAGCATGGATGCATGTGATTTTGATTCGTTGCTTTCTCTCAAAGAGATTACCCCGGCACTATCACATAATGCCACCGAGCAAAGGTTTGTCGCAGTTTCAAGACATATAATCATGTTTTGAAAGGGATACCAACTACCTATTTCACCTTAAAGAGTTCTTCTTTTTTTACGACCTCAATCAGAGTGCTGTCGGATAATTTTTTGCTTATTGCACTGAAAGGAGCAGATATTACCCGATTATTTAATGATATACCGGAAATAATTTCAATATAAGAATTATCCTGAATTCCGGTTTTAACATCCTTTGCAAGAGCATATTTCCCGTCTGTAACAAATACGATCGTACGGATATCTTTTTCTGATTGGGTACCGGAAATTTTTGTAGTATCGGTACGTGTTGTGACAGATTGTATCGGAACAGTAAGTATATCATTTTTCGATTGGGTCCTGATATCTACTGTTGCTGACATTCCGGGTCTGAAAGGGTTTTTATCACCGGCATCGACAAGTTTCTGGTACGATTGGGGAAGAACCAGAATCTTGACATCGAAGTTAGTTACCTGGTCAGCAGATACACCGGTAGTCTTTGCTGAATTTGCAATTTCAGTGACTATACCCTTGAATTTCTGATCGAGATAAGCATCTACTTCAATCTCGGCTGTATCTCCGAGTTTAACTCTTGGGATATCATTTTCATTTACCTGGACCTGGGCTTCCATGCGTGACAGATCTGCAACCCGCAATAATTCTGTTCCTGCCATAAGATTTGTTCCTGCAACTCTTTCACCGAGTTCAACGAGAAGCATTGAAACCGTACCAGTCATCGGCGCATAGATTGATGTCTTGATAAGGTTTTCATTTGCATCTTTAAGTGAAGCTTCGGCACTTGTTATTGCAAACTTGGCTGCATCGAGCTCAGCTTTTGCCACATTATAGGTGGCTTCGGCCTGCTCAAAATCAGACTTTGAGATAGTCTGTTGATCGAACAATTGTTTGTTTCTCTTGTATGACAGATCAGCCTGAGTAAACTGAGCCTCTGCCTGAGCACGGCGTGCCTGGGCAGCGCTTATTTCTGCCAGAGATCTGTCTCTCTGGGAAATGTAATTATCGGGTTTTATTCTGAGCAGCAACTGACCTTTTTCAACATTGTAACCCTCCTTGACCGTCAGTTCTACAATTTCACCAGATACGTCCGGGCTTATTTTAACCTCTTTTTCAGGCTGAATTTTGCCATTAGCTGTTATAGTTTCAACGATTGTGCGTTTTTGAGCATTCTCAACAGCAACTTTCACCGTTAAAGCTTTACCAAACCAGCCTGCTTTCTTTCCAATTACCGCAAAGAGGATAAGGACAATTACTATCGGAAGTAAAATCTTAAGTATCTTATTGTTTTTCATGTTCTTGTATCTTAAAATGATTTCGTATTATAATTATTAATTAAGCTTTAACGGTATGCCTTTATAAAAATCGAGTACCTTGGTTTTAAAGATAAATTCATATTTTGCCTGGGTCATATCTGATTGAGCCTTAAGCAGCTGTGTTTTTGCAGCATTATAGTCTACAGGAGTAACCATTCCAACATTGAATTTTTGTTCAGTATATCTGAAAGATTCTTCAGTTGAGGCAATTGCTTTGATACTAACATTATATTTTTTAAGAGCTGCTACTGCATCGGTGTATGCCTGCTGAATATTTTTATAAAGTTGCTTTTGTGTTCCTTCAAGAGCGTACTGACTGGTTTCAACATTTAATTTTGAGTTAGAGATATTTTTATTGACCTGCCATCCGTTCAGAATCGGGATATTCATTGCCAGCCCGACACTTGAATACATATTATTATTTATCTGGGTTTTAAAAGGAACATTAGGAGGATCACTTGCAGGCAGATTATAGATGAACGTATAGCCGGAATTTATGGAATAATTTAAGGAAATCTTAGGACTTCTGGCGCCTTTTGCAATTTTCAGAGCATATTTACTGGCTGTGAGATTCAATTCCGAGCTTTTTATTTCCGGTCTGTTTTTCTCTGCGATAGCATAAATCTCATCAATATTACCTGTCACAACTGCATTAGGATCGACGGTGATTTCGGGAACTTCAACCTCAAATCCTGCAGGTGTTTTCAGCTCAAGTAATTGAGTAAGAGTAAGGATAGATGTTTCGAGCTGGTTTTTCATAGTAATCAGAGAGAGCTCTTCCTGGGCTGCCTGCGCTTGTATCTCAAGAAGATTTCCTTTGGCCACACTGCCGGCATCAACCATTTTTTTCGTTTTCTCAATCTGCTGTAAACTAATGTTAAGCTGATTTTCATCAACTGCAACAAGTTCCTTGTTTAAAAGCACCTGAAGATACTGAAGTGCAACATTCAAAGCTACATTGTCACTTATATTCTGCAGATCCTGCTTACTGGCCAGCATTAGATTCTTATTTTTCTGAATTGAATTATAATTCTGCAAACCGTTGAAAACAGGTGCTGACCCTCCAAGGTACAAGTTGTCCGATTGAAGTGTCTGGTTATAAAACTGGTATGTGTTCATATCAAGTGCACGCCCGAATGAATATGTATGAGAAGCCTGTCCGTTTAGTGTCGGAAGCAATTGCAGTTTTGCCAGATCAAGAGAATTTTTTTGAACCTCGGTCTGAACATACTGTTGCTTTATCTGGATATTGTTTTCGATAGCGTATTTAATACAATCTTCCAGCGACCATACTTTTTGTTGTGAGAAGATTAATCCCTGTGAAGAAAGAAGGCAGGTAAATATTAGTATTAAGATTTTTTTCATGTTTAATTATTTGATTTTTGAAGATAACCTTTTTTGCACAAGGTCAGTTTTAGTTTATTTAATGTTATAATGATTCATTGCATTTGACAAATATCAGAACAGAAATCTTTTAAAAATGAGTCTACGAAGATAAAAAATATCTCAGAGAGAATAAATTTTTTTTAAAAATAGCTTGAATTAAAGAATTAACCTTCATTTTTTAAATTGTATCATGCCGGTTCTAAATTTACTTATATTTGTAAGTACATTGGACTTTTTGATTTTTTAAATAATTAATTATATGACTAATAAAGAATTAAATCTGGAACCTGGGGTGATTTTCGGAGATGATATGAAGTCACTTTTTGATTATGCAAACAAGAATGACTTTGCTATTCCTGCTGTTAACGTTGTGGGAACCAATTCCGTGAATGCTGTTTTAGAGACCGCAAAGGTTGTTAATTCTCCTGTCATTGTCCAGTTTTCAAACGGTGGAGCACATTTTTTTGCAGGGCAGGGTTTGCCGAAGGAAAATCAGGTGGGGTCAATAGCCGGTGGCATTTCCGGGGCTCTTCATGTTCATAATGTTGCAGATTATTATGGTATTCCGGTAATTCTTCATACTGATCATGCGGCACGAAAACTTCTGCCATGGATCGACGCATTACTTGATGCAGGAGAAGAATTTTATGAAACTAACGGTAAGCCGCTTTTCAGTTCACATATGCTGGACCTTTCTGAAGAACCATTAAAAGAAAACATTGCAACCTGTAAAAAGTATCTTGAGAGAATGAGCAAAATAGAAATGATTCTTGAGATTGAGCTTGGTGTTACCGGAGGAGAAGAAGACGGCGTAGATCATTCAGGGGTCGACAGCTCCCGATTATATACCCAGCCTGAGGACGTTGCCTTTGCATATGAAGAACTTCTGAAAGTGAGCAATATGTTTACCATTGCTGCATCATTTGGCAATGTTCACGGTGTATATAAGCCAGGTAATGTAGAGCTCAAGCCAATTATATTAAAGAATTCCCAGGATTATATTATCAAAAAATTTAAAACAGGTCCAAATCCTGTCAACTTCGTATTTCACGGCGGATCAGGATCAGAGAAGCATCTCATAACTGAAGCTATTAAATACGGAGCTGTAAAAATGAACCTTGACACTGACATGCAATGGGCTTTCTGGGATGGGATAAATAAATACTCAAAAGAAAAACAGGGATATCTCCAGAGTCAGATCGGCAATCCTGAAGGCGAGGACAAGCCGAATAAGAAATATTACGATCCGAGAGTCTGGTTAAGGAAAGGAGAGGAGGCCTTTATTGCAAGACTGAAAGAGGCCTTTGCTGATTTGAATGCGGTGAATCAATGTTAATGAGAAACACCTGATACGGGCTCTGTTTCGAGAGTAAAACCCCTCTGTTCCGCCGAAGCGGAACATCTCCCCTAAAGGGGCGATAATACTCTGATATTTAGCTGAATTGTACTAGAATCCAGGGGATTTTTCCCCCCTTGGGGGGAAATTAAAGGGGGTAAATCTAAAAGTTGTTAATACTATATCTAACAGATAGCCAGTCAGATGGAGATTGGCTGTTTTTTTTATGTTAAAAACTATTTTTTAACTTCATGCGGTTGAAAGCCTGTTTTTTTAATTTAGTTGTCTGATTCAGAGTTGATGATCGTGAGACATTCAATTTATAAGGAAGGCCGTTTAAGGCGTACGAATCGTCTTTCCCTTATGCTCAATAACAGGGAAATGAGGGCACTGGGTATATATTGTAACCGGTATCGGATAAAAAACAAATCTGAATTTCTCCGGGAAACCGTTATGAAAGCTATTCTGAAAAGATTCGAAGAGGAGCATCCGACATTGTGGGAAGAGAATGAACCGTCGCTTTTTAATCAGAATGTAACGCATTAACATTTGGATAATACCCGCCTTTTTCTAATTTTACATATTCCGGTTTAAAATGATTAATTGAATTGACAATATATTTGTTATTCCAACGTATATTTGTATGAAGAACAGGTGATTATCTCCTGATATTTATTAAAGATGTATCCTGATAGTTTTAAAAATAATCCTACAAAGAGAACTCCCTGGATAATTCTGGAGCCAGAGAGGATCTTTATTATGGGAAGGTCGATACCCGAGAATCCTAACGAATTCTATCGGCCTGTTCAGGACTGGATATCAGGGTATGCTCAGAATCATACAGAGAAATCAAAAATCGAACTTGGTTTTGAATATATTAACACTAGTTCTATAAAGTGGATTTTTACCATATTGAGAGAGCTGTCGGAAATGAAAGAGATTGTCAGGAATGCAAGTATTACCTGGTATTATGAACGCGGCGATGAAGATATGTGTGAACTGGGTTTTATTCTCCGATCTCTGGTTGAATGCCCTTTTATTGTTGTTGAGGTGGAGGAGATGAACAGGTCCAGGTATGAAAAGATATTATCAAAACCCGCTTGATCTTTGCCGGCACCGGTTGGTCAAATTCGTCTGTTAATAAATATTTTCCAAAAAAATTTCTAATTTTGCAGCTCATTTTATTGGACATTGACCCATGGTGTAATTGGCAACACGTCGGATTTTGGTTCCGCAGAGTCCTGGTTCGAGCCCAGGTGGGTCAACAAATTAGACTTGAAAATCAGTAAATTACAAAAAGTTTTGAACTGATTTTGAACTTAAAAAAGAAACCCTGTCAGAATTGGCAGGGTTTAATTTTGGTTATATATTAGAATATTTTGGAAAATCAAAGCCATACTTGTATCATATACAATTATATTTTTACCTTCCCAAAGGCCAAGTCTGCATAGTTGTATAATCAATATGCTGGTATATAATTAAATAGGATATAATGCAACTACGACAAATGCTATAATTATCTGATTTAAAACATTAAGCGACTTCGATGCTTCGCTGATAGAAAATGTAATGAAATAAAGATCTTATTAGTTATTCCGGATTAACGCCTCAATAAGAGTCTATATTATTCATAAAGATAAAAGAGTAAATGTAATTTTACATGAACAAACAATTTTATTGATGATTGAAGCCAGGTTTTTGACAAAGGGTTATTCCCTTCTAAAAATAAGGTGTAGCTTTGATTAATGTTTTAATCAAACATAGGTTTAGAACTTAAAAGTCCTTTAATGAACACCTGATGATGGAACTTGAGAATCTAATAATAGAACAAACTCCAAAAACGCCACAAATTGATCTGAATCAATTTACAGGTGATCTCATATTCTCTGGCAGGTCAATTCCTGAAGATGCTGCAAAAGTATATGAACCTGTATTGAATTGGGTGAAAGAATATATTCTAAAAGCCCGACCATATACCAATTTAAGGCTCAAACTGGAGTATTTCAATACTTCATCAATATTATGGCTGGCAAAAATATTTAAAGTCCTCATCCAGATTAATGAACCTGATTATGTTCTGATTGTACACTTATATTTGCCTGTTGATGAATTTGATGAACTGGATGATTTTGAGGATATTATAGATGCTTTTGGCCCTATAGAAGATGTTGTTCAGGGTGCCAAGTTTAGTATTGGCATAAAACTTCATGGGGTAGACGATAAAAATGAAATAATTAAAGAGACATTAGTTTTTATCTAGGCTTAGGAATTTATTAATGCTAACTCTCATAAAAATCAATTTTTATATTACCGCTGTTTCCCTCACTTTTTATTTATGTTTGTCGTTAGCTAAATTTTAACTAAATCAAGTAAACCATCAATATTTGTTTCATACAAAATATTGATTTTTCTGATTTTATTTTTTATACATTTTTGGACAAAATGATTGAAGATATTTGTTCTTAATCTCAAGTATCATTGTAGAAGATAATAATTGTCCTAAATGATGCAGAAAAAGCTGACAAATGATGAGGCAATGGAAATTAAAATTTTATCTGGACATCATGTTTATGTTATTCAGAAGAAGATCCCTGAATGATTTACCAACTGGAAAGTTTTTAATAGTATCTCCAACAATCAGATCCAGAGAGTTTTCTTGTATGGTTTGAATCATGCCCTTGTTCACTATAAATGATCGGTGCACTCTGATAAAAATCTCGGGAGGTAAATGATTCTCTATCGCTTTCATAGTAAAATGAATAGTAAACTTTTTATCAATAGTGGCAAGAGTGACATAATTCTCAAGAGCTTCAATATATATTATATCTTTAAGTTTCAGTTTAATTAAGGATGATTCTTTCTTAATAAATATCTCATTATCGCTGTCAATGCTGATCTCCCTTCGAGAATAAAACTTTAATGCCTTATCAACGGCCCTGCAGAATCTTGAATAAGTGATAGGTTTAAGCAGATAATCAACGACACTTATGTCAAATGCTTTTATGGCAAACAGATCACTGGATGATAGTATTATAACATTAGGTTTATAATTGAGACTATTAATAAAATCAATGCAGTCCGTTTCTAGTATTTCAATATCAAGAAAGAGAAGGTCAATATCCCGTTGTTTTAATAATTGATTCCTAACGGACATTGAATCGGTGAATGTTCCAACAAGATTGAGAGAAGAAGATCTCCCTGCAAATTCTACAAGAAGTTTACAGTTTACATTATCGGCGCCTATAATGCAATTCATAAATACAAATTAAGGCAATTTTTATTGAATCAAAAGAAATTTTAAAAATTATATCGACAAATTACTGGAGATAGTTTTAACAAGCTAAAAAGGGGGGAAGGCTCAATATTAGTCAGAATTTAAAAAGCTGATTTGGAATATTTGAACCGGAATTTTCTGAACACCTGGACTGAAGTGTTTTATGTATATGGGAGAATATTAAGATCCCAATGAATTCAAAACTACACCTCAGTTAATTTAAAAACAATTTTATTTTATTCTTCCCAAAGCTCCAGGTTGTGGAGTTGCATAATTGATATCTTGATATATAGGGTAAAAATAAAATGCAATTAGAAATCTGTTATTTACTGTTGGAGAAAGAAAAATGTTAATATTCATGAGAGGGAAATTTCATCTATTATAAAGAACCCTTAATGCTCTCATTATGGATGAGGGATAACAGGACTCATGGGTTTCGCCGGGAAAAACATGTGTTTCAACAGTCAGACCCGGATAATTTCTGGACTGCATCAGATCAGCCATTTTCTTCATATTAGTGACCATCATGGTATCTTCTGACGTACCAGCACTCATAAAAAGCTTAGCATTCAGATCCTTATGTGTCGACGCATACTCCTTCTCAAAATTAAAAAGAACTCCTTTATCATAATCTATGGACGGACTTCCCGCATAATAAATACTGAAAAGCTCAGAATGTTTGAACAATACATATAGGGAAAACAATCCCCCATAAGAATAACCTCCTATACCTCTACCGGTTGGAGAGACACGATAGTTTGATTCAACAAAAGGGAAAACTTCTTTAACTATAAATTCCAGAAAAGTTGCAGCGCCACCACTCTTCACCACAAACTGTCTGCCTGTCATTCCGGTTAACATTTTGGCCCAGGTAGTATCAAGAGCCGGTATGTTTGTCGGAGTAAGATCCCTTGTCCTCCAGGCACCCCAGTCAGCTAAATCCTTTATCTTATACCCTATACCGATAACTATAATTTCGGGCTCAACGAGTCTGGGTACCTCGAAAATGCTTACCATGTTTGCCACCATCGGAAATGAACGGTTTGCATCAGTAAAATACCAAGCTGGATAAACTTTCTGAGTATTATTATAGTAGCTGATCGGAAGTTTAATGTAAATATTCATCTCCTGGTTCAGGATCGATGAGTAAAAAGTTCTCAGTTCAGTATTTGGAACTGAAACCGGTGGATAAGTCTTAACATCAGGTTTTGTCACCTGGTCCTGTGATGATGCATCTAATAAAGTAGCAGTCAATAGAGACATTAGAAAAAAGAGTTGTTTTCCATGCTTGAAGGATAAATGTTTTTTCATGATCAAAGATTTTTTAATTAAGAACACAAAATCACTGATGTGTAAATGGATATATGATATCAAAATTAAACCTTAATCAGGCTAAATACAAAAATTTATTAAGTAGTTGTAAATTTGAAAATATCATTTCCAGGTTATAATCGTTTAATATAGAATTAGTGTAGATCATTTATTATAACGTTATATATAGTTTAATTTTAATTCATTGACCTTCTAAAATAAAATTGACATTGGATCCATTATGGTGTAATTTTATTATTTAAATACAAAGATCTTCCGACGGAGGAAAATTTAACAGAGAATTACGCACTGGTTTTTTCTTTATATAGGTATTCTAAAAAAGGAGGTCAAAATGATTACATACATTACTTTAATGAAACTGACAGATCAAGGAGTAAAAGATCTGAAAGAATCACCGAAAAGAATTGAGGATGGTCTGAAAGTGTTTGAAAAGATGGGTGGTAGATTAATTGGTTTTTATGCAACCTTAGGAGAATTTGATTATATAGGTATTGGTGAAGCTCCAAATGATACTGTCGCTACCATGTTCAATCTTGCATTAAGTTCTCTTGGGTTTGTAAGAACAACAACTATAAAAGCATTTACGATCAGTGAGTTCGCTGATATGATTAAAAGATTACCGTAAATAGTAGTCTCTTATTTCCATTAAGTTGTAGGGAAACCAGTGCGTTATTAATTTATTATAAATAAGAAATAAATTTGCTATTACTTTATTATAAGCAGATTACATTAATCCATTTGTCAGCTGATACAGCATTATTATAAAATCCGATATTACATTTCAGTATAAGCTTAAAGTTATCCTGTCAATGCAGCAATTTTATTCGGTCAATTGTTTTTTCAAAAGATACTTAAACGGAATTGCAATCATATCTCCAATTATGTATGTAGCAAAAACCATTATAAAGATAAATGCATACCAATGCAATTGCCCTGTGAATACTGTAGGTAAGATTACACCTATGAACCATATTATTTTATAAGTCATCTGCAATAGCAAGATAGGTGCAAACTTAAGAGGTGATATTAATCCTAATATTGAAATAAGGCCGAAAGCCAGAAAAACACTGCCAACAATACCATAAATGATAGGATCTTGAATTGGCATTTTCCACATGGAAGCAAAGGTTTCTGGCATCAATATTATTCCAAGTCCGGATAAGCCTGCTCCTAAGGCTGTATAAACATACATACCTTTTAGCCAGCCATAACGAATTTTGAGTTTATTTTCCATAATTTATTCTTATAGTTTTAAAAAATATAAATTGGAGTCAAAAAGAATCCAATGTCAATTAGACTACTATATAGCAATCTATCATTAGTTTGCCTTCATATTAGTATGTTAATAATTCAGAATTTGATCGCTCTTCAAAGCTCTATGCTTGTGAAGAGACAGCCTTGAAAAACTGAAAATATCCAAAACCCAATGCAAGTAGCAAATATATAGCAACAGTTAACCAGCCAAGCGCATTCACGACGTTGCTAATTTGTCCAATAAGAGCTACGACAAAACCAATGCAATCGGCAGCGAAAAGAGAATAAACAATAGCCCTCCGAGCATCGGAATCAGTTGCGTTTCTTGCCATCCAAGTCAATAAAGCAAATCCAATGAGCGTCCCTCCAAAGAGTTGTCCCATGTATATCAATTGCTTATCTGCTGTGATGTCATATAACGAATAAACGTGTGCCGGTACAATAACAAATGTAACACCGAATACAATTGCTACGATGGCGTTAATGATCATTAAGGTTTTGAGTTTCATCTGACACCTCCTTTTTAAGGTTTATAAATTGAAAGAATACCCAAATAATTGAATAGTATTTTTTAAATCAAGTTAATTGTGTTAAAGTTATGAAAGACTATGACACAAGTCAAATAATAATCCATCCATCCAAGACACTTTCTCTCATAATAAATTGTTTTTTCTTTCTCTAGTAGTGAGTCTGCAGGTTTACCCATAACCTCTGGGATCCTGGGGGGTCAAAAATTTATAAGTACCTTATGACAGGGGTATTTCCAGGGAATGAGTAACCTAGGGGCATGTTTATAGGCTATTCCTTTTAAATATTTCTTGCAGTAGTAAATCTTGTAAATAGTTATCTTTTAATTGAATCCTATTAATGTTTATTAAGATTTATTTGACTTAGGCTTTTTGTTGTAGTAACTTGCATCAACAAATTGAATTCTGATATTTTAGTTTTATACATTAATCAAAAATCAATTCTATGAAAAAGATTTGTTTAACAATCACAATTGCTGTATTCCTGTTGCTCTGCATAAATGGAATACAGGCACAAACCACGCAGACAAAACTCAATCAGGTTGAGTTAATGAAGCAATTACTGGGCAGTTGGAAATCTGAAGCATTTCAAGATACAATCGTAACAGGAGAAATGAAATCTTTCGGTAATGGACTGGAATGGTATTCTAAAACTGAAGTAAAAGGAAAGATTGTAAGAGAAGGGAAGTCACTTATAGGTTATGACAAAAAGAACGATAAACTTATTGAATGCTACCTTTCCAATGGTAGTCCGGATATTATACTTTATTCAATGTGGTTCACATCGGCAAATAAATTTGAAGAGATTTTATTGAAAGATGTTTCCAATACCGAAAACACTTTAATAATGAAAAGTGAGTTCAAATCGCCCGATTTGTTTATAGAGAATGATTTTGTAAATAACAAATTAATTAATACTTATACTATTCATCGAGTAAGAAAATGATTTGATATATTTATAACACGAGTTTTAATATCAATTCAATGCCCCAATTTTAGTGTTTTGGGGCATTAAATTTTTATAATATATTAATATACAGATAATTGTCTGTTTTTCACCTCATTAAATCTTGTCAGATATTGCTATAAGTTAAAATGCGGTGAAATAAAATTATTACCAATGAAATCGCTTCTGCAGGAGATTATAACATTATAATAATAGATATAGCTTTATTTCAATAGGATCAATTATATAAGAGTTTTATGAGAAATCGGTTTTGTCTTTGAATTTGTTAATCACAAACTCTCTGATTCTTTAATTTTAAATAATTTTATAGTTTATTGAAGAATAGGACCTAAATTTCAACTAATTTGTACTGATATGGAGAACTTATTCTTCAAATATAAGATCCAGACTTTTGTCAAAATAGCGATGCTGGTTTTACTTTTATTAGGGATCATTCTTTCCTTTGTTCTGTCCGAAGATTCATTTAATCTATCCGGTTTTATTATTGTTTTGTTATGGGCAATCTTATTTTTTATCAGATCAGATAAATCCCGCATCGGATCAAGTGAAAACTGCCTGAAGATCAAATGGGTAAACTGGTTCAGGGAAATTGTCATTCAGGACTCTGAAATTGAAAAGATAATCCTTGCCAGACTATTTGTATCAATTAAAAGGAAGGGGAAGAAATCGGCAAAATTAAGCCTTGAATCTTTAGAGAAAAATGAGAAAACGAAGATCTATGAATTCCTGCTTGAGTATTCAAAACAAAGAAATCTTGTTCTTGAAAGACAACTTAACCTTTGATCGTAATAGAGCAGAGTATTATTAAATCAGCAACAACATTAATATCAGGGAGAAGCAGTAAAAATTATTATTTGGTGCATTCCACAATGTGATTTCAACGGTATCTCCTTCATAGGTACTTACTGTAGCAAGCAGCGAGACATATTTATTGCAAAATAGGAGATGCCTCTTTTTTATTCCTCATCTCTGAAATATAGATAATACTAATAGTTAAAATGAGGTGAATTATATCATGTTGTTGTCAACTCCCACTATTTTAGTTTATTAAACAACATCTAATAGTATGTAAGAACTCCGGAAATTGTTAAATATGTTAGCTTTAGTAGTTATATAACGAGTTAGCGTTCAGCATCCAACCCTCTGGATACAATAAGGAGTTTACAATGACAGTTTCACAATTTCTATAATAATCTGTTTAGCAGCAACATTGACAATGCACTATCCCAGAATAGATTCAATTTTTAAGCAAATGACGTGCAAATGACGTGTAAAGTACATTATAATTATTTTAAGCATCAGTTTTTGAATTGTAATTTTGACAAGATTTAAATACACTACCATGAAACAACCAGAATTAGGGAAAAAGATTTCCGAATTAAGAAAAGATAAGGGACTTACCCAAGAAGAGCTTGTTAACAAGTGTAATATAACTGTCCGAACACTCCAAAGAATTGAGGCAGGTGAAGTTACTCCTAGAAGTTATACTGTTAAAACTATTCTTGCTGCCCTCGATTATGACTTAAATAAAATATCAGATATGATTAATGATAATAATAAACGGAACTTCTTTGAATGGTTAAGAGATGTCCTACTTATTGATATTAACCCAGATAAACCAGCAAATTATCTTATTAAACAACTTAACATAGCTTGGGTATTCGGATTAATCTATTTAATTTTAATTATCCTTGGTGGAGCTGCAGCATATTACAAAACAACACAGGATCAGATGATTTTCAGCATTCCCTTTAATATATGTTTGAAAATCTCTGTCTTGATTGCATCCTTTTTCTTTCAACGTGGTTTCATCATTGCCGGTCATTTCTTTAAGAACTACCTACTTAAGATTATGTCTTTCGTCCTTATTTTTGGAATGTTCCTACTTATCAGCTACGACATCATATCAATATTTTATAAGCCAATTGAACACTTATTTATCCTAAGAGCTTTAGCTCTAATTTTTGGAGTGATAGATATTCTTTTTGGTGTCTCTCTCATTAAGCTTAAAAAATCACTTGGACCATTACCGGTTATTGCAGGTATCTTTATTATAATCGCAGCTTGTTTTTTCTTAACATTTTCCTTGGCTTATGTAGGCCTTATCATTTTAATTCCTTATGAGATATTAAAAATTGTGATCTTATATAAAGCTGTAGAATTAATAAAAACAAAACAGCTAGAAAACGAGACCACTACCACTTGACTCAGTCACTTTTTAAGTAAAAAAATATTGCCGAAACGCTAACACGGACAGTTGGGTGCCATAAAGACAAAACGAAAAGGGATTATATAAATGCTACTATTTACTACGATGAATAGAATTTAAAAATTCCATAAGATTATAAAAAATCTAAAGATTTGCTTTATGAAAATCATCTTTTCAATCATATTGATTGTTCTTTGTTTGAGACCGTATTGCCAAGAAAGATATGTCGCAGTTGAAGGTCAAAAATTTAGAATCAAGACCTTGGGAACTGGAGAGATAACTGTAATATTTGAGAGTGGTACGTCAGACAGTCTTGAGGCATGGGGTTCTCTCCCAGATACTATTGCACAATATGCCCATGTATTCTTATATGACAGGGCAGACATTGGAAAATCTGACACATCAAGACAGGAAAGGATTATACCGAATATAGTGAAGGAACTACAAAATATTCTGAAGGTTGCAGAGATTCATCCTCCATATGTTTTTGTTTGCCATTCATTTGGCGGATTTATTTGTCGATATTTTACAAGTCAATATCCCGATCAGGTTAAAGGGCTTTTATTACTTGATCCGACACCTGAAGCTTATTATGAGCAAATGTCAAAAAGAGAACAAAAAAAATTTATAAAATATGGGGATGAGTTGAATAAAATCCATCCACCCAGATTAAGGAAAGAATGGAATCAATTTGTTCCGAATTTGGCTTATATGAAAAATCTGAGTATTCCTCCTGATTTACCAATTATATTAGTTTCAGCATCACAGACAGATTTGTACCAATATCAGGATAAAATAATATCAGGTTTGAGCAAAGCTATTCATGTGAAATTGGAGGGAACACATTATATACAAAGAGATCATCCTGACTTAATAATTGAATACATTAAAGATTTATTAATAAAATAATTACGGCACCCAACAACGTGCATAACCAATTGCTGATCTAGTGTATGTCCCAAACTAAGCATCCCGCATTTATTTAACTACTACTACTAATAACTACTATAAGAGAAAAGTAACTACTCATGAATTGCGTTATGGACAAGAGCTAATTTAACCACATATATTTTGCTCTATAACCTATTGACCGGAACGGTCAGGATGTCTCGCATAGACTGTAACATCCCTCGCAGAGTGCTTTTCAGGAGTATCGGCTAAAGCCTCTACAGTTTTATGACCCTCCCCCTCAGGTCCTCAGGAACTAGACAGCCAACTTTCACAGAATTTCCTTAACTCGCTGAGAATAGAATATTTGAAAGTTAATAGAACTGGCTTGAATATTCAAAAATCTCTATTTTAGGTCACTTTAGGAAAAACGGCTAAAAAATTTGGCCTAAATATGGTTCAAAACAGTTAAAAACTTGCCAAGAATGGCTTAAAATCGGCACTTTTTGACACCCTCTACAGATTGAAAATATTTGCAGAAAAATTGTGTAACAAAAACAAGTAGTTAGGGGTTATCGCGGTATATTTTACTAAAGGACGAAAGCGCAATGGTTAAATGACATTGGTAAAAAGATTGTCATATACAACCATCTCTTAAGTGAAACGTAATGTAACACAAGGGTTGCCGATCTAAGAATGTAAACTATTTATAATATAGACGAAGCAAAAATGAGATAATAGTTGGAATTATTATTATTGAAGCTATTAACCATAATTTAATACACTTTTCTTTCCCTATCTGCTGAAAGTTTTTACCAGTTTGAATCTCTATTCTTGGGAAAAGTTTTACTAACCAATTATAAATAAAAACTGCAGGAGCTAACGTAATCAGAAATGAAACTATTATAAAATAAATCCAGTCTTTAGTGAACAAGTTTCCCATAATTTTGGGAAATATGAGCTTTGTTTTGATAAAAATTTCAATTAGATTTCGAATAAATAATATTAGTATCAAAACGGTAAATGCCATTATTAAATACTGAAACTTTTTAATGAACATAGACTGATTCCTACAATTAGAAATAAAGTCCTTTACGATTTTAAACGTTCCATTTACCCAAATTTTATCTTGTCCTTCGACTTCTGCATAATTTGAACTTAAATGGAAGTCTGATATTGATTGCTCGATTCTTATTATAAATATGCTATCGAACACATGTTCAGTAAAATATAAAGAAATTCCGACAATTTTTTTATTATCGAGAATGCCATTTGCTTGTAAAATTTCTTCAAATGTTCCAGTGTATTTTGAATTATCAGAAGCACTTAACTCTAGGCTTGAATGACTCGTATCAATATATCTTTCCGTAATATTCGATTCTTTCCATCCTTCTTGAATTAACTCTTTCCGTTTAATTTCTTTTGACTTATCAAGTATCTCATTGGACAGCTTATTAAAAAGCTTAATTAGGGACATTACATCATCCTTAGTAAATATCTTATTATCAATCGAAATTTCTCTTCTTTCTATTATTTCTTTCATCAACTGATATGTTTAATCATTTGATTAGATGCTACTTTGCTAAACTGTCTTACTCAAAGATAAGCAAAAAATAAAAGACCACCTTATAAGGTTTGGTATCAGTCAACTATATGCAAAAAATATTTGCTTTGAATTGATCTTCTTTTTAATTTGATAAAAATATACTTTGTGGGTACAATTCTCCAACGCAGCGAGGGTAAGCCCCGGAATCAGACTGAGTGCGAGCTCTAAGTAAAGGTTCTAATAGTGTATCCGGGGAACCTATGAAAAGGGAAATGGGAAATATATTCGTTGCCTCAGGGATAATTAATCGGGTGTTCGGTTGCTCTCTTTATGTTGCAATCTATCTTCCATCCATCAGTGTTCATACCTGGTTGGATGAATTTTTATTTGACTTGTGTCATTGTCTTTCATAACTTTATTCGTCTTTAATATGTGAATAATTTTATTGATCATTAAATTAAATGAATATGGGACATCTTGTTGGAAAAGAAATTTATCAGAAACTGGGAGATAAAATTGACAATCTCTCTGTCAGGGTCAATAAAAATAAAGCTCTATTCAACGTACTAAAAGAGCTTTACTCCTCTGAGGAAGCGGAATTAGTTGTCAAAATGCCTTACTCATTATCTCCTGCTGACAAAATAGAAAAAGTTACGGGATTTGAAAAAACTAAATTAAACTTCCTTCTGGAAAGTTTGTGTGCAAAAGGATTGGTCATGGATTTTTGGATTCAGAACAGGTATTTTTACATGCCTTCACCCATGTTTGTCGGGATTTTTGAGTTCACTATGATGAGGACAGGAGATAATATTGATTTTAAAAAGATGGCAAAACTTTTCAATGAATATATGAACGATGAAAATTTCTTTAAAGTGAACTTTGGGAAAGGACAACAGATTTCACCGCTAAGGACAATGCCGCACGAAGGGACTATACTTGAGTCCGATTATACTGAAATACTCGATTATGAGAAGATCACTTCAATAGTGGATTCAAATCATAAGTTTGCCATCGGGTTGTGTTCCTGTCGCCATGAAAAACTCCATGCAGGGGAAAAGAAGTGTAATGTTCCTTTAGAGACTTGCATCACTTTCGGAACTGTAGTGGATTATATGTTACGACATAATTTCGCCAGAAATGCTACAAAAACCGAAGTACTCGAAAGTATTGCAAAGTCTAAAGAAACAGGACTCGTATTTAGTTGCGATAATGTGAAGAACAATGTTTCTTTTCTGTGCCAGTGTTGTGGTTGTTGCTGTAATGTCCTGTTAGGGCTCAGCAAATTTGGTTACCCAAATTCAGTCGTTACTTCCAGTTTTATTGCCAACGTTAATAAGGATACCTGTGAAGGATGCGGAAAATGCTCAAAAGCATGCCCGATTGGAGCTATTGAAATGGTACCCTCAGAAAATTTTGAAACAGACAAGAAGAAAGTACCACAGATAAATACTGGAATTTGTATAGGCTGTGGAGTTTGTTCATTAAAATGCTCTAAGACTGGATCAATGAAATTAATAAAGCGTAATAGAAGAGTCATTCATCCAGAAACAACTTATGAACGGATTATTTTACAATGCCTTGAACGTGGGACACTGCAGCATCAGATATTTGGTAATCTGGAGAAGATCTCTCAGAAGATAATGAAAGGATTGGTTGGTGGTTTTCTGAAACTTCCACCAGTCAAAAGAACCCTTATGAGCGAAAAATTAAGGTCATCATTCCTTGATTCAATGAAAAAGGGCGCTGTAAAACAAGATAAAGCTTTTCTCGTGGATATGTAATACAAATAACAATTTTCACAGTTAATTGGTATTTGGATTGTAATAAATCATTTTAGATATCACTTTATGAATTACCAAGTTATCACCACGTATCATATAACACAGTCTATCTATGACATACATATAAGTAAGGACATCAAATAAGGCCATCTCTAGCCCATTTAAGGCGCAAATTCTTTTTTGACAATATCTATTGGGAATTTTTTACTCTTAGTTAATTAATTTAAAACAGCCAACCAGAGCATTTGCAGTCAGTGCATTATATTCTAACTATTTATAATTCAGCATATCAATTATGCAACTCTAGTGCTCGGGATTTTGGTTGCACTGGTAATCAACTACATGTAAAATTTAAATTGCCACATATGTCACATCTTAAAAACAAGTTACAAGTTTTTTTCATTTGTCTGTTTACTTTATCAAACTATTCATTAGCCATTAGTCAACAACTTTCGCTTAAAGTTGCAGGTGATGATCAGGCAGGTTTTCATGTTGATATATATAATGGCAATCAATTAGTAGTTACCAATACGGAAGAATTCTCCCTGCAAATGTTTAATCTTGATTTGAGCACTGTTGCAAACATACAACAATGGAAAGGCCAAAAATGGGCAGGTAATGAGAAGAGCATTACTTTAAAAAGAGATTCTTACGTAAAAGAGTTTGATGCAAACCTGTCTGTAAATATAACTTACCAGGTGGTTAGTTCTAATATTATAAAAAAGACGATTGAGTTGTTTCAGCCATCCATGCCGGGAATGTATTATATATTGGAACAAACTGCCAGGCCTGCAGAAAAACCGCAGAGATATGTAACATTTGAATACGATAATTTTCCAGGTGGCTTTGTGCACGAAATGTTTCCTTCGGCAGGCTTTGTTACCCAGGATAATAATGTAGTTGGTTTTTTAACAGACGCAGGTTATAAAAATCAGTATACAAGAAATACGCGTCGACGATTTAGCGGACGTGGTGGCGGTTTTGTAGGCATGCGCAAGTTGCCTGATCCTAATTTATTTTATGTTGCCAGTTTATCAGACAGAGCAAAAAATAATCATTACATTAAACAAACATTTGGTGAAATGTACAACCTTGATGCCGGTACAGAAATCGTATTAAAACCAGCTACTGTATATCAAAAACAAGGCAATGCGGAAGTGGAGAATGAGAAAGGGCTTATTTCAATAACCGGCCATCCGGGAGAGAGGGCCGGGATAGAATTTATTGCACCTTTTAAAGATCAGAGCATATACACCATTTCATTTTTGTGCAAAGGGAATACACCCCTGGCATTAAAACTATTTAGATTTAAGAACGGTAAAAAAACCATTGAACTGGAAGATGGGGTAAAGTACATTGATAACTTTCCTTCGGTCGAAAACGAATGGACGCTTTTTAAAGGAAGTATATTAGTGCCTTTTATTGAAAATGATAGTGTATCCATGTTCATTGGCACTCAATCAGGAAAAGAATGTAAGCTACAGATAAAAGATCTGCAATTTGTAGAACACCAACCACAGCACGAGCCTTACAACATACTTCCGCTTGGTGAAAAAGTGGAGAAAACTACCTATGTTTTTGTTGAACCATGGAAATCGCATCAACAATTTATGATCTCTTCTCAGTCACGGTTAGCCGAAGGGAAAGGTTTTAAAGGATCGTTGATAGAAAAAATGTTGTATGCCAACTTTAATATGCTTACCTGGATTACAGATGTAAAAGATTTTACGCCGTTTAATGTGCCCAATATGAATTATGCACCGGATATGTACAACAGGGATTCTTTTTTTTCTAATATAGCATCTTACAATAAAGAGTTAAACCTTGCCATCTGGGAAGAATGGGGCAAAACACAAACGCCCAAAGGCGGTATTGGCACTATTATCACACCACTTATGGGGTCGGTAGAGGCAAAAGACAACGAAGCCACCATCGAATGGCTGATCTGGGCAATGATGAACAAACGTCGGTTCGGCATTTCACTTCCGCAGGAAAAAATTAAAAAATCAGTTGATTATGTATTGAATGAATTTGATGCCGACAGAGACGGAAAATGCAAAGCACATTTTTCTTTGAGCCAGGTAGATATTGTTGATTTTAATCCTAAAACAGACCGGCTTGGTGTTAACCAGGGCATGCTGGCCATCGCATTAAGAACAATAAAAGAATTGGGTTTTGATATTTCCGAAGCGTATATCCAAAAAGCTGAAAAAGAATACCAAAAATTTTACGATACAAAAAGAAAACATTTATTGTTCGACCGGAATTATCCCGACATCATTTCCCTTACTGACCTGGAACCGGAATTCTTTTCTTTATGGTTATTCAACAGGCCAATGTTAACAGATGAAATGGTAATAAATCATTTGGATCAAATACCCGTTCTCAATAAAGTACCCAACTCACCTCACCCGGAATATGGGACTACTGCACCCATCTGCATAAGGTTAACAAATGATGCGAAAGGATTTGCCTATTTCAATGGAGATTATCAGCCTTTTGAAAAATTTGGTGAAGAAAATTATAGCAACGGGGAAAATGACGGGTTTTATTATAATGGCGGCAGTTGGTTCAGGGCGGAGTATTGCGCTTATGTGGTAGGATTAAAACACGGATGGAAGAAAGCAAAAATGTTGATGGAAAACAGGGTGTGGGCGGAGATTTACCTTAATCCTCAATGGCCCTTCAGTAAAGAATTTATACCTACAAAATGGACCACGACAGATAGCTGGTGGCCATCTACCAAAGGACTGTGCTGGAATGTTTTTATACTGATGGCAGATGAAGTGGCAGGATTGAGAACCCCTGATATGGACCCTGAATATAAAGAAGACAAATCTAATCAAAGATATTAAGGCTCAAATGCCAGAAAGGTTTTAATTTAGCAGGTTGACTGACATTTTGCGAATAAAAATATGTTAATTCGTTCATTTCTGTCATATCGATTACCTTAAGTCCATACTTTTCTAAAAGTTCTATAACATCTTTTTTATCCATATTGTGATCTGTCCTTGAATCAAGAAAATTGTTGAATCTGGTTGATAATCCCGAGATAAATTCACTCCCATTAAGAATTTTACTTTCAGAAAAGCATCCTATGAAATTGACACTGGGAGGTAATATATGGATAAGAGTTTGCAAAAATGTATCCAGATCTTTTATTAAATTCAATTTTTTAAGATTTAGTAATGTTCTGACATTTCTTAAATCATTTTCTTCATAATAATAATGATTATTTGGAGAGAGAATCAATAAATCAGGTTCTTTAGACAGATTAAATCTTTTAAGGTAATGGAAAAAGTTTTTACCACCTTCTGCAGTCAAATAAAAGCTGGTGGAGCTAAAATTGGGATTTTGGAAGGGAATCATTTCCATGTTAAAGTTAGTCTCGTAAATTTTTTCAATATTGAAATAAAGATTAATTAAAAATGAAAAATTTCCCAGGCATTTTCTATAATATTTCTTTGCATATTAATCAAATCCTTGAAATCTAAACTACAAAATATCGACAAGTTATTAACTATAACGTTCTAATTACCAACTTATTGCACTTTCATTAGGTTCTGCTAATTAATGTGCTGATATATAAATAGTTAGGATAATTCGAAATTACCACAAATGTTTAAAAAGCCTGTTATCAGACGACTCAAAATACATTAAGCCGATTATGTGCAGGTTTTTAGATCAGCCAAAACTAAAAAAAATATTTATGTATAATCAGTTGACATGGATTTAAATTAAGATAACAAAGACAGAGGCCCGGTAAGTATATTTTCAATAAAAGTACATCTGGCGATTTAAGTCAGGTCAGTTTTTCTGTACTGCCCCTTTATTGCTATCAATCATAAAGCTATCGGGATATCCCAAAGCTGCAAGTTTAGGGTAATATTTAAACATCTCTTCCCTCGTTTTAAATCCGGTAATAAATACAATATAGTATTCCCATTCTCTTACGATCTCAACGGGGAGATTAAGCTTACTTGTGATTATTCTTTGTGCGCGTAAAGCTTCTGATCTTTTATGGAATATCCCAACCTGCAGATTAATAGTTGGTTCTGCCAAAACAGGTTTCTCTTCTGAAATAGCAGGCAAATTAATTTTATCCTTTATTGTTTTTAAAGAGGTATCGGTCTGCAGAGCAACCTGAGGTATAATATCTTCCTTCTTCTTGAACCGGAATATCCATATTTTTTTAATTCCAAGCAGACCAAGTGTCGGAATGAGGTTTTCCATCTCCTCAAGACTTGTAAACCCGGTTATCCTCACTTTAAAATAACTATCTACAATTTCTATAATGACTTTTTTGTTAAGCAAAGCCGAAAGTCTTTCTTTCAGCAGGACAGCATTTGATTCATGAAGGAATGCTCCAACCTGAATCACCATATCAGGATTGAAAACCTGCACAACAGGTTCTTTTGCCTTTGAAACGGTATCCTGCAATTCAATTGCATCCGAATTTATTATTAATTTCATCGGACTGAAAATGCTGCAGGTCCAATCACAGGTTAAATTATTTAAGCTTATTGAATGGGGAAGTACATTGATAGTCATCCTTTGTCGAACAGTTGAAGATGAATCGGCCCAGCTACATGAAATAATGCCTCTAAAAACCAAAATTATCAGAAAACTCAGATAACGGTTATTCATGTATGACTCGTCAGGTGATGTTTCTTAAATTCATTGTATCAAATTTATACTATTTTCAGAAACAGACAGTTATATTTAGCATGAATATTTTACGGATCATTAAATATTCCGTAGTGAGACATTCAGACAGAATTCTTTTACATAGTCATCACTTGGGATCGGGAGCTGATACCGCTGAAGCAACCCGGACAATTGTTATTTTGATTAATTGCCAGTCGAAGATGTATCGTTCAAATAATTATTATTATCCTCTTCTTTGTTCTTGGTAAATTCCAACTTACCAAATTTATACATAAAACTGATCCCAAAAGATCGCATTGGCATCATACGTATATTTGTTGATGTATAGTTTTCTGCGGAAATTGTAGATAATTGTCTTACATATTTGTTAAATGGATTTGTCGCAGTAAATCCAAAGCTTGCTTTTTTATCCCAGAATAATTTTCTTAAAGCAAAATTATACATGAAAAACTGTGGAGTTTTACCCTGTATATTTTGTGTTGCTGAACTATAGAAACCAAATAGCTCAAAGACTAGATCTTTATTCAGCTGGTAAGTTGCGTTCATGTTAAACCTGACCCTTAATCCTGATGATTGGTCGCCGATGCCCGTATTGTTTACCGTATAACGATACGTAACCATAAGATTTCCACGTATATTTAATTTAGTAGTAATCGGATATGAACCTGAGGCACTGATACCTGTATTATATTCTTCTCCAATGTTTTGTCGGTTGGTAACCGATACATTAGTATAAGTTGAATCACCTATCAAGTAGGTAGGGTAGAATGTGGTCACCGGTTTAAGATCGCTAGTGTTGATACGTTCTATCAACGATATATAAATATTACCTCCCTTTTTAAATGTGCTACTGTAACCTAATTCAAAGTTATTTCCAATCTCGGGTTTTAATAACGGATTTCCTGTAGTAATGTTATAAGGATCACTTAAATTGATAAATGGATTCAAATCTCTATATTCCGGACGTTCAATGCGTTTTCCGTATGCCAGTTTCAGTGATTGGGTTTTAGTGAAATCATGTGACAAAACAACCGAAGGTACAAATGTACCGTATGACGGTATTGAAGTATTCGGGAAATCTATCGTGACATCAGTATGTTCATATCTTGCACCTGCTTTTACATTAAGCCAGTCAGACAATTTAAAGTTAGTTGAAAGATATGCTGCATAAACCTTCATCTTGTAATTCAAGCTATAGGATTGTAATGCATCACTCACATACTCATTTACAGAAGGATCAAAAACGCTGACATTGGCTATGCTGGTAATATTCTCGCTTCCCATTTTTGCGCCTGTCTCTATTAAGAAGTTTTTATTTACAGGATGTGCATAATCGATGGAGATATTTGTTTCATTATCTGTGCCCGGGTTAGTGCTTAATGATCCGGAAAAGGGAATCGCCTGCCCTTCATATGATTGCGACTGAATATAATAACTGTAAGGTTTTCCAATGCTTGCATTATATGCTATATCCAACTCCTGTCCTTCATTTTTAAACTTCTTTTTGTAATCGAGGCTATAGTCAATAGATCCAATATGGGAGCGACTGTCGGAATTACGTAAAGAAAATATATCCGAGATTGGATTAGATAAATAATCGGTTGTCAGTTCTTCCTGATTTGTAAGCCCCTGGTTACTGTTGCCAAAATGATTATAGCCCAGAGAGCCTGTAATGATATCATTTTTCGTAATATTCCAGTCAAAACCAACACCTGACCGAAAGCCATTTCGTATAAAATCTGTACGACTCGTTTGTTGCATGTTGGTAATTGTTTTAGCAGACGTGTCAGTTGCAAAACGGTTTTGAGAATATGGCATTTCAGATTTTAATGCAGCATTACCACTGAAAAAAGCATTTACACCAAAATTATTATGTCTTATGTTCAGATTCATTGAGCCATTCTCCAATCTTGAACCCGCTGATAAGTTTATATTCCCATTTATACCCTGCATCTTATTGTCATAGAGAATAATATTGATAATTCCTCCCGTCCCTTGTGAATCATATTTGGCTCCCGGGTTGGTAATTGCCTCTACACTTTTAATCTGACTTGCGGGAATAGATGCAAGTGCATCAGCGAGGCTGTTTCCAAACACACTTGAAGGCTTCCCGTTGATCAGAAAACGAATATTGGAATTACCCTGTAATTCTACATTTCCGTCTATATCAACTGTTACCTGTGGTACCTTTTTGAGTACATCAATAGCTGCTCCACCCTGCGATGTAATATCGTTGGAAACATTGTAGACAATTTTATCAATTTTGTTTTCAACAACAGGTTTATCTCCCATTACTATCACACTCGCAAGATTATGTGTCGAAGGAGAAAGAGTAACATTTCCAAGTGCAGCGGATCGCTTATTGCTGTTTATTATTATGTTGTCCAATGTTATCTTTTCATAACCAATGAATTCGATATTGACCAGGTAAGTGTCAAATGGAAGATTTGATATAATGAATACTCCTTTGACATCTGCGACCGTACCGGTTATTGTCTTTCCTGACTGTTTGTTTATTATTGAAATTGTTGCATATTCCAGAGGTTGATTGGTGGATTTATCAAAAACTTTACCAGATATTGTGCCATTTGGTTTTGATTGAGCGTTAACAACAATACAAAAGAGAATTTGAATTATTACAACAAAAATAAAAGGTCTCATATAGGATGAATTCATAATGAACAAAACTTTTTTGAATAATTTACCCATAAAAAGATGTTAAAAATATACTGCGCAAAAGAATGAAAAGAAAATGACGATAGCTTATCAAGAATGTTAAATAACATTAATTGTAATGTTAATTATTATTAACAATCCGGCCAGTTTGAAAACATATATCGTATGATTTTGTTCAGCTTATATTACCATTTCAGACAGGCACCGATCTGATTTCCTTCCTGAATAAACGTGAGTTCTGTTTTGTTTTTTGATTTTGATGGCACTGCATTATCCGAACACGGATGTGTTTTATTATAATGATTTACCACCTGCCTGCCACATAAATATCCCATTAAACCACCGACGAAAACATCTGAACTCCAATGCTCATGTTCGGTTAATCTGGATATTCCGACTAATGTCGCTGCCGAATAGCAAATTACCGGAATTGCTTTTATATCCTTGTATTGTGTTGCAAATACAGTAGCAATAGAAAATGCTGTTGCAGTATGCCCTGAAGGAAAAGAATCAAAAGAGGAAATTGGTTTTCTCACAGCTAAGTCCTGGTCCCAGTCTGCAAATGGTCCGTACCATTCACCTCCTTCTGACTTGCTGAAAGTATAATCAGCGATAGGTCTCTCCCTGCCGGTCAGTATTTTTATGATATTGACCCAGACGCCTGATGTAATCATGGCCTGTGTTGCCAGTAAACTTGTCTGAACTCCCTTTTCATTATTGCATATAGCACCAAGTGCCCCGGCAGCTACAACTGAATAGACACCCCAACTACCGCCAAGATTAGTTATTACTGGAGAAGATTTATTTATCCAGGAATGTTTCTGTTTCTGAACTCGTGCCCATTCGTCAATTTCACCGTCAAAATGGAACAATGCAACCGTGATGCCAAATGCAGCGCCAGTCATTAACAATTGTTCTCCTCCAAGTCGGAAGGGTGAAGTTATCTGCTCTTCAAAATCCTTTATCAGGGAGGGGAAATATCCTTTTGATGAACGGAAAGAAAAGATGCTGTCAGCCTTATAAAAATTAGTTGATGCTTTCTGGCAGGAGATTTTATTCTGACTGGTTTTTGAAAAAAGCACAGGTAGAGTATTGATAGAATCTGAACACTGTAAATTTCCTGCGTAAAGAATGCCATTGCAACAGAAGGAAACTAATCCGCAAATAATGACATTGTTAATAATCCCTGATATTTTTTTTTGTGATGCACGATTAAAAAGACTTTTTATCATTTCAAATGAATTCATAGTTCTAACGCAATCTGCAATAGTATAAATGCTTTCTGTGGTAAATCTGTAGATAATAATTCTTGTGTTTTGCCTAATCCGGAGCAAATTGAATCCTTTTAAGTTTCCTTAGGGTTAGTCTTTGGTCTCGGGTGGGCTATTTTTACACAATTCTTCCTGAAGTTGAATTTGTTAATTCTGTGAACAGAATCGTTATGGCATTTTAAACAGTCAGTTTCTTTTGGGATAAAGGCTTTGGTTATGAATGCTCCTTTGTGGCAGGCTTCGCATGTTACTCCTTCCTCTTTCCTGTAAGTAGGTGCAAAGAAGGATGTATCGAGGCCTCCTCCGGTGATATGGCAATTTAAACATATCGGACTTTCCTGGGGATTTTCTTTTACTTTGGCTTTTTTTGCGTATCGGACTGCCCTGTCAGAAATAAGAATTTTAAAAGCGTTTGAATGGGGACTGTCTTTCATGATATCATACTGGAAGCCCATTTTTTCATTATTATGACAGACTGATGCACATTTTCCCATTCCGACATAACGGTATTTTACCTTTTCCTGCAGAGGGAAGTTCATATCAGCAGTCAGCAAACAAGAAGGTTTTTCAATGATTAATGAATTTTTTGGGGATTGAATTAAACCGGAGAAAATAATCCAGCTTATAGTCACAGTCGACAACAATAAGGCTATTTTCAGGAATGTTCTCATCTCATTTTGATTATCATATAACAAATATAATATTTTATCTGATGAATTTCATTCCGGGAAAAGATGCAACATGAAATCCATAAACCTCAAAGTACTTAAAGATGACACAAAGCCCACAAAGAATTATGTTTTGAGTTCTTTTTTCCGAAATACACGTGATGATCATTGCAACGTCTGATGTCAAATTGAGTTTTGACCTTTAAAAAAGCCTGATTTACGGATACTTTCTATCCGTCCGTCATAGATTAACTTTCCACGTGATAATCCGGATAAGGTGGCCCTTGCTGACCTGTCAGAATTTATTGCCATATCAACATCATAAATTCCGATATCAGTTACAACAGTGAATCGGATATTGAAACTAAGGTTTTTAAGATTCTTTTCTACTTTTAATCCCCTTATACTTCCTTCTGCGGTAGCTCCGCCAACTCCATTGTACCCAAAATTACTGTTCGATCCGGTTTGTATGACTGCATTTGTTACATCGACCTTGATAAAATTCAAATTTGACATCACTGGTATTCTGCTCCCATATTCATTCTGAAGGAAGTCCGCTTCGAGTATAAAGCGCTTACTTTGAATTAAAGTGTCCAGTACCTGAAAATTGAAATACCGTTTTTCCTTTTTTGCTTCTTTTTTCTCCTGTCTTGACAATTTTACATCCTGTGAACTAACGCTAAAAGGTATCAAAAACAATCCGAATATCAGGATCAAACTTTCCAGCTTTAAAAATGAAGTTTTCATAGCATTCAGATTAAATGATTTCCTGTAGTCTGTCAAAAAATATGCCATGATGAGTTCTCAATCTTTAATAATGGCATGTTATTTATCACTCCGTTAAATTATGATTAAATCTTCGTACTTCTACTCCTTCAAAAATTCTTTAAACCACAAGCCCGAGTCTTTAATATACCTTTCGAGTGTCTTAAAATCTATATAAACAAGACCAAAGCGTGTCCGGTAACCCTTGTCCCATTCGAAATTATCTGTCGGTGACCATACAAAATAGCCATTTACATTTACTCCATCCCTTTTTGCCTTAAGCACAGATGCAAGATGATTTTTAAAATAGTCTATTCTGTCTTTATCATGAACTCTTCCGTTTTCAAGCTTATCCGGAACACACGTTCCATTTTCCGTCACAATCAGCTTTCTGATCCCTTTGTAAGAGCTATATTTTTTGAGGATTTGATATAATCCGTCAGGGTAGATTTCCCCTTCCATTTCATTCACCGGGACACCCCGTTTGGAAGCCAAAACCTCTTTTGCCCTCATTCCCGGCATTATTGAATTCTTTGCAACTGTTCTGAAATAATACTGAACACCAATAAAATCGAAATCAAATATCATTCTTGTTTCATCGCCTTTCTTATAAAGTGACTTCAGCTTTTTTAAGATGGGTACCGTATTTTCAGGATAACCAAGCCCCAGACATGGTTCGATAAAAAGCCTGTTCATTATGGCATCCATTCGTGCAGCAGCCTCAACATTTTTTTTCTTCTGATCAATGGGTTCTACCCAGGTGTTTGCGAAAGTGGTTCCAATATTTGCTCCCGTCACATTTTTCCGTATGATCCGGCCACCTTCGGCATTGCAGAGGACAGAATTATGAACTGATTTCATGAATGCCTTAAGGTTTTTTTTACCAGGAGCAAATATTCCTTCCATATAGCCACCTCCTGTAAAAGAAAGTTGTTCATTGATCACCATCCAGTTTTTTACTTTCGGACCATATTCCTTCGTTGCCACTTCGGTATATTCCGAGAACCAGTCAATAATGTCGCGGTTTGTCCAACCTCCCCGGGCTTCCAAAACCTGGGGCATATCCCAGTGATAGAGTGTTATCCAGGGCTCGATGCCTGCAGACAGACACTTATCGATCACTTTATGATAAAAATCAATGCCTTTCTGGTTTACAGGTCCGGTACCTTCGGGAAGAATCCGCGGCCATGAGAGGGAAAATCGGAACTCGTCGAAATTCATTGTCTTAATAAGATCAATATCCTCAGCATACCTGTGATAAAAATCGGCAGCTTCATCCGCATTTTCTCCTCTTTCTATTTTACCGTGGACGCGCGAGAAATAATCCCAGTTTGATTCGCTTTTGCCATCAAGATTCCAGGCACCCTCGGTTTGATAAGAAGATGCAGCCACTCCCCACTTAAAACCGGCGCCAAAGTCAGATTTCAGTAAATATCCTTCAGTCCTGTACCTGAAAGGACGGGATGCGTTCAGATATCTGCTGAACAGTAAACCAGTGCCGGCAATTGTTGTATTTCTTATCCAGTCTCTTCTTTTCATACCAGTTGATCGGGTGTTAAGATTATTTCAAGTTTAATAATTTTGGAATAAATATTAGTCCGCCAACTACTAAAGCTACAGTTGCTGCAATCAATACTGAAGCTGCACTATAATCTTTTGCTCTCCTGATCATCTCATTCCATTCGGGATCAACAAGATCAGCTAATGATTCAAGGGAAGAATTCAACAGTTCTGCAAGAAATACCAGACCAATAACAATTACCAGCAATGACCATTCATAATGATCGAGCTTCATGATTATTCCCCCTATGATAGCCAAAATTGCAGCAAGAATATGAATTCTGGAATTATGTTCATTCTTAATAAGCGACAATAATCCGTTCAATGCAAATCGGAAACTTCCAAACCTTGATTTCAGTGAAAATTTATTCGGATTCATGTAGGTATAGCTATAAAATTATTTAATCTTTAAGGCACCTGACACTAAATCCATTTTTTTTATTTGCGTGGTCCATAATGAATTCAGCATCATTGAAATATAGGCCAATATACCAATAATCATCATTATTTACTTCCGTTGCTGACCAGAAGCTTGCATAAGATAAAACGGATGCATAGGTGCCTTCAAAATATCTTATTCCTGCTCCCAAAGCCGTAAAACCACTGCTGTTATCTGCACCTTTGTTAGGTGAAAGCCAGTGAGCTGAACCTGCTTCTTTCAGTTTACCTCCTGCGGTAAGAGAATCGCCAAGAAAATCCCTCAATGCCTGCCACTCTTCTTTTTCAGGAACATGCCACCCGGCAGGACAAATTTTCCCGGCGGTTAAAGTGTAACCATTGTATAACGCTCCATAGATGTCTTTAAATGATGATCCATCATTACCATACCAGCAAAAACCAGCCGTTGTCAGATTAGCCCATGCAGTATCATAAGTAATTAGCGGTATATTAGTTCCATCATTAAACTTTGTGGTTATAAGGTTCTCAGCCATCCATACCTGGCTGCCTATTTTTACTGTTTTATAAGTATTTCCTTCAATATCAGATAACGGAGCTTCAGGCCTGTCTACCTTCCTGCAACAGTTTAAAAACAATGCAATAGCTGCAAGTTTTAATATAAAGGTTGAAATCTTATTTTTCATTTAAGCAATAAATCTTAATACTGCTTACAACTTAACAATATCCGAAAGAAACTTATCTGTTTCTCTTTCAACACCCTGCCAATCTTTTGATCTGATATATGATGCAATCACATGTGCCCCTGCTTCAGGGAAGGCCGTCTTTTGTTTTAGTTGCTCCGGAGTTCCGAGTTCTTCATACATTTTTAACATAGCCGGTACTGAAACAGTGTTGTCCTGTTCTTTCTCATTCTTGAAGTAATAGCCAAGGAAGACAGGACATTTTATTTTGGAGAAGACTTCTGGTTTCATTGTATTTGAAAGGAGATTCTGAAGAGCTACTAAAGCTTCAATACGGTAATTAAGTTGCCAGTAATTAGCATGGACTTTGCTCTCTGATTCAAATTTTTTCACAGGTCCGCCTGAAACTAGTCTGGCGATCTGCAATCCCCAGGGTTTATCAAGGATCGAAGCACTTGCATCAAAAAGTTTTACACAGGGAGAATAAAGTACAATGGCTTTGATTTCAGGATGACGGGAAGCCAGGTAAAGTGCCAGAGCGCCTCCTGCTGAAGTACCTATTACCACTACCTCATCACCCAGTTTTATTGCGATTTCAAGAGCATTTTCAGCGGAGGCTTCGTACGTTCCTGCTGTGAGATTGATCATAGAACTGTCCCCCTTGTCGATACCATGTTCGGCCAGCCTAGAAAGGTAAAGATTGGCATTGTATTTTTTTGCCAGATCTTTATGTACAGGATCACCTTCTGCCTGGGTGGCTGAAAAGCCATGCAGGTAAAGGAAAGCAATTTTTGTCTTCTCTTTTTTAGAAGAATCGGCCCATACTATTCTTGCCTGATTATCAGGTTTTATCCCCTTAACAGCTTTTTCGCTCTTGTTTATGCTGATCTCCAACTCAGTGAGAGAGCCGGGAAGATTGGCCTCACGCAGAGAGAAATCAGGTTTTGAAGGTCTGGGTCCGGCAGAATAGATTATTATAAGAGTCAGAATAATTCCTGCCAGCCACTTCCCAAATGTTTTCATTTTATCGTTTTAAGCAATAATAAAATTAGACAAGTTAAGATTATAATGCAAATATAATCCAAGGCTTATGACTTAGCGAAATAACTCCGATAATATTAAATTGAAGCTCTTCACAGCAAGCTATAAAGAATCTTCGATCCCCTGAAGTAAATTCTTAATGCTCGCGTGGATTCAGTTAGACTTCTGGATTGAATATGTATGTTTGGCAGGCTGATTCATTTCTTTCAAAGATTCAATCCGTTTCGTTATCGACTCAGTATAGTCAGAATCGTACTTATCTTTTGAATTCTTTACTTTGGTGAGATACAACTCATAATAGTGGATAGCTTTGGGTATATCTTTAAGTTTTTCATCATAAAGATTTGCAACTATCATGATTACATTATTATCAGACCTGAATTCCTGGCTTTTAAGATATGCTGAAATTGCTTCAGAATACTGTTTGTCGGATTTTAATATTTCAGCGAGAAGAAGATAGTTTAATCCTAACTGAGCGCTTACCGGTGTTAACACTTTTATTACGTTCCTGTAATAATATGCACTGCTCTTCAGGTCATTAAGCAGCATGTAATTCTGTGCAAGATTGCCTGATACTTCGATATCGACAGTATCTTTATTATAAGCTAATAATAAGAACCTGACAGCTTCTTTTGGCTGATGATTAATTGCGAATCCCATTCCGGCTCTCTTAAGATTGAGAAGAGAGGAATCGCCCGAACTTATCAATTTCAGATAATCATCTTTAGCCTTACTATAATTAAATATCGTAAAATTGATGGCGGCCCGCCGTGCATAGAGGTCCATGTCAGTGGAATCAATGCTTATGCCTCTTGTCAATAACCTCAGTGCTGTGTCAGCACTGATTGTGCCGGCATAAATGTACGCCAGGTTTTTAATTGCATTCAGGTTTTTCGGGTTAAGCTTCAATGAACGGTTAAACATGCTCTTTGCATTCTCCAGCTCTTCTTTTTTCAGGTATGCGAAACCAATTTTATCAGCTAATGTATAATTGTAGTAATCCTGTTTATAAAACCGGTAGTATATTTTAATTGATTCATCATATTTCCCCTCTTGCATATATATGCTTGTCAGATAATATGCATATGGCCAGTTCACAGAGTCAGCAGCGCACAGTTTCAGGAGAAGAGGTTTGGCAAGGTTTATCTTTCCTTTGGTAAAATAGCTTTTTGCAACCGTAAAATTGTAGTTGTTGTTATCGGGTGAGATGGTTGCAGCCTTTAAAAAACACTCAAGTGATTTATCTTCTGATAAAAGATTCTGGTAAGCCAGGCCTTGTTTGTAATAAATTTCAGAATTAAGCGTATCATTTGCAAGAATTTGATTACAGGTGTCAATGGCTTTTTTGGAATCTCCTTTGATAAGCATCATATCAATCTTCGAATTATCGGGTTTATTCTGTGACAACCCGGGAAGTGAAATAATGAAGACTAAGTGAATAAATGTCAAGGCAATTCTTTTCATAATTTAAATTTAATTGTTAATAAACTATTATTTAAAAGATGATCTCTTAAATCATTTATGTTGAGTCAGAAACTTAATATAAATATATAACGAATAAATTAGTTATACAATGAATTATTTAAGTATTTGTCCGAAGGACTCCAGTTTAGTTTTAATATCGTTATATGAGAGATCATATATGCTTTTTCTTTTATCAATGGCCATACAGGCAATCGTTGCTGCACTTTGACCGAGGATCATGAATACCGGCTCCATCCTGATTGAGCCGAAAGCAATATGGGAGCTTGATGCACAAACTGTGACAAGGAGATTCTTACAATCTTCCCTTTTGGGTAAAATTGATCCCAGATCGATCTGATATGGTTTTTCAGGTGAAACTCCAATATCGCCTTCATTCTGCACAAATCCTTCAGGAGTGACATATCTCTGAACGTTGTGAGAATCCATTGTATATGACCCCATTCCTATTGACCGTGGCACTGCCCTTTTGCCAAGGACTTCATTCTCCGTCATTACATATTCCCCTATCATGCGACGCGATTCTCTTACATAAATATTGTACGGCCAGTTCCCGTTATCCTTAAACTCATCCTTTGCCAGGCCCCACTCATTCATAGTTTTCCTTACTGCATCCGGCAGCCGACGGTCAGTTGCCATAAAATAGAGCAATCCTTTCTGATAGAGTATATGTTCTTTAATAATCTCTTTTCTTCTTTCATAAGAAGCATCCGGATAATCCCAGTTCATGCCGATATTATCAAAGCTGAATGGGCCATGATTATTTACGTCGGTCTTAAGGTTTGGTATGGGATCGTACTTGCCGAAGAACTCATTCCATCTCGTTTCTGATACCCTGGCCAGCAGCTCATACTGTGCACTGTCATATCCTTCAGGTTTTGTAATATCTATTTTATTTTCAGGAACTTTTGTGAGGCAAAGTCTGAAGCAGTATGCCTGAATCTTTTTATCTCCTGTACCGTTTTCGCCCGGGGCTTCAGCAGTTATACGTGGAAGAAGTCCGCTTGAAGGGTCTCCCGGGATCTTGTAAGGGTCCACTTTATCCTTGAAATAATGGCCATGATGGAAAACACCCTTCTGAACACCGTTCCACTTTTCATTATAAATATCTGAGCTTTCACGCCCGATAGTATATTTTACTCCGGATGATGCCATAAGATCTCCCTCATAGGTAGCATCAATAAAAATTTTCCCCACAAATGTTTTTCCACTTATGGTTTTGAAAGAGATAATAGTGTTATTTTTCTTAATGATCCCCGTTTGCCTATCGAGCCATTCATCTCTGTATACTTTTATTTTCGATTTCCTGATCATTTTTTCAAATGCCTCTTCTGCAGCGTGAGGTTCAAAAATCCACATTGTACGGTTTTCTCCGTCTATGGCTGGATTGCCCTGACCTATATTTCCATATTCGGACTGTCTCTGCCATTTCCACGATTCCGGATCCTGATAGTGCTGATATATAAGCTGATAGAATTCCCTGGCAAGACCCCCGATAACAGATTTGTTTCCGGTATCTGTAAAGCCCAATCCGGAAGAAGAAAGACCACCCAAATGGTTATCAGGAGAAACCAAAATCACAGATTTCCCCATTCTGGAAACCTGGACAGCTGCAGTTACAGCCGATGATGTGCCTCCATAAACAATTACATCAGATTCGTATACTGTTTTGTCTGACTCTGACTGACAGCCAAGAATCAAAAGGGAAGCTGCTAGAGATAAAAACATCTTTTGTTTCATGCAGTTACTTTGAGGCATTTTAAAACGAAATTTCATAATATTTATGTTTTCTATTCGTCAAAAACATATGCGAAGGGGCTATTTAAAAAAAATTCAGAGTTGTTCCTTCGCATCATAAAGTCTTAGGTCTCTTATCTACTTTTTGTGGGGGAAAATATGATTGTCAAAACAAATCCTAAACCCTGGAAGAGATCAACGATACTAACGTTTTAAATGTGATGATTTTAACCCATCAGATAGTAATCATAATCAATATTAGCAATAAACCTTGAGAAATACTTGAAGGAAACTCATAGAGGCAATTGTTAGTCAAATAGAAACGCCACTGCTGCAGCTCCTGTTCCTGCATGAGCTCCAAGAACCGGAGAAATATTGACAACAAAGGCGGGTTTTTTATTAGTTAGTAATTCCATTTTGGCTGAATACCATTGGGCCGCATCACTGTTATTTGCATGTAGAACAATATAGTTCCATATTTTTTCGCCATGATAAATTTTTGTGATATGCTTCATCACTTTTGCCATATTTGACTTCTGGTTGAAAGCCTTATCAAAAAGAACTGCTTTCCCTGTTTCATCGATAGAAACGATTGGATTTATATTAAGTATCCGTGCTAATAATCCCCTTACAATAGATACCCGTCCACTTCTGACAAGATATTTTATTGTCCTGACACTAACGAATAAATGTGCATTATTTGTCCACCTTTTTGCCATATGAACTACCTGATCATGAGAATAACCCGCTTCGATGGCTTGTGCTGTTCTTAGAATGATGAGTCCAAGGGCACCTGAGATATTTTTAGAATTGATTACAGAAATTGGTTTGTTGAATTCTTTGCTTATTGCCTGTGCAGCTTTCTGGCTGCTGTTAAATGTTCCGCTTAAGTTGTCACTTAAGTGGATAGCAATTATTGAATCGTAATGAGAAGCCAGATGAGAATACAGGTTTATAAAGCTCTTTTCGTTGACCTGGGAAGATTTAGGATAATCTTTACTCTCTTTTAAAAGAGAATAAAACTGTTCAGGCTGAATAGTAATTTTATCGAGATAATGATTCTCACCAAAGTTAACATTAATCGGCAGCATGTTTATCTGATACTCATCGATAATATCCTGCGCAAGGTCACATGTTGAGTCTGTGACCAGGGCTATTTTCCATTTTCTATTATAGACAACATCACTTTGTCTGATCATATCGTCGGCTTTCTGGAATGCAATAGTACCTGTATTTCTGAGTTCCCCGAATAGTCCGGACGGATTGTTCGTATGCAGATGCAATCGCCTCATTTTGTCAGAACCCGCAATAACTATGGAGTTTCCGTATTTCTCGAGAAGGTGCAACAATGAATTATTATCAATTGAACTTTTCTTTATAAGTGCTTCTGTACAATACCTGAAGTCGACTTTTTCGGGGATAGGCTCTTCTATCTTTTCAAACAATGCAGTTTCTGCTTTGACCTGGATAAGGTCCTTCAGATTCCGGTTCGTAATAAAATCTATAATCCCTTCGACAAAAAAGACAAAACCCCTTGCCCCTGCATCAACAACATTTGCTTTTGTCAGTACAGCAAGTTTTGATTTGGTAGCGATCAGCGATCTGTTAAGAACGTCGACAGAACTAATAAAAAGCTGGTTGAAGTCTGTCATCCTGTTCCTGTTTTCGTAGACATAATTTGCCCAGTCTTTGATTACAGTAAGCATTGTTCCTTCAACCGGATTAGCTACTGCCTCATAGATATAACGCACAGAATTCTTGATACTTTCGGCAAACTGTTTAATTGTGATTGTTTTAAAATTTCCGGTTTCAGTGCTCATCCCGTAAAGGAACTGGGCAAAGATAATTCCGGAATTTCCACGTGCATTTACAAGTGTTGTTTCTGCAATCCTGTCGGCCGTAACTTTATATGACCGGTGAGGGTGAAGCGAATCAACTACCGCCCGGATGGTAGATGCCAGATTGGTTCCTGTATCACCATCGTTCACGGGAAATACATTAATTTTATTAAGCTCAACCTGATGTTCAATAACTTTTCTGGCACCCGCAATAAAAGTATAATAGAGTCTTCTGCCATCCATTTCATTCACCGGAACCAGGGTCTCTAATGTCATATACGGCTAGTTTACAATTGAAATGCAAAGGTAAGAATTATAATGTTTATTATAACCAAAACTGCTTTTTGCGATGTAAACGGGGAATTAATAAGAATGTTCCGAATCAAATATGAAGATTATCATTTATTCCTTTGTGAGCCTTTGTGATCCCGATAGCTCCCGATAGCTATCGGGACGGGACCTTCGTGTAACTTTGTGGTAAAACATAATTCATTTTCCCTTGTAATTATCGAAATTCAGAATTGTATTATAAACCCTTTCTCTTGTTTCTTCAGGCGTGGGATTGAGCTCTTCAGATGTGAATTTACCATTTTTAATGTTGATCCTTTCAAATACCATCAGGTAGAGATCAAAAATAATCTCAAGACTTAACTGGTACCGCGGTTCCAATAGAGGTCTGATTTCTTTAATAATATCATAGGTCTGCCGGCGATATTCGTCAGCCAGTAAATAATAGTGTTTAATAAGGTTCCGGAAGTTATTATTGACAGGCTTGCCATTTGCGAATTCCCGGAGGGCCCTGCGGCTCAGGTGATTTTTAATAATCAGATCATCTGCAAAATAGCTGAGGTTGTTTAGCTGATCTTTCCGAAAATCCCTTATAATATGAACCAGGTAACTGAATATGGCACATGGTGTGGCAGCCCATTTTACATCAAACGAAGGAGCCTCGTAACTGCCATTTATTTCCTGGAGCCCGTTCAGATGAACGAAGATTGATGCCGGGGCAACTGATGCTCCGCCCGCATATTCAAGAAAAGCATTCAGGTTTGGAAATCCGTCATTATTAATATCGTAAATCATTGATTTCGCGAAAACTTCCATTGGCCACAACGGGAGCCTGAATTTATCAATTGTTTCTTTAAGTTCTCCCTGCAGTGGATTGCATTCGTCTGAGATTATGACCATTTTAAGCCACTCCTCGACATTAGCGATGAATTCCTTCCTTTCCTCAGGTTCAATCAGTTTGTTTTTTGCCTTATAGTTGTCAACAAGATCATCAATTGCACGCATGAATTTATAACAGATTTTTGCAGCACAAAATCTTTCATTGTCCCAAAAATTGGCAGCAATTAGAATATTAGGATGATCTTTGATCTGATCGAAATCAATAGATTTGAATATTTCGAGAAACTTATTTTTTTGCGAATTCATTGATTTTACTCTGTTGTTTTCAAAGATATTAGTTTATGAGGATTCTTTCTGCTGTCAGTTTGGCTGACAAGAGTACATTTGGTATCCCATTTCCCGGGTGTGTACTGCCACCAACAAAGAAAAGGTTTTTATAACAGCTGTGCTGGTTATGAGGACGGAAATATCCCATCTGCAGGAGATTATGAGCAAGACTCCCGAAGACAGAACCCCTTGAAATATTGCATGCGCTTTCCCAGTTTTCCGGTGTGTAACAAATTTCAAACTTAATGTGCTCTTCAATATCTTCCAGTCCCAGTTGTTTAAGCCTTTGAATGACTGCCATCCGTGTTTTCTTTTTCTGATTATCCCAGTCCTGCTTTTTCTTCCTGTCAACATGTCCTGCACCAATGATAAATGAAAGAGTATCGTGGTCAGGCGGGGCAGCTGAAGGATCTGTTCTGACAGGAGCATGGATATAAAAGCTTGGATGATCGCTTATTGATTTGTCTCTGAAGATACGATCGAGTCCTTCACGGAATCCGTCTGAAAGGAAAACACTATGATGGCCAAGCTGAGGATAAACCTTATCAAGGCCCCAATGGTAACAGATAGCAGAGCATGAATATTTCATCCTGTCGAGTCTCCTTGATTTTCTTCTGTCGGGCAACAATTTGCGATAGACATATGGAAGATCTGCATTTGCAACTATAATATCAGCTTTTATTTCAGATCCGTCTTCAAGAGATATGCTTTCCGCCTTTTTACCCGAAACTTTGATTTCTTTTACAGGTTTATTGTAATGGAACCTGACCCCTGAAGAAAGCGCTTCGGACAATAAGGTCTCGACTATAGTGTACATTCCTCCTTTGGGGAAGAACGACCCTTCAGTTAGTTCTGCGGCAGGAACCATCGAGAAGAGAGCCGGTGAATCAAATGGACTCTGCCCGACATAGATGTTCTGAAAAGTATAAGCCATCCTCAGATGTGAATTATGAAAGAACTTCTTGACATACCTCCAGTTTGAAATGTATGTCTTGAGTTTAATCAGCATTCCGATATTTCTGAAATTGGCAAACTGGAAAATATTATCAAAATTACGTCCGATAAGCTTATTCATCCCTATCTGAAAAATCTCATACCCGTCTGCGACATATTTTTGTGATTTTGCAAAACTTCCGGGTTCGATCTTTTCATGCTGGAACTTCATCTTTTCTTTGTCGGTAGTAAAAACTAAAACATCATTATTGTCAAAATATATTTTGTAAAGATTTTCCAGCGGTTTTATTTCATTATTTTCAAAGAAGGGGATGCCAAGTGACTCAAATATCTCCCGATAGATAGCAGGCATCATGAGCATTGTGGCCCCAAGGTCAAAACGGTGACCATCGCGGATCAATTGACCGCATCTTCCGCCAGGTGCAGAATTCTTTTCGAATATATTAACACTGTATCCATTTTTTGCAAGATAGATTGCAGTTGCTATACCTCCGATTCCGGCTCCGATAATAACAGCAGATTTATTTCCCGTCATCTCGTTTTATTCTTGTGAATAATTCAAAATTTGAACTAAAGACTTGAAAAAATTTGTTTCGTCCCTTTTTCAGAGGTGCAAATTAATATTTTCCTTTTCATATTTTGAATTCCTGATTAAGTTTTAGAATCTAAGAAGACAAAATCCATTAAGTGCAAAGAACGCAAAGTTTGAACACCCCCTGCCGCTTCGCGTCTTCCCCCTAATGGTTCTCTCGTAATTCAATAGGTTGGTTGCAGAACAATTTTTTTATCTTCGGTTATTTCGAAGAGACATTTTTCAAACGCAGGAGGACCGAATTTACCGATGACATTGTTTGAGAAACCATAGCCCTCAGTTGGTTTTCCAACCAGGTTTGTTTCCATCTTAACATTCATGTTTTCATCATGATAATATCTTACAGCGTATTTCCCGGGTTTGAGGTTTGTGTACGAAAATGAGCATTTATTATCAGTGACAGGGCTTTTTTCCTGTGCCACTACTTTTTTATTTTTGTCAAAAAGCTGTAGCATTATTGTTCCTGAATTATTCCTGACATTAATTATTTCAATCTCGAGTTTGACCTGCGAGAAAGAAAAGGTTGAAATGCAAATAAAAGATAATGATAATAGAATTAATCTGTTCATAGAAAAAGTTATTTGCCAGGTTTAGTTTTTCGTTTTTCCCGATAATCCCAGGTACTTGTTTATTATAACTAAATTACTGATTCGGATTATTTTGAAAAAAAGGGACAAGCCAAGCGTGTCCCTGTAAATCATATTAATAGTAAAAATGCTATTTTTTCAGCAGATCACGGATCTCTGTCAGAAGAATTTCTCCTTTTGTTGGAGCAGGAGGAGCTGCAGGAGCAGCTTCTTCTTTCCTCCTGGCAATAACCATTGCTTTAATAACAAGGAATACGGAAAACCCGACAATCAGAAAATCAAAACATGCCTGTAAAAAATTGCCGTAATTCCAGGTAACGGCCGGGTGCGTTTCAGAAGCAGCTTTCATAACAATTTTAAGATCTGTAAAATTAACACCACCAATGATCAATCCGAGCGGAGGCATAATAATATCGCTTACCATCGAAGTAACAATTTTGCCGAAGGCAGCACCTATGATGATACCGACTGCCAGATCGACAACATTGCCTTTCATTGCAAAGGCTTTGAATTCATCAACTAGTTTCATAATTTCAGGTTTAAGTTATGGATAATTAAATAATTACTGCGATAATTCTGAATTTTACTTTCATTTTTTTCATATTGAGATTTTAGTCAGTAATATTCTAAGAGCAATTTCTTTAGATTTAGCCAAAGTTAAATATTTCTGATAATTCTTAAAACCAATTTCCCGGCAGTAAGTAACCTGTTCCCATTATTCAGTCCTAAATCTAATATATTTGCTATTGGTGAATATTGGTCAAACACGTAAATTGCATTGTTATTAATCTAAATAAAAAAAGGAAGCTATGGACCGAAAAAAATCTTTTACAACCAGCATCACTGAAGGTTATTCCTGCGCTGGAGATTGCATAATTCTTGGTGGGGCAATCCTTGATGGTCAGCCAATAGCCGAAGCCCAGGTGAAAATCCCTTTAAAAACTATGAACAGGCACGGCCTGATAGCAGGTGCCACGGGAACCGGAAAAACCAAAACATTGCAGGTAATTTCAGAACAGCTCTCTGAAAAGGGTATCCCGGTACTTCTGATGGATGTAAAAGGCGACTTAAGCGGTATCGCAAAACCCGGAGAGGTAAAGCCTTCTATAACTGAAAGACATTTGAAAATAAATCTTCCTTTTCAGCCAAAAGGATTCCCGGTGGAACTGATGTCTCTTTCGCATCAGGAAGGAGTGCGGCTAAGGGCAACTGTTTCTGAGTTCGGCCCTGTGCTATTTTCACGGATTCTCGACCTGAATGATACCCAGGAGGGTGTTCTGGCAGTAATATTTAAGTACTGTGATGATAACCAGCTTGCATTACTTGACCTGAAAGATCTGAAAAAAGTTGTACAGTTTGTGACCGAAGAGGGGAAAGCAGATATTGAAAAGAACTATGGTAAAATTTCCACTGCCACAACCGGTATAATAATGAGAAAGGTTCTTGAGCTTGAACAACAGGGGGCAGATCTGTTTTTTGGGGAACTATCGTTCGATATAAGAGATCTTTTGAGAGCTGATAAGAACGGCAACGGATATATCAGCATTATACGTCTTACCGACATTCAGGATAAACCCAAGCTTTTTTCCACCTTTATGCTTTCCCTTCTTGCTGAGGTGTACAACCTGATGCCGGAAAAGGGAGACGTCGAAAAGCCTGAACTGGTCATATTTATTGATGAGGCTCATCTCATTTTTAATCAGGCCAGCAAAGCCTTGCTTGACCAGATTGAAAACATAGTGAAATTAATACGGTCAAAAGGAATAGGCATCTTTTTTGTAACACAAAATCCTATGGATGTTCCGGACGGAGTTTTAGCGCAACTGGGACTCAAAGTACAACATGCATTGAGAGCCTTTACAGCGGTTGACCGTAAAGCAATTAAACTTTCCGCGGAGAACTATCCTGTTTCAGATTATTATAAAACAGACGAAACCATAACAAATCTGGGTATCGGGGAAGCGCTGATAACAGCTCTGAATGAGAAAGGAATTCCGACCCCTCTCGCTGCAACTATGATCAGGTGCCCTGAAAGCAGGATGGACATCCTGTCAGCGGCTGAAATAGTTTCGATCAACAGTGCATCAGAACTTGTGCGAAAGTACAGTCAGATTGTCGATCCTGAAAGTGCGTATGAAATTCTTAGTAGAAAAGTGTCGGGGATAGCAAAAGAATCAACAGACGAAAAAGGAGAGAAAAAATGGGAGAGCGGTAGAAGAGGAGAGGGGGAGATGAGCCAGACCAGAGCACCTTCACGGACGACTTATGGCAGAAGTGCAAAATCACCACAGGATGAAATAGTCAAAGTTCTGACGAGCGCCACATTTATAAGAGGCGTCTTTGGTATATTAAAAAAAGTAATGAAATAATTATTATCGCCTCACCTTTACACTATCAACAAGATAAGGCGAATCGCCGCGCCAGAATACAGCCGAATTCTTCTGCCTGTAATGTACAATGACCGGTTGCCCCTGGAGAGTATCAAATTGTCTGACAAGCGATTTGTTGGTCACAGTGAAAAGAAATTTTTCTGATGCAAGAGCTACATCTCTGTTGCTCGATACACTACTCAATATAATTTCTCCTTCATAGGTTTTAAAAATAGCACCTTTGTGAGAAAATTTCTGCAATAATCCGGCACGATAGCCCTCACTGTAAGTAAAAAAATACTTCCAGTAAATAAAACTTGCTCCAATGATCACAATAAGAAACAGTAACCATTTCAGAACTTTCTTTATTTTTCTGACTATCTCCGGCCAGAAGGAGGATTTTGATGATGAAGATAACGGATCCATAATGAGATATTTTAAGTTTTATTCTTTGCAAGTATGACAATATCCCTCACTTCCAGAACAGGCTTATCATAGCTATAGATTACAGAGTTAATCATGGCTATCCCGACCTCTTTTAAAGTTGAGACAAAATTCGGGAACACGGCTCTCAGGAGAGGGTAAAGAATTCTGAATGCAGCATAATACCCATGAACATTTTTTGCTCCTTTCTCAGGTAACATAAATCCCGGCCGAAATGCAAAGACCTTTTTGAACGGAAGTTTCATCAGATCGTTTTCAGTTTTTCCCTTAACCCGTGCCCAATTCAATCTGCCTTTTTCAGAACTGTCAGTACCAGCTCCGGAAACGTAGCAAAAAGTCATATCCGGATTTTGTCTTGTAAGTATTCCAGCCATATGCATGGTAAGGGTATAAGTAATAGAATAATAAGCTTCCTCTTTCATCCCGACTGAAGAGACTCCAAGGCAGAAAAAACAGGCATTGTAATCCTTCATGTATTCTACAACCGGTGACAGATTAAAAAAATCATTATGCAAAACTTCTGTCAGTTTAGGATGTGTGACACCGCAGGGCCTTCTGTTAATAACCAGGACTTTTTCCACATCCGGATGCAGAAGTGATTCCTGCAAAACGCCCTCACCAACCATACCGGTTGATCCTGTAATAATTGCATTTATTTTCATTTTGCAATACTATTAAATCTTATTTTTCCCTAAACAAATCAAAAGATACAGTTTTTTATTCTTTTTTAAGACTAACGACCCAATTTTTATGATTATTTTCCTGGCTAGTGTATGTATCTATTCAACATTTTTAACCGCAAAGGTCGCAAAGAATTAAGCAAAGATCGCAAAGAACCGAATTATAATATTTTGACTTTGCGTACTTTGCGCTTACTTAGCGTGCTTTGCGGTTATTGGACTTGGATTTTTTGTATCTTTAGCTGTTGAATATGCAACAAGTAACTGCTTGAAAACAACCATAAATAAACCCCAGACACTTCTTGAATTTTTAAAAGAACAGTATCCCGATTCTCCAAGGACAAGAATAAAGAAGTTGTTGCAGAGCGGAAGTATCAGGGTGAACAATATACCAACGACCCTTCATTCATTTGCTTTAAAACCAGGAGATAGCGTGAACTTTGGCACACGCATAGGAATAGCAACAAAATCGGGTCTTCCTTTTACTGTTTTATATGAAGACCAGTATCTAATTGCGATAGATAAGCCGGCCGGCATTGCAACTTCCAGCATCGATGGAAGCACAAATGTGCAGTCGGTCGTTTCGGAGTTTTTGAAAAGCTTGAGCAAGGGAACCGTAAGAACATACGTAGTACACCGCCTTGATAAAGAGGTCTCGGGTGTACTGATCCTGTCGAAATCGGAAGCTATTATGGATTCGATAAAAGATAAATGGGATGAGACTGAAAAGCATTATTTTGCTTTAGTTGAGGGGATTCCGGAAAAACAGGAAGGAACAGTCAGGAGTTGGCTGATTGAAGATGATGCTATGAAAATGAGGTCGGTACCTGAAAAACCTGGGGCTAAATATGCAATAACACATTACAAAACTATCAGACATCTCGTAAATAATGCACTTTTGGATGTAAAAACTGAGACAGGACGGAAAAACCAGATCAGAGCACATCTCTCGGATATCGGCTGTCCGATTGTCGGCGATCGAAAATATGGGGCATCAACTGATTTTATAAGGCGTGTGAGGCTACATGCCTGTTCTATTTCATTTCCACATCCTGTGACCGGGGAAATAATAACTGTTGAATCGCCAATGCCAACAGGTTTTTTATCATTAAAAGCTGCGGATGAGAACTATAAATAGGATATATAAAGTAAGGGTTTTCATAATAAGGAATTTTAAATTATTATGGAAAAAATTGAAGCCTGTAGAACTTAGATTCAAGAGGACCAATATTCAGAGAAGGTTTTTGCACAGGATATCCTGTGACATCAACCTCAATTGCTGACAGTCCTTTGCCATTCAGTCCGTTTGTAAGATTTAATGCAGTATCCTTTCCATTTATTTCGCGTACGTGTAGAGTACAGTATTTTCCATCTGCAGATGGCTCTGCACTTATAAGTAAAATATTTGAAGGCCAGCCGGTAATAAATGTTCCTTCCCAGTTGCTATCGCCAGTTCCCGACCCCGGAAGAACCCTTGTCAAAAATGGTATACGACATCCCCAACCAAATTTTGTTGCAAAACCATTTGAAACATCCGATGATGTTGTGAGATAATATGTCCAGGAATGTCCTCCCCTCTGGTCAGCATTGAAATTGGTAACCCAGTAGTTATTCATTGGCCATGAAAACAGATTAGTGCTCTGAGGCATCGCTCCTGCAGTGTATCGTCCGGTATTAATTGCACCAAACTGCATGAGAGGCATTTCGGCACAACCTAACACTAATTGTGTATTTTCATTCCGGATAGCAGTAAAATCCTGGACAGTATACCAGTCATTTGAGGAACCTTTGATCTGATCTTTTCCGGTTTCAATTACCCCACCCTGAACTTCGGTAAAATGTTTTCCGTTTTTAATATCGAAAGGGAAAGCGATATAAAAGCTTTCAGGAGCAACAATGCTCTTCTTTATTATTGAACATGCGAGGTCAAGTCGCTTTTCAGTGTTGTAAAGCCTTATCTCGAACATATAGCCTTTTGGCTTTTCGGAAGTCGATGATTCACCATAAAACTTTATGCTGTTCCAGATTTCTCCTTTTGTCATTGAATCAAACCATACAGTATCAAGAGAGGATCGCTTGAAATCGTCCAGTTTTCTGCTCTCCATCTGCGACCTGTTGCCTAGTTGTTCCAGTATGAATTCTCCCATTTTATACTGGTTTTTCGGATCAATCAGCTCGGCAGAAAGCTCTTTATCGTACCACGATAGTATTGTGCCTTTTGAAGGGTCAGTGACTATCTTATACCACCTGTTTTCAATGGTTTTGTTATTTGTCTGCTCTGCCTGTATCGGTGTTTCATCTATTGCTTTTATGATGTATTTCTTATAACCAAAAGCCGGAATATCCTTAAACCAGATGGCCCATTCCGTAACATCAGAGCGGTGTAAAACCGGCTGAACCGCCATCCTGTTGCCATCATAATCGAATATTCCTGCAATTTTGCCCCTTGGCACAATCTGATGATCGATATAAACTGTTGCGAGCCCGGACCTTTTCCAGTTTAGCGTGTTAAATACAACCAGGGAAGGTTGGGATTCGCGGTTGAATTTACTCTGGAGCAAACCCAGTGCCTCTTCTCCGATGGATGCCGTCCGCCTGTTGGCTTCCCAGGCATAGGATTCTTTAAGGGCCCGCTGCTCCATAGTAGGCTGACTAAGAGGCTCCCTTACACTCTCAGAATAGCCTAAAGTATGTTCAGTATAAAACAATAATGCATTGTCTGCAAGATCGATGCTTTTATTTATCTCATCAGGAAGTTTAACTCCGGCTATTGAAGCCATTGAAAGACCGGCTTCGTTGGCAATAAGGGATGATGAGGCTAAACGGGTGGTAGCGGTTTCCCGTGCTGAGGCACCAAAGCCATCGGTCCACCAATCAGGCCAGGCCCCTCTTATTACGGGAAATTCACTTCCATGGTCTTTTTCCATATCACTGAAAAATGTTTCTGCAATGGAGGTGGAAATCTTTGGCCATTCGAAAAGGTCATTCCACTGCTTTATAAGATCGCTGGCAATGGTTGAAGGAGGTGAATTATCTGTAAGATATCCTGAATGTTGTATTGCCATTTCAGTATAAGGATAATGTTTGGCATCGAGACTGATAAGGTAGTTCAGCAGATTATTTTTGAACCTGTCAATGTCCCCATACTGCATTTCCAGCACAGTATTGCCTGTCATGTAATGTTCTGCCCTGAATGTCAGAAGACGTTTTCCTGAAGGTGATTTCCACCAGAACATCGTCGGTTTATCAAAACAGATCAGAGCACGATGCCCGTGTGTGCCCATATTCAGGTATTTGACGCCCATCTGGTTAAAATAATCATTCAGGCACCAGCCGATTCCATTTACATCATCCTGCATGGCTAGAATGATTGGAATACCCTTTTCTTTTATTCTGCCTGCAGCTGCAAGAGAGGCAGCAAGAATCTTCTCATCGGGAATCTCATCGAAGTTGAAATACATTCCGGTGACTTCTATTCTTCCCTCCCTTATACGCTTTAACAGACGCTCAATCTGACTTGCCGGCCTGCATTTAAGATACTCATCCACAGGCCATGCCGCTTCGCATGTCCAGCGAAACTTCGCATTATCGGGATAGTTATCTGTTGCATCACAATAATCAAGCGCATAATCGATATATCTTAAATGTTCGGCCAGAATTTCTGTTTGAGACCGGGTATATCCGATATCAGTATGCGTGTGCTGGATGAATTTTATATTCCATTTTTTAACCGGATCGAGGGCGACACTAGTCTTCATTGAAAAATCGCCTGACAAAACTTTCAGTTCAATCGTGGTGGTTTTTGCGACAGGCGGCAGTCCAAGGTTTACTGCATTATATCCAAATTTAAGGTGTGTGGTTTCAAGAAGTTTTCCTTGCGCGTATATTTTTGCTTCTGATTCATTCCCGAAGTAAAAAATTGCAGCTTCCACAAGCTGGAGCTGAGAGGATCCCTTCTTTATTATCGCCGGAAAAGGATTCATCGTTACACCGGTCCTGACAGCTTTCTTAAATATCATATACCATGAGGTAAGATTAGCCTGGCTACCGGTAACTTTTATCCTTAAAGGAATGCCCGGAGTTAAACTTTTGGCAGAGATTCTTAATATCATATATCCATGATTATCACCATGCTGATCGACCATAATTGAATTAAAACTTAGTGATGAACCATCAAGGTTTTTCACTTCCCATACAGCCACTCCATCTGTATAAAATGAAAAGTTTTGCTTCCCGGCTACAGTCAGGTCCATTCGTGCGCGCCCGGGACTTGAACCCAATGCAGCAACCCAGATAAAAGTGGCATATTTCTTCCCGATATGAGCTGGAACAGGATCAGTTTCCCATTCTATAAAATCTTTACCACTGGTTGCCCTGAGCAGCATACTTTCGCGCAGCCCCGGTATGCAGGACTGATAATCATAATCAAGACCTGTAACCTTCTTTGAATAGCCGTTGATAAGGTAATCGTAGGGAGTAATGAATGACTGGGCATTCAGTGAACTAAATAATAGAATTGCCAAACCAAATAATAAACATATTCTTCTCATAGTATTTTCATTTTTTTATTTGACGAACGCCTTAACGATGACAGCTTCAGAAGGTGATTCATTTATTATTCTGTAGCTTTTGGCTGCTGCAGGAATCACAAAAGTCTCAGCATAATTGAATCGTTGAGAAACTCCATTGGCAGTCTCAACTATAATACTGTTTCCTTCCACAAGGTTCAACACATGGCATTTGTTTTCAGTTTTGACTTCAATTTCCTTTTTAAAATGATAACGGTGAATATCGTATAAATGAGTCTCATGTGTTGGCAGATGATAAAGTTTCCAGTCTTTTCCCTCATCAATCAGGACCGGGTTTGAAATTAGGTTTTCCTTCACATAAGAACCTTTCCGGTCGAAAAAGAGATTATCCATTCCTCTTTTTATATTTAACGGTCTTGGATTTCCATCAAGATCCGGGCGAAGCCAATCGTACATCTTAAAGGTAAATATATACGGAGTTGAACTTATTTCGAGCACGAGATTATTTTTGCCTGATCCATGTATGGTTCCATAAGGTATCAGGAACAAATCATGCTTTGATGACTGGTGTTTCTGTACAAACTTTTCAATATCGACAGGTTTTGATTTTTTAATGCTTTCTTCCAGTTCTTTTCTGAATTCAGAAGGAACTATATCATCCTGAAATCCAAGATATACAACAGCGTTATCTTTAGTATCAAGAATATAGTAAGTTTCTTCCTGAGTAAAATCCTCACCGAAATTTGTTCTCATATATTCCGGACGTGGATGGCATTGTACTGAAAGATTGCCTCCATCAAAAGTATCGAGGAAATCAAACCGGATCGGGAAATTGGTATCAAAACGGGAATAGCAATCGCCAAGAACGGTTTTTGCTTCCTGATACATCAGACAGTCGAACGACACTTCGAGCATTTTGCCGGAGCTTTCAAAAATCAGACCATTTTCCGGGGAGATCAGTTCAAATGACCAGGCATAATTGGGCACATCTTTGTTCGGACCATAAATATGCTCCTTTACCCATCTTCCACCCCATGCTCCCGGTTCAAACCATGGTCTTGGCCTGAAAACATTACTGCTCATAACCGACAGGGAGTGCCTCAGAAGCTCTCCAGTCATCCATAAAGGGTATCCGGGTCTCGTAGTATCGGCAATAAGGTCAACCCTGCTTAAAATGCTTCTTTTGTGTTTATTCAGGACAAGCCAATCGACAAAATAGAACCGTTTATACATCTCTCCCGGGTCGGACGGATCTGATGCCCCAAGGTTTGTTATGCTACCTGCACGTGATCTGAACTGTATCTCATTTTTTGGCAGATCCAGGTAAATAAGCAACCCATCCCAGCCTGCAAGAGATGCCCCGGGTCCGATAATTATATTTAAATCAGCTTCGGGATCAGGTTTTAATTCGTACAGAAAATGCCGATCAAAAAAATCTTCAAGCTTCAGTGAGGTTCGCTTTCCGAAAACCGGATCATCTCCTCCTGTGAATGGAGAAACCATCTTATCAATAATATTAGGATGTTTCAGAAAGTCAGAAGTGTTTTTCCATAATGTTCTTTTTCCGGTAGTTTTCAAACATTCATCTAACTTTTCACGGAAATGATCATAGAATACGCCAACATATCCATCGAGAATAACAGTCTTGTATTTTGATACAACTTCTGACAAGGATTCAAAGCCTGCAAATATCTGATTATCATCAAGTTTAAATGATGGATAAATATCGTATCTCCCCACCGGGTTAAGAGGTTTCAGATCCGGCAGAAGATACTGGTCTGTTTTTCGACACTCTTTTTCCAAAGCCCAGATTTTTGATTCTTCATTCACTTAAAAATCATTTTTCACGCAAAGACGCAAAGACGCAAAGGTATTTTGAAAAGGTTGAAATTTTTTGGTTAACTCGTTACAACATTTTCAGCCTACTATCAGAAATATATTCCACTATTATTGATTTGAGAATATTTGCAAATTTAACATTAGGGATTTCATCCCTTGAAAAATATCGGGGACGAATCCCCTCCAGGAGAGTAACTTCTTCGATTGGCAGATTTATTTTTCCGTAGTATATATATTTAATATTATCATAAGCATCACCGGTCAGACATTCAAACTTTTTATAAAAGGTATATTCCTTCAGATCGATGTCCAGTTCCTCCTTTACTTCCCGAACCAGAGCCTCTTCGGGTGTCTCTCCTTCTTCAACATGACCGCCGATAAGATCCCAGTAACCGGGGAAAGGGATACCCGGTTTGTTATCGCGCAGATAAAGCAGAAACTCTCCTTTGTCATTTTCAAGTATGATGGCTGCATTTTTTTTCATCATCAATAATATATACTCTGTATTATATAAACTCTGTGGCTCTCCGTGATTTCCTCTGTGACTCTCTGTGTAACAATAAATTAAGAACTAACACAGAGTTTCACAGAGAAGCACAGAGATTCACAGAGCATTGTATTTCAATAATTTATCTCATTCTAAATGAAGGAACTTCGCCTTTCAAGTAATATTGTATCCCTCCATTTTCCATCAAGTCTGGCAATGCGTTCTCTTCTTCCGATTATCCTGAATCCAAATTTTGCATGAAGTCTTAATGTAGCTTCATTTTCAGGGAACACGCTTGAAACCAGAGTCCAGATGCCATTTAATTCTGAGGAATTAATTAATTGCTCCATCAGAGCTGATCCTATTTTCTTTCCGCGGAAACCACCGGCAACATAAATGCTTACCTCTGCCACTCCCCGGTAGACTTCCCTTGCAGAAAAAGGGGTCAATGCAGCCCAGCCTGCAACAATGCCATTCTCCTCAGATACAAATCTGGAATGAGGTAGATGCCATAAATCCCAGTCGTGCCAGGAAGGTACGGTAGTTTCAAATGTGGCATTCCTTGTTTCCAGCCCCATCCGGTATATTTCCAGAACGGCTTTACTATCGCCTTGAAGCATCTCCCTTACCATTTACTTAAAATTAACACATAAATCTTTACTGTAGTTATTTCCCATAATTTATATTTAACCACGGAGTTACACTGGGAATGTTTAAAAAGTCCTTTGTGAACCTTAGTGATGACCTTAGTGAGAATCAGTGGTTAAAGAAGATTATTCTACAAAAACAGCTGATACTTCAATCCTGTTATTATCCGGGTCGAGTGTTTCAAATTCCCAATAACCGTCACCGGTTCTTCTTGGCCCACTTAGTATTTTGAATCCGTCTTTTTTTAATTCATTATATTTCTCATTTACAAGATCCATATTTTCCAAACCGAATGATAAATGGATAATTCCCTGATATTGTTTTTCAACAGGGTCGTTGAGATTCTTAGGTATTTCGGGCATCTGCATTAATTCAAGCCTGGTCCCTGAATCAAATGACACGAAGTAACTTTCAAAATGTTTCTCCTTATTCAGGTACTTTTTATTTGCCCGGCCATTGAAGTACCTGATATAATAATCCCTAAGCCTTTCCAGCTGCGAGGTCCAGATTGCAACATGATCAATAGTCATGATTTATTCTTTTTTTTTTACTCTATTTCCTGAGTTCCGCGATATTTCTGAATTTTGCTGATGCAGTATGGTTTGGATTATGAGAAGTGACAGCTAAACCCAGGTAGATCTTTGGGGGGAGCTCAAGAGTATAGGTTGTATATACTTTCCAGGTTTTACCATCAGCGCTGTAATAACCGGTAAATTCATTTTTGACACGCTGAAGTCTGATCCATGTATTAGGGTATTCAACCGGAAATTCCGGAGTACCTTCATAACTTTTGGGATAGATAGCTTTCATTAAGCTGTCTTTTTCCTGACGATACTGAAATTCATAACCCCCGTTATTTTTATTTCTGATATTATTATCAGAGAACACCTGGAAATAGATATGTCTGCACCCTGCAGTAAGATTTTCACGTGCCATTAATCCTGCTTTCGTGTACAGATTAGCGGCAGTGAGACTTTCAATTCGCGATACCAGGTCAAAATCTCCGGTACATTCGACATATACAAAATTGAATTCATCCTTTACACCCCAGATATCAGAGCCTCCGGCTGTTATATCAAATCCATTATTTGAAATTTTGACAATTCCCTTAATTGAAGGGTTTCCGACATCACTGTGTTTAAAGCTGGCAGTGGGAATTGGCTTAATTTTCAGTGCGTTCGAAGCAGATTTCTGATTAGCCTGTGCAAACAGGCCAGGTCCTGTGATTACTAAGAATAGTATCACGATAGAATGAATAATGTTTTTTTTAATCATGGGAATATAATTTTAAATCTGAAAACTGATTTTAACTTATCCTTACTCACTTTACTAACAGTTTCACGGTAAAATTGAATTTTTCGAGGCTTTTTTCCTGCCATGTCTCATAAAAAAGTAATATTTGAATCCTAAGATTAGCTAGATTTTTGAATTCATCCCGGGTTCTGTTTCTTATAAACGGATACCCATCACTGTAATATCATCCGTTTGAACTTCATCTTTCATCCACTCATTAAGTTTTCTTTCCAGGATTTCTCTTTGATTTAGCATTGGCAATTTATGTATTTCTAACAAAGTCAAATGAAAATGTGGAGTTAAAAATTTTTTGATATTATTCCCGCCAAACTGATCCTGATATCCATCTGAAAACAGATAAAACACATCTCCATCTCGATAATCAATTTCTTTCATTGTAAAAGGAATGGAATTTTCATATAAAGCACATACTGAATCACGATCTGCCCTTACTATATTAATTTTCCCGTTACGAATGTAAACAAGATCATTCATTGCTCCGGTAAACTGAATTCTTTTTTGTTGCTGATCAAGCACACACAACGCTATGTCAAGTCCATCTGATGTAGTAATATCTTTCCTGCTTTGTTGAAGGGAATGAATAAGACTATAACGCAGCTCTGTAACGATGGCATCTGATCTTGTGATTCCCTGAATATTTACTATTTCATTTAATAATGTAATACCGAGGAGACTCATAAATGCTCCCGGTACTCCATGTCCAGTACAATCAGCTACTGTAAAAACAATTTTATTATCCTTTTCTGCCAACCAGTAAAAGTCACCACTTACAATGTCTTTTGGCTTACTCAGGATAAAATTGTCGGGCAATAATTTATCTATGAGCTCTATAGGAGGTAAAACTGCCTTTTGTATATTGCTTGCATATTTTATACTTGAAGTGATATTGGCATTTTTTTCATCAATCATATCCCGTTGAAACTCAATTTCATCTTTCTGGCATTGAATTTCATAGGTCCGTTCCCTGACTTTTTCTTCGAGCAATCTATTCTCAACAAGGAATTTATATTCACGTCTTTTTATATAAAGGAAAGTAAGCACGAAAAGAAGAAGAAGAGTTACGACATAAAACCACCATTTCATCCAGATTGGTTTCTTTATAATAATACTGATGTTCAGAGGTTTTTCTGAAACAGCACCATCTCCGCTTCGGGCATTTAAGATAAATGTATAATCCCCTTCAGTCAAATGGTTATAAGTTACACTTGTGTTTTTTACAAGATCAGACCATTGATCATAACCTTCCAATTTGTACTGGTAAGTGACAAGTGCAGGTTCCTTTAGACTGATACCTAAAAAATCAATTCTTATTTTATAATTGCCGGGAGAAAGTATTATTTTATCAGAAATATCTTTTTCTTCATCGTTAATTTTAATTGAAGTAATTCCTAAAACTGGAGGCTGCTGTCGGGGATATTCCATTGATGGATCATAAGCAACAATACCTTTATCCGATCCAAACCAGATTTTTCCTTGTTGATCTTTAATTATTGCATTGGGATTAAACTTGTAACTTTCAAGTGTACCTTCAATATGCTGTATTGGTTTAATTGAAAAATCAGCAGTTCTGATTTTGCTTAATCCACCTTTGTGACCAACCCAGATATTTTTATAATCATCACAAATAAGAGAATAACAATAATTTGAAACAAGACCTTCTTTTACAGTAAGATTAACAATAGAATCGGACTGTATCTTGAAAATGCCATTCCCGTTTGATCCCACCCAAATCTGCGAGTCTGTATCTTCAGTGATTGGTCCTAATGTTAAATTACCGCTGGGAGAATTCAAAGGTATCTTAAAGACCTTTTCATCCTGAAGGTACGCCAGCGTACTACCAGGAGTGCTTACCCAAAGTTTGCCTGTTCTATCAATGTATAAACTGTTAATAAAATTATGAGGTAAGCCACCCTGGTTAATGGAATACCAGTTTTTTCTATTGGTACTTGAATTAATATTCCATAATCCTTTTTGTGTACCAATCCAAACCTGTTCTCCTTTTCCTGTTATTATAGTTATAGAGTTTTCAAGTACTCCATTCTCAATAGGATACTTTAGAATTCTCTCATTCCCTATATCCATCCGGAAAACACCATTTTCCCCCGTTCCAATCCAAAGTTCTTTCCCATTGGTGGTGTAAATCGATGTAACTTTATCTTTTGGCAATCCATTGCTTTTGCCGTAGAACTTAACAATTTTACCCGTCAGGCGATCCATTTTAAGAAGACCATTTTCAGTCCCTATCCACCTGTATTTCTGATCGAAGCAGAACGAAATAATGTTATTCCCATATAATGGGTTATCAAATTTATATACAGAAAAAGTTTTAGGAGTAATTAGTGTCAGCCCCAAACCATAATTGCCACACCATATGTTTCCTTCGCGGTCCTCATAAATAGTTTTAACATTGTCTGTAATAAATCCATTAGCTTTATTAAAATAATTAATCTTTGTTAGCACCCCTGCAGAGGAATAACTCATTTTTATTAGCCCGTTTCCAAAAGAACTTAACCATAAATTTGACAGGCTGTCTTCATATATATCTTGTAAGCCAGATAAGTCTGACCCCTTACCTTCAGTTATTTTCGACGCTTTAAAATTATTACCATTAGATGTGAGTTTAAATACACCATCATTTTCTGTCGTAATATAAAATCCTGACTTGTCCTTTATTTTCAGGACACCCGTTATTTTGGATTCCGGAATTTCTGAAACATGTTGTATTATTTCAATTTCTCCTGATCGCTTTAATCTGCAATATAATAAGCCTGTATCTGTACCAACAAGTACATCACTTTCATCAATAAATTCGAACGACAGTACAATTGTCTGATCCTTAAACAAATTATGTTTTATCACACCTGAATCTTTATCTAATTTCAGTAAACCAGCAGAATAGGTACTCGCCCAGATCATGCCATCGGGGCTTTTTGCAAAATGTGTCAACCCGCTTATATTTGATTGGGGTATATTGACTTTGCGAAACTTTTTCCCGTCAAAACAAGATAAACCGCCATTCATATGTCCAAACCACAGATATTCCCCATCGCTGATGCTACAAGTTACAACATTGTCTGCAGATGAGTCACTGTTTAAATAGTTTTCAAATTTAAATCCATTATATCTCGATACTCCATTCCCTGTACCAACCCACAAATAACCGTGTTTATCCTGAATGATCGTATAAACATAGGATTGGGCTAATCCATCTTCAGAAGTGAAATTGCGGAAATTATAATCCTGGGGAAATGCATGGCAGGTAATAACTGAAAATAAAAAGAAAAAAATACCTCTCCGGTTTAAAAAAGTCGTTATATGAATTTTTAAAGATAAAATCATAGCAACTATGTAGTTCCTGGGGTCTGGAGAGTCTAAGATACATGAAGTATTCATTTCATTCTTATTTTCGGAGAATACACAGGTACGCCTCCTATGGGAATAACATAGAATGGCAATGAAATCCCATATTGATTCCTGACAATGACCACCACATTGTTGTTTCTTACCTCTACGGTTTGATTCTTTATAAATTGTATCTCAACGGTTGAATTTTTTTCTTCAGCCACAATAGGAAATTCCCTTATTACCCAATTATCTTCTCCTGAAACGTCGCATAAAATACCATTTTTAGCAACTGAAAATATTCTGATTATTCCATCATTGTCCCAGTCAAAATTTGAGATCTGGATAGAAATTGTCCTGTCATCCACAAAAGGATATATCTGACATACATGTTTTTGATCATCCGATAGCCTGAAATGATATTTATAGGTAAACCAATTGCCCCCCTCAACAGCAATATTTTCAACCGGGCTTGTACTTAAAAAATATTTATATATATTTCCATCATCCCCTGATATTCCCAGCGCAATGATTTTAAATACGCGGCCACCGAGTTTCTCAACATACTTTCCTTCGGAAGGATTAAAGGGTCCAAAACTATACCACTTTTTATCATATTTCGGATCAACCCCAAATGATTTTGATGCCAATAAATATCCGCTTTTAAAATTTCCTGTCTTATTAAGAACTTGTGCTGTTGTATCTGACCAGCAATCTTTCCCTCCATAAATTGAAAAGTTTACAACAGTATTAAATTCTCCCTTGAGTTCATCAAGGTCTCCACCTGTATCCGGATCAAAAACACGAATATATACAGGATCAGTTTGTGATGGAGGAATGATACAATAGAAGATCTGACAAAAATCATCATCCCCCCAGGATGTTTGTGCGTCTCCTCCAAATGTTATAAGGTAAGGGATGTTTTCATCAATCGCCGGAGCAGGTTGTGAAAAGAGACCTATACCAGCTTTTAAAATAAATGATATGATCAAGGCATATCTTTTCACTTCAATTTATTTTTATTTTTTTCATAACACATATTTTATGAATCACACCCAGGCTATCTTTTTCGACGAGTAAACCCAGCTTTACCATAAATTCACCCTTCTTTTTAAATGTATAATCTATAAATGGCCCTCCTGGTTTAAAACCGTCTCCGAAGTCCCATAAGTAGTCTGTTATTCTGATACCTTTAAGGTCGGAAGTTAGGCCCTTGAAGGATATTGATTTATCAACACTGCCAACTTTGTCTGAATTAATGTAAGCCTGTTTGATATTTTCAAGTTCTGCATTATACTCAACCTGTTTTGCTATAGTATCGCCTGTGAGCTCATCAATTATTGTGAGCTTTACCGGGTATTTTCCAGGACCAGGAAAGCAATGTCTCACCTCTTTACCAATGCGTATTATCCCGTCACCAAAATCCCACTGATAGATTACCGGTATTGTATCAATAAGTCGTTGTTTTTCATCATAGAATGTAAAACAATAATTATTCTCCTTTACAGTGTCACAACTCGTAAATTCTATGGGTGATGAACTGAAACTGAAGATATCATCTGTTTTCCGCCTGTTTGTTGAAAAATAACCGTTCTCAAATGTAGAATCAATAACAATCCCAAAATCGTCAGCTGATGAATTTATTGCTGAATCCAGGTGTACCGGGGCTATCCATTCTCCATTTATTTCCTGTGTATAAAACAGGTCCTTTCCGCCAAAACCTTTAAGTCCGTCAGAAGCAAAATAGAGTTTACCATACTTACATGCAAAAGGGAACGATTCATTTCCGGCAGTATTTATAACCGGTCCCAGGTTTACAGGTCGATCCCAGTCATTATTTCGTCTGTCACAATAATAAAGATCCATTCCACCATAGCCACCAGGCATATCAGAAGAAAAATAAATTCTGCCTCCATCAGGCGTAAGTGACGGTGTACAAAAAGAATAGTGCGGATTATTATAGGTAAAAGGCTTGATATTGGCCCATATTCCATTTATTAATTCTGCAGAGTAGATACCAAGTTTATTTGAAGTATCAGAAATGTTTCTTAGCGAGTTTTCAACAGAATTATTTCTGGAATAGTATATTATATTCCCATTTTCATTGAAAGTAGCCGGGCCATCATTAAAAGCAGTTGTAATTTCCTTTGCAAGAAGTTCTGGATGGGTCCATCCTGAACTGCCTTTTTTAGTCACAAAGAATATTTTGAAAAGCCTGTTTTGATTATCCTTATAACTTACCAGTGAATTGCCGCTCTGGTCAGAACAGAATACAATTCCTCCCTTATAAAATACCGGGGAAAATTCATTGTATATTCTGGAACTGAATGATGTCGGTTTTACAATAAAACTATCAGACTGAGCAACCGATTCAGTCATAAGAGACAATGATGCAAATATTATTAAAAAAAAGCTTTTGCTCATAAAATTAGTCCGTCAGAACTGTCTTGGTCCTATTACCTTCCGTTCAAATTTAAATATATAGTTTAAAACTATCTCATGAGAACCATTCATATATTTTCCAATACTGCTAAAATCATAATCATAGGAATATGCCATTCTGATTTGATAATTGAGCTGGCACTGAAGCATGCCGACCAGTATATCTTTGTTCCGGTAACCAATACCCATCCAGATCCTGTCTTTTAAACTGAACTGTGCATTATAATCGATCTGGATAGTATTATTTGGATGATATTTTATTAAAAGGGATGGGAGAAATTTGACCTGGGGACTTATACCAAATTCGTAACCTGTTGTAAAAAAATAATTACTCCCGGAGAGATTGTTATCAATTTTGTATTTTCCTGTGCTTTTGTCCAGTTCATAACTGAGGAACAGTGGCATGGAAATTCCAATAAAGTACTTTTTTGTATAATAATATGTACCGAGACTAAAAGCTGGTAAAACTGCTGATGTAGGATTATTCATCAGTTGTATATCATTGGCATCGGCTGCAACCAGCTCATTCCACGCAGTATTGTATACAGTAACACCAAAACCTAAACCCAACGCCAATTTACCTTCCTGTAGTTCCATCCTGTATGCATAATTCCCCAGAATACTGGTTTCTTTAAATATCCCAATACTGTTATTCTCAACCAGTAATCCAAGCCCTACTCTATCGTTAAAAACAGGTGTATGAACGGACAGAATATAGCTTTTTGGAGAATCATTAAATCCAACCCACTGATCCCGATACGAAGCTGTTAAACTCAGTGCATCCTGGCAACCTGCAAAAGCAGGATTTATAGCAAGAGCATTAACTACATAATGATCCGATAACGGAAACATTTGTCCGGACAACTGGAACTGGAATGACAATATCAATATGCTCAGAATAATCCGGTTCATTTACCTTATAATTAAAACTGATCCCTTTTTTATTTTACCGTTTTCAAATTTAAGTACATAGAAATAGGTGTCAGCCGGAAGTTCCGCACCTCTATTATTTCGTCCATCCCAATCATTTAAATAATTGGCATTTGTGTATTCTTCATTTCCCCACCGGTTAAAGATGATCAGCTCAGCTTTTCCACTAAACTCACTTATTTTGAAATAATCATTTTTACCATCACCATTTGGTGTGATTACTGAGGGTACAAAGAGATCATGAACGGTAATTTTAACTACTGCAGTGTCCTCACAACTACCATTCATCACTTTCCATAAAAATTTATTTTCCCCGATTGATAATTTAGTTACCATCGTTGTTGGAGAATGAATATCACTAATGTGGCCTGAACCAGAAATTATTGACCATTCACCTGTCTCGGATGCAGACAATTCTGAATTCATTTGTGTTTCAAAGGTAAATTTCAGATCCTGGTCCGGCCCTGCTACTGCAATCGGGGTCTCATTAACAATTATAGACTGCATGGCGGTATTGGTACAACCATTGGCATTGGCAATAGTAAGAGTATAGTCCCCTGCCATATCTAAGGTGGCACTGTCCGATACTGATGGATTTTGTAATAATGAGGTGAATTCACCAGGCCCAGACCAGTAATAGATCGTCATACCTGCCGGACCGCCAGTCAGGTTGAGGGCACTACCTGCACAAACCGGACCGTTATTACTCGCTGTAGTTAACGGCAAAGCATTAACTGTTACATCTGTGGCAATAGATGGTGCACTCTCACATCCACTTGTATTGGATACCTGAACTGTATAACTTTCTGCTAAGGTAACATTTATACTTGGTGTAGTTGCTCCATTTGACCATAAGTAACTTGTTCCTGCACTTGAGGTTAAGGTTACACTATCACCGGCACAAAAGGTTGTTGGACCTTCAGCTGTAATAGTTGGAATTACCGGCAAATCATTTACTGTTATTATAGTAGCTACTGATGTTGCACTCTGACAACCGCTTGCATTGGTTACCTGAACTGTATAATTACCTGAATTGGTAACATTTATACCTGGTGTAGTTGCCCCGTTTGACCATAAGTAAATTGTTCCTGCACTTGAGGTTAAAGTTACACTATTACCATCACAAAAGGTTGTTGGTCCGCCTGCTGTAATAGTTGGTGTTGCCGGAAAAACATTGACTGTTACAACTGTGGCTGCCGACATTGCACTCTGACATCCGCTTGCATTTGTTACCTGAACTGCATAACTACCTGATGTGGTAATGTTTATACTAGCTGTGGTTGCTCCATTTGACCATAAGTAAGTTGAGCCTGCACTTGAAGATAAGGTTACACTACCACCATCACAAAATGTTGTTGACCCGTTAGCTGTAATAGTCGGTGTTGCCGGTAAAGCATTAACTGTTACAAGTGTGGCTGCCGACAATGCACTCTGACATCCGCTTGCATTTGTTACCTGAACTGTATAATTACCTGCTGTAGTAATATTTATGCTTGGTGTAGTTGCTCCATCTGACCATAAATAAATTGTTCCGGCACTTGAAGTTAAGTTCACACTACCACCGGCACAGAAGGTTGTTGGTCCATCAGCTGTAATAGTTGGTGTTCCCGGTAAAGCATTTACTGTGATTACAGTTGCTACTGATGCTGCGCTCTGACATCCGCTTGCATTTATTACTATTACAGAATAACTACCTGATGTGGTTACATTTATACTTTGAGTAGTTGCGCCATTTGACCATAAGTAACTTGTTCCTGCACTTGATGTTAAGGTTACACTACCCCCGGCACAGAAAGTTGTTGGACCGCCGGCTGTAATAGTTGGTGTCACCGGTATAGCATTTACGGTAACTACAGTTGCTGCTGATGCTGCACTCTGACATCCACTTGCATTGGTTACCTGAACTGTATAACTTCCTGCAGAACTAACATTTATACTTTGTGTAGTTGCTCCATTTGACCATAAGTAACTTGTTCCTGCACTTGATGTTAAGGTTACATTACCACCGGCACAGAAGGTTGTCGGACCGCCGGCTGTAATAGTCGGTGTTGCCGGTAGAACATTAACAGTTACTGTTACTTGTGGATTAACAGTATTAAATCCGTCAAAAACGGTTACCTTATAAATTGTAGAAACAGTGGGATTAGCAATTGGGTCAGCTATAGAAGATGTAAATCCAACAGGTGTGGAAGTCCAGGCATAGGTATAGGAACCCGAACCACCAGATGCTATAGCATGTAATTGTACGTTAGCACCGGCACAGATTGTTCCTGGAGTAGCTGTAGGAGTCGAATTTAATGCACCTCCGCTAATTGTTATTGTTACTGCATCAGTGTTAGAACATAATGTTATAAGTGAAGTAGCCGTTAATGTAAAGACTGTCGTTGCTGCTAAATTTACAGTTACAGGATCTTCTATAAGAGGATTTACAAGTTGTGACGAAGGTGACCAGCTATAAGTAAATGGACCGGTACCTGTAACTGTTGCATTAATTGTTGTACTTGTCCCATTTGGAATAGTTGTATCTGCTCCGGCATTTACTACCGGCAATGCATTTACATTTACCAGGGTCGCAGCTGAGACTGCACTCTGACATCCGTTTGCATTGGTTACCTGAACTGTATAACTTCCTGCTGTGGTAACATTTATACTTGGTGTAGTTGCTCCATTTGACCACAGATAACTTGTTCCTGCACTTGATGATAAGGTTACACTACCACCGGCACAGAAGGTTGTTGGACTGCCGGCTACGATTGTTGGTATTACAGGCAACGCATTTGAAGTAACCACTGTTGCTACTGATGCATCACTCTGACATCCGCTTGCATTGGTTACTTTTACTGTATAACTACCTGATGTGGTAATATTTATACTTTGTGTAGTTGCTCCATTAGACCATAAGTAACTTGTTCCTGCACTTGATGTTAAGGTCACACTACCACCGGCGCAGAAAGTTGTCGGACCACCAGCTGTAATGGTTGGAGTTATCGGCAAAGCGTTGACAGTAACTACAGTTGATGCAGATGCTGCACTCTGACATCCACTTGCATTGGTAACTTTTACTGTATAACTACCTGATGCGGTAATATTTATACTTGGTGTGGTTGCTCCATTTGACCATAAGTAACTTGTTCCTCCACTTGATGTTAAGTTTACACTACCACCGGCACAGAAGGTTGTTGGCCCGCCTGCTGTAATAGTTGGTGTTGCCGGTAGAGCATTTACAGTTACCACGGTAGCAACTGATGGTGCACTCTGACATCCGTTTGCATTTGTTACCCTTACTGTATAACTTCCAGATGAGGTAACATTTATATTTGGTGTGGTTGCACCTGTTGACCATAAGTAATTTGAACCTGCACTTGAGGTTAACGTTACACTTCCACCGGCACAGAAAGTTGTTGGACCGCTGGCTGTAATAGTTGGCGTTGCCGGTAAAGCATTTACTGTTACTATGGTGGCTACGGATGCTGCACTCTGACATCCATTTGCATTTTTTACTTTTACTGTATAACTGCCTGCTGTTGAAACGTTTATACTTTGTGTAGTTGCTCCATTTGACCATAAGTAAGTTGTTTCCGGGCTTGAGGTTAAGGTTACGCTCCCACCGGCACAAAAAGTCGTTGGACCGCCGGCTGTAATAGTTGGTGTTGCCGGTAAAGCATTTGCTGTAACTGCAACTGCTGCAGATGCTGCACTCTGACATCCGCTTGCATTGGTTACTTTTACTGTATAGCTATTTGATGTGGTAACATTTATACTTTGTGTAGTTGCTCCATTTGACCACAAGTAAGTTGTTCCCAGACTTGAAGTCAGGTTTACACTACCACCGGCACAGAAAGTTGTCGGACCACCGGCTGTAATAGTCGGAGTTGTTATTGAACAGGTAGATTGAAAAAAAGGATATATCGGATCATTTATAATATCTGTCATATCACCATAACTACAGTTCGAATGTGGATATCGGGTTGTAATTGGCGCCGTACAATTGAGCGCAGGGAAATTCAACTTATGATTGGTTATTCCTGTTGGCAAAATATTTCCGCCAATAAATACCTTTTCAGGATTATTATTGCTAATAAAAGAGCCATTATTAGGTGAAATGATTTTAATAATGTCACCTGTGACAATAATATAATTGTTTGTTATTATATTAGAATACTCACCGATTGTAAGATTTCCTCTGACAATAAGAATTCCATTACCGTTTATTGTCATATTGGTTAAAAGTCCAAGAGTCAAATCTCCATTTATTACAAGAGTGTCATTAATAATTAAATTACAGGGAAGAATAGAAAATGAGAGGGACCCATTTAAAGTAATATAACCATTAATTGTAATATCGTTGGTGAGATTATTAGTTTGGGGGAATGGCCATGGCGGGCTCCAGCTTGCAGGAGTTGTCCAGTAACCGGTATAATTATTCTTGCTTACATGAGACTGTGAAAATACTGCCTGGACTGAGAGCCAAAATATCCATAGCAAAAGAATAAACCGCTTTATTTGTACAATCATTCTGTACAATTATCTTGCCTGGCAGTTAAATATTTTGCAAGATAAGAACTTTAACGAAATCAGTGCAAAATATTTTTTGCCATGTACAATCATTGAGTGAAATATTCTGAATAGTGCAAATATTGGTCCGTGGCCACTTGGCATTCTGGCCACCAGACCAATTGCTGAAGCGCCAGATTCAATTGCTGTTCTGGCTTCATATTCGCTCTTTATGCAACAAATCTTAATCCGTGTCATCATTTTTTCTGACCTATTCTTTATTAATCAGTTCATCAATTTCAGACAGATGCAATTTTAAATGTCTAGGGAAATCAATTATCATAGCTTTCAGAGTCACTTTTTCCCCTGGCCCGGACATCCATTCATTATTCATCTTGTCAGCACTGATATTTTTAAGTATGTGGCTCAGATGAAGGAGTGAGTATTTCATTAATTGAACGAGGGTATTCCATTCCTCATTCTGATAGTCCTGGATCGCGATCCATCTGTCATTGTTCCCTAAGGTCGCATAGTTTGGATAGACCAGTGGAAGGGGTTGATATTGAAGATGAACAATCCTTTGTGTATTATTGGAAGCAGAGTCAATAATGTGTCCGACGATCTGCTTAATGGTCCGGTTCTGGGAGTTTCTTCTTTGGGAGATAATCTCTTCATTAAGGCTGCTCAGCTTTGGTTCCCATTCAGTTACCAATGCAATAAGTTCTAAGCGAATTAAATCAGTTTCTTTCATGATTTTATTTGTTTTCTCTATTTAGAATCTTATTTTAACGTTTCCGAAAAATTTAAAACAGATAATTAAATATTTTTGCAACCATGAACGCAGCAGCAGCAGCAGTTATTCCTATCAGCGTGACTTTGAGCGCTCCTCTCAGAAGAGGCTGTCCGGTGACTTTACTTTTAAAATAGCCAAAAAGGAAGAGGCATATTACCGTAAGTATAGCTGATATCACTAATCCCTGATATGGAGTCGGGGTAAAAAAATATCCCGACAAAGGAATTAAACCGCCAACGATGTATGATATGCCTATAGTAGCTGCACTATTCCTTGCCCTGTTCACGTTCGGTTTTTCCAGACCTAATTCGTACTTCATCATAAAATCAACCCATTTATCTTTATCCTTCGCCAGCTCTTCGGCGATGGTGTTTTGGGTTTTTTTATTCAAACCATATTGTGCAAAAACAAGTTTTACCTCCTTCTTTTCTTCTTCAGGGATATCTTCCACCTCTTCGTATTCTCTTTTCAGCTCAGACTGGTAATGTTCCTGTTCGGTCTTCCCTGCCAGATAACCGCCCAGTCCCATAGCGATGCTTCCGGCAACAATCTCTGCAATACCTGCCGTGATAACAATCGCGTTGTGCTGAACAGCTCCGCTTAACCCTGCAGCCAGCGCAAACGGCACAGTTAACCCATCAGACATTCCGATGACAATGTCGGTTATGAATTCCGAACTTCCAAGATGTTCTTCTTTATGGATCTCTTTGGTAGTTGCCATTATTTTTAATTTATATAATGAATTTATCTTTTCCTGACAAAAGAAAGCCGGGGCTTTTCAACCAGATATGCAATCCCGAGAAAGATCAGAAGGAGGGTTGAATGAAATCCTATCCGGAGTATCGAAACTTCCGGTTTGATAAAGGAACTGATCGCATATAGCAGAACAGATAATCCCAGGTACCCGGCGAACTTTACAAGGTTATATTTTATCGGGAAATATTTTTGACCGATAAGGTAGGAGAGGATCATCATTGACCCGTAACAGATGAAAGTTGCCCAGGCTGAACCATAGTATCCGTAGATCAGATGCTCTGAACTTAGCGGTATCCACCAAAAGTTCAGCACAAGCGTAATAACAGCCCCGATTAGTGAAAGCCAGGCTCCCCATGACGTTTTGGCCGTAAGCTTGTACCAGATCGAAAGATTATAATATACCCCGAGAAAAAGGTTTGCCATCATTAAAACCGGGATCACCCCTTTCCCTTGCCAGTATGACTTACTTCTGACTAGCATTGGCATGATAAAGTCATCAAGATAAAGCATTGTAACCAGGAAGATCAGTGAGACGATAATGATGAAATAATCCATTATCCTGGCATAGACCTCTTTGGCATCCTTTTCTTTAGCCTGAGCGAAAAAAAATGGTTCTGCAGCATATTTATAAGCCTGGATGAATATGGTCATCAGGATCGAGATCTTGTAACAGGCAGTATATATACCAACCTGATAAGATGCGATATCTTTGGGTAAGAGATAACGGAGTAAAAGCCTGTCAAAAGTTTCATTTACTATCCCCGCCATTCCTGCAAATAGGAGAGGGAAAGCATAAAACAGCATTTTCTTCCACAGGTCAGGATTTATTTTCCATTTTAATCCTGAAATCTGAGGCATCAGCATGATAAGAGTTATACTGCTGGCTGCCAGATTTGAAACAAATATATATTCAATACCCCAGTGGGGACGATAAACAGATGCGATGAATCGTCCGAAAAAGCCTTCGGGATAATGCCTCAGTATAAATGGACACAAAACAAGGAACAACAGATTAAGAAGGATATTGAGTGTTATATTTGTCATTTTGACCCAGGCAAATCGGGCCGCCCTGTTCTGTGCCCGCAGATAGGCAAAAGGAATAGCAGCTGTTGCATCCAGGGCAAGGATCCAGGCAAACCATCTGACATATTCAGGGTGATCAGCATAATCGATCCATCGGGCAACATCCCCTGAGAAGTACAATACAACTACGAGGAACAGAACAGATGAAATGATGAGAGAGATCATCGCTGTGCTGAACACCTTGCTCCTGTCCTGTTCATGTTCGTTGAACCTGAAAAAGGTGGTCTCCATACCATAGGTAAGTATCACCATCAGGAAGGAAGTGTATGCATAGAATACATTCACCGTTCCATAATCCCCGGGTTGGAATACATAGGTATAAAGTGGTACAAGAAGATAGCCAAGAATACGGCCCAGAACGCTGGGAATTCCATAAATGGCTGTCTGACCGGCCAGGCGTTTTATAGCTGTCATGCAGACAAAGGTAAATAAAAGAGAGAATTATTTATTTACTTGTCTTGCGAATGAGAAGATATCCATAATAAATCATCCCTTCGACACTGGGATATAGAAATCTTCTTTTTTAAGATTGCATTTTTTTGCCACAGCCTTGCAATAAGCTAATCTTCCTGCATTCTGATTTCGAGAATCTGAGCCAAAGGTAAATTTCAAACCCTGAGCCTTAGCCATGTTTATAAATTTATCATGTGGTGTGTGGGCCATATCGTTTATCTCAATGGCAATATTTCTTTTTTTTGCAGCGGAAATTATCTGCTGCATGCGTTCCTGAGTCCATAAGGTATAGTAATCGCGGGCAATACAAACAGGAAGAAACAGAGGCCAGCCGAAAATGTTGATTGGCTGATTGTTGAGAACCTCCATGGAATAAGCCATATAACGCTTCATAAACTCTTCAGTATCTTCCACATAAGTATCAAACTGCCATATAGACAAGGTTTCTCCGTTCCCCATTGGTACTCTTTGGGGATCCATTAATACATAATCTATTTGGGATAAGAGTTCCGGAGAAAAGCGTTTAGTCCATTCCAGGTCGATTGGTTGCAAACCAATGTAAACCGGATATTTTCGTAGTTTATCGATATATTTTCTTAAGTCGGCATCGTTCCTGATGGCCCAGTCTGCAGGATGGTCCAATATACCGAATTTAACATTTCTTGTTTTGGCAATTTCCATCATCCTTTCTATTGTATAATCATTTGTCAGATGGACATGCAGGTCCATAAGGGGGAAATCATATTCTTCCGAACTTTTTACATTGTTCAGCATCGGAGACATTAACATCATTCCGCCAGCCAGGCTGGCATTCTTAATAAAAGTGCGTCGTTCCATTTTGTTTTTTTTTAGTTGATTTGATATCTATTTCAGGAATATCAGTTCCTGATGGTCATTGAATAGTAATCTTCTTGTTTACCTGCACATTCCCCAGCCAGATTCTTACCCCCGTTTGAAACAACTGCTCTTTTGAGACCTGAAATTCCAGACCCGGGAATACAAATAATGCATTATACTCTCCCGGACTTAATGGAGAGGCCATTGTATAATTTATCGAGAATGTTCTGGATTCTCCTGATTTTATAAGGGATAGCCATTCAATTTTCCAGCTGTTCCAGGGCGACGGAGTTGCATATTCTATATTGCTTGAGAAAACAATATCATAATTCAGATTTCTTATAATCAGTCCATTGGTAAAATAATGAAAGAGATTGGGTCCGGTTTTGTCCGGGTCGATGATAAACAGATCTGACATATCCTGATTGGTTACAGTAAATGAAAAAGACAACTGGGTCACGTTAATTACCAGGGGATTAATCAAAACTGACAGCCCTGAATGTAAAAGGCCGTGCGCCTTCAGAGACTGAATAAGCTGTGGATCATTTCTCAGGTCAGGATTAACATTGTTCCAATTTTCTACTCTCAGGGCAAAATTTTGAAAAAGTGACGGGGAAGAAATGAAAGGACCTGAGGGCATGGAATTAAGGTAGGCAGGCCAGAAAGAGCCGGTATATACCTCAGCGCCATTTGCTAAAAATGCAAAAGTCGATTGACTGATTTTATCAAATTCAGGATGATTGTCTTTAAAATATAGTATATGGGTAGACGAATCATATAACTCAATGTCGCTGTACCTGTAATTCAGATCCTGGCCAATCTTAAAAACAATATCCTGATAGGGCGTCTCTTTATTGGGCTCACATGCAGTCAAACCCAGGACAATTACCGAAACGAGCAAAATGTATTTCTTCATTTTATTTTGAGATTGCCACACCAACAAATGAATCTGCTGTTCCATAGTAGAGAAACCATTTCTCATGAAAATAAATCAGCCCTTCAGAAAATGTTGTTCCTGATTTGTATTGACCTGAAAGTTCATGAGGCAATGTAGGTTTCAGTAAACAAGTATCAGAACGGGAAATAATCTTCTCAGGGTTATTAATATCAAGTACTACCCTTCCTACAGAGTATGTCCCTTTTGGCAGTTTAGTTTCAGAATCTTCTCCTTCAGAATTTTTACCATTATAAAACAATACAATTCCTTCATCAGTGATTATTGAAGGAGGCCCACACTCGGTAAGCATGCTGTCAAATTTGTACTTTCTCGGACTGATTACAGATTTGAGCTCTCCATTTTCATTCAGCGACGGATACCAATCCACCAGATTTTCAGACCAGGCAAGATTGACAAAATTCTCACCCCAGTACATTCCATATTTCCCGTTGATTTTAGCTGCGACCAAACGATCTCCAGACTTTCTTGTAATAATAGAACCCGATTTGGACCATATATCAAGAAACTTACCATTATAAGCCTTAGCAAATGCCGGCCCCTTCTTTTCCCAGTGCTGCAGGTCTTTTGAGACTGCAATGCTTAATCTTGCAACTTTATAATTCCAGGATGTATAAGCCAATACATACATACTATCTTCAGTTTGAACAATTCTTGGATCTTCGCAGCCTCCGGGCCAGTCATATTGCATAAATTTACTGCTGTCGGGATATAAAACCGGCGTCGGGAATTTTGAAAAATGCATTCCATCTTCACTGAATGCGAGACCGATTCTGGACGTGCGGCCACCAAGAATTGCTGCCGGATTATCTTCACTTCGGTATAATAAACAAACTTTATTGTCTCTCACAATAGCAGCCGGATTGAAGACATCTGCTCTCTGCCATTTTACCAGTTCATTCCTGATCGGATCAACAAATGTGAAAGAAGAATCAGCTTTCAGGACAGGATTTTCAGCTGGTTTATAAAACGATCTAAAATCCCATTTTTCTGAAGGCCGGTTACTGCATCCAATTGCAAACAGCAGGAATGACAAATAAAAAATTCGTCTTTTCATCATTTTGATTCGTTTCACGGTGTTATTGATCAAACAATATTTGATTTACAGTAAAAATACAAAATGTCTGGCTTATAATTGATTTAAAAATGAGTATCAGGAATCATGCATAAAAAAATCATGCATAAAAACCCATTGATTTTCTTCGTTTACCCCGGCCCCATGGGGAGCGAAGAAAATCAATTTACTCCCCTTGGGGATGGGGTAAATAAATTGATTTTCAAGCGGTTTGCAATTTATTATTCATGATTGCCGATAGTCATAATTTTAAATATTCCGGTGCTCTGCACCGCAATATTTAATTTCATTCATTGCTTGACTCAAAATAAATTATTTACTGTTAATTTTAATGTTTTCAGGAGTATTCATCCAATATTTATCCTTGCCGGAAAACTTAGATATGCAGTTATTTTCCAGGGGCAAATATTGCATATAACAGCTGTCTTTTAAAGGCAAGGGTTTATTATACTCCTGGACAAAAAGCTCTCTGTATTGATAAAGTTCAATTGATTTTCGTTTATCCAGAATATTGCCATTTATATCTTTTATGTTTTCGACATCAACCCTGATAGAATCGTTTCCTGTCTTAAGGTCAGCATCTTTAAATCTGAGATATATATTCCTCCCTGTGACCTGAATATGATCAATTTTTATTTCTTTCTTGCCGGCAATTACAATGTAGTTCCCTTTTCTGGATGCTGATACAGGATCAATCTTGTTACTACAATGAAGAATGATTGTTGACTTTATATTACTTTGAGTATCGAGGGATGAATCCAGTATTCTGAAATATGTTTTATCATCCCAATCCACGACCATGAATATATTGTTGAAAGAGATGTATTTCAGACACATTAATGAGTCAACGTCATTATCATACCCATATTCAGTATCAATATTGAACATTTTCTTTAATTCCTCCCCTTTTGTCTTGTAATAACAATTATACTCCAGTTTATGTATTGAATAATCTTTTGGTTGAATATAAATAGCACCTGAAACCTGCAAAGAGTCGCCTGTTATCCCGTGCCTGGCCTCGAAATCAATCTTATATAGCAATAAATTATTATTAAAGACCTTCGATGGTTCTGAAAAATTATGATTCAGGATAAAATCAGCTGAAAAGGTCTCGATAAAGGAAAATGATCTTGTACTGAAATTACGGATTGCATCGTGAACCATTAAGATGAAAAGTTCATTTCCATATTGATCACCCAGTATTGCTTTTGGAATGGTTTTATCGGGGTTATTTAAATCGTGCGAGGCATATAATTCATAATATGGGGAGATTCTCATCCTGGGGAAATCGATATTTTTTCTAAAATCGAGCATCCGGTACTTATTTGATGAGGATTCTGAATTGAATCCATTGTCAAGAGTCTGAATAATTGCTTCATTAAGATTTATGTAATTACTTTCCCTTTTTTGGTAATCTCTGTAATAGGCAATGTAACTAAAAGGTTTTACAGGATAATTATTTGTTATTTTTCTTATTGCCCTTCTGATAATCGCAAGTGAATTTATTTTACTTCTCGATGCTACAACTTTAACCTCTCCAAGTCCATAAACCACCGGAATCAAAAAAATTTTATTTATAGTTTTTTCACTTAAATCATTAAAAGCCAATGAGCTTTGCTTATACCCTATGCATGTTATGATCAAACTGTCATTCCGAAATTCAGGGTTAGCAGCTATCTTAAAATCACCCTCGGCATTTGCATAAACTCCCAGCTGATTATATTTTAGCTTAATTGTTGCAAATGGAACCGGATCAGAAGTAGAAGCATTTATGACTTTACCATCAAAATAATCAGTTGACTGGGAGTAAAGATGAGCCGAATTAGCCTGCCAGATTAATATAATTGAGATCAGATGAAATCT